>JAHFRL010000177.1 GCA_023266235.1 Betaproteobacteria bacterium
AGTGGATTCGAATCATCCGCTCAAGCTCGATGGGCGGGCGGCCGTTGCCGGCTTCGGGATACACCGGAAACACCAGCGCACAAAGCGTGTCCCACGGTACAACGCGATCCATCTGCGCCAGAAACTCCGCTCGCTTGGTCGTCTTTGCGTAGCGGTCAAATCCCGCGGTGGCCAGCGTAATCTGTTTCATCGTTCCTCGTCTCTCGATTCGTCTCGTACTTCGTCTACAACGTACAAGACCTTCGGTTGGATGACTTAATCAGAGTTTTCCTAGCTGAATTCGCGCATGACCCAGTGGGCGGTAGAGCAGAGATTGCCGTCGCGGTGATCGACGCCGAGTAATTGCAACCCGAACGGCAATCCATCCGATTGCATCAGCGGCAGCGAGAACGCGGGAAAGCCGAGCCACGAGCCGTAGACGATGAAGGTGCGGCTGCCGCTGTATTCGAAGCCCACAATCGCGGGTCCCGATGAGGCGAGCGTGACGTAGCTGTCGGCGCCAACGCTTGCCGCAAGCTCGCGGCAGTGTCGGCGGATCGCACGGCGTTTCTCGAGCAGTCCGGCGTAATCCGCCGGCGTCATTTTGTTCGCGCGGTCGATAAGTCCGTGAATGCGCTTGCCGATCACGTTGCCGTAACGCGCGATGTAGTCCGCGAACGGCCATTTCATTTCGTAGGCGACGATATCGAGCGCGCCGTCGACGTCGCGCTCGAGCGCATCCTCGAACGCCGCGACGCGCGGGTCGTTTTCCTTGCTGACGATTTCCACGCCGGCGGCAGCCAGCGCCTGCATGACATCTTCGAATCCTTCCTCGGTGTTGGAATCGATCTCGGTCCAGCCGCGGGTATAGAGCCGGATCAATTTGCCCGGCTGCACTGCGGCGGGCAGCGTCGCCGATGCGCCGTTGAGAAAACCGTAGCCAGGGCTGCCGACGCCGAGCGAAATCTGCGACGCGGTGAGCCAGACGTCGTCGAGCGTTGCGCCGATCACGCCAAGATGGTCGCAGGTGGCGGACAGCGGATGGATGCCGGCGGTGTTCAGCGCTCCTATTGTCGGCTTGAAACCGACCGCGCCGCAGTACGAAGCGGGGCGCAGCGTCGAGCCTTGCGTTTGCGTACCGAGCCCGACCGGCATCATTCCCGAACCTACTCCGGCAGCCGAGCCGCTCGACGAGCCGCCTGGCGTACGCTTGGGATCGAACGGGTTGGTAGTCGGCCCCGAAAATCCGATCGCGAATTCAGTGGTGACGGTTTTGCCGAAGATGACCGCGCCGCCCCGGCGCAGGGCGTGCACGCACGCCGCGTCCTGCCCCGACTGCCAGCCCTTGAACGCCGGCGAATTCATTTGCGTCGGCATGCCGGCGGTCGCCATGATGTCCTTGATGCCGACCGGGCAGCCGTCAATCGGCGACAGCGGCGTGCCGGCCTTGTAGCGCCTGCCCGATTCGTCCGCCGCCTTGCGCGCGGCTTTCAGATCGAGCGTGACGAATGCCTTGACGCGCGATTCGTGTTTCTCGACGTTGGCGATGCAACGTTCGAGGAAATCGCGCGGCGTCTGTTTGCCCGACTTGAAATCCGCGAGCGCGCGCGAAAACGATACGATGCGGGGATTGCGCCATGCTTTCATGTGTGTGCCCCCAGGCTCCCCTGCCGGATGCCGGTTTCGACCTTGTCCGATTTGCTATAATCAAGCCTGCTTCGCCAGCGGAATCGGGCAGGCTTACCCCGAGTTCCACGCGGTCCAGGCCGTATTTTCGATTCTACATTATGCAGCGCAAAGGGCTACCCGGCGCGTCAGGGCAATGCGCGGATGAGTGCGGTCCGCCGATAATATCGCCGCACAACGATTGCGGCACCGAACGAGGAGCAAGCGATGATGAATGACAAGACTGCGCAAGTTTGTGCCGTGTCGTGCCGGGCGGCCGCCTTGATCGCGCTGGCGTGCGCGCTGCCGATCGCTCATGCCCAATCGGATTATGCGAGCAAGCCGATCCGGTTCATCGCGGCGAATTCGGCGGGCGGCGGGCTCGACATCGTCGCGCGGTCGATTTCTTCCAAGCTGAGCGCCGCGTTTGGCCAGCAGGTGGTGGTCGACAATCGCCCTGGCGCCGCCGGCAGCATCGCCTCCGAAATCACCGCTCATTCGGCGCCCGACGGCTATACGATCATGATCGCTTCGCTGGGCGGGCTCGCGGTCAATACCAATCTCTATAAGGGACTCAACTACCATCCACTGCGCGACTTCGCGCCGGTCACGTGGGCGACTTCCCAAAGCAACGTGCTGGTCGTCAATCCGTCGGTAGCGGCAAAATCGGTGCAGGAGCTGATCGCGCTCGCGAAAGCGCACCCGGGCAATCTGAGCTACGGTTCGTCGGGTGCGGGCAACGCGGGCCACCTGGCAGGGGAACTCTTCAAGAGCATGGCGAAGGTCGACATGGTGCACATCCCGTACAAGGGCGGCGCGCCGGCGATGGTGGATCTGATCGCCGGGCAAGTGCAGCTCATATTCTCGTCCGCGCCGACTGCGGTGCCGCAGATCAAGGCCGGCAAGATCCGCGCGCTGGCGGTCACGACCGTCGGGCGCTCCGCGGTGCTGCCCGAGCTTCCCACCGTCGCCGAATCGGGGCTTCCCGGCTTCGAGGCTGACAACTGGTACGGCATCGTGACGGCGACCAGGACACCGCGACCGATCATCGATCGGCTCAATGCGGAAATCGTGCGCGCTCTCCAGGCGCCCGACGTCAAGAAAATGCTGTTCACTCAAGGCTTGGAAGTCAAAACCAGCACGCCGCAGGAGTTCGGCGCCTACATGAAATCGGAATTCGACAAGTGGGCGAAGGTGATCGTCGACGCCGGCTTGACCGCAAATTGAACCGTACACCGGGGCAACATTGAAAAGCAACGCGGCAGCGGTTTCGCCGTTGATGCGGCCGCTGCTGCAGGCACGAAAGGCTTTTCGCCACAGAGAACACAGAGGGCACTGAGGACACAGACAGGACCACAATGCGCGGGATGACGATCGCAGTCGGGTTGCTGGCATGGACGGTTGCGGCGGTTGCGGCAGATGCGACGAAACCGCCGAAACCGCCGAAAATGCCGTTACTGGAAAGATTTTCCTGCCGCACCGGGCCCAATGACCACCAGGCGCGGCTTATCGTCGAAGTGGTGAAGGGACGGGTGATGGAGTTTGCGTTTTACAGCCGGCTCGGCACGGGCGTGTGCTCGATCCACGGGCGGCGCGGCGATGCCTACACCAAGTGGGAGGACGACGCCGCCGTCGCCGGCAAGGCCGCGATCAAGCTGCTGACAGGCAGCGCCGAGCTCGAATACAAGCTCGGGCACGTGAAATTGAAGTTTACCGACGTTGACCGCATGCGCTACTGCGGCATGGACGGCGAACTCAATGGCGCCGTCGAGGTCATCAGCAAGAAACCCGAGTGCGGCCTCGTAGGCGTGTTTGATTGAATGCGGAATGCGCAACCGGGGAAAACGGTGTTCGCTCGCTATTCGTCATGCATCGTCACGCCGTCGCCTTCTCGCGGTACTTGTCGTAAACGACGCCCTGCGCGTGGAGCGCGGCGATCTGCCCGGTTTTGTAGCCCAGGCTCTGCAGCACCTCGTCGGAATGCTGGCCGAGCCACGGCGCCGCCGTTCTGAATTTGGTGAATTCACCGCTGGTTTTCACCGGCGAGCCCATGTTTTTCATGCGCCCGATTTTCGGGTGGTCGATCTCGGTGACCATGTTGCGCGCCAGGATGTGCGGATCGGCGAGCGCCTGATCGTAGGTGTAGACCGGCCCCGCGGGCACCGCGGCGGCGTCGAGCTTCGGCACCCAGTGCGACGTCGGCCGCGTCAGGAACACCCTCTCGATCTCGTTCTGCAGGGCATCGATATTTTTCAAACGCGCCGGCAGGGTCTTGAAACGCGGGTCTTCCATCAACTGCGGCTTTTCGATCACCTGCGTGCAAAAATTGCCCCATAATTTCTCGCTGTTGGCGCCGACCGTGACATAGCCGTCCTGCGTCTTGTATGCCTGATAGGGCGTCGAGCGGCGGTGACGCGTGCCGTTTGCCAGCGGAATTTCGCCGGAGCCGAAATAAGCGCCGAACTCCCAGAAGGTCCAGGCGAGCCCCGCTTCCAGCAGCGAAGTTTCGAGATACATGCCTTCGCCGGTCTTCAGCTTCTTGATGTAGGAACCGAGTATCGCGTAGAGCGCGGTGGTGCCGGCGGCGATGTCGTTCATCGCGATGCCGACCTTGGCGGGGCGGCCGCCCGCTTCGCCGGTCATGCGCATGATGCCGCTCATGCCCTGCGCGATGATGTCGAAGCCGCCTTTCCTGCCGTAGGGGCCGGTCTGGCCGAAGCCGGAGATCGACGCGTAGATGATGGCCGGATTGACCTTTTTCACCGTCTCGTAATCGACGCCGAGCTTGCGCGTCACGCCGGGCCGGTAATTCTCGACGATGATGTCGGCCTTGGCGGCGAGCTGCATGAAGATTTCCTTGCCTTGCGGCTGCTTCACGTCGAGCGCGACGCTTTTCTTGTTGCGGTTCAGCACCGCGAAGCAGTAGCTCTCGTCGTTGACCTTGGGCTCGAAGCGGCGCGAGCCGTCACCGTCGGGAAAGGTCTCGATTTTAATCACATCGGCGCCCATGTCCGCCAGCATCAGCGTGCAGTACGGACCGGCCATCACGGCGGTGAAGTCCAACACTTTCACTCCCTCGAGCGGAAGCGCCATTTGTTTCTCCTGAGGATCGCCAGCGGTTAAGGCGTGATTTTAGCCGTTTTCATCATGCCGTGGCGGAGTGCGGGCGGCAGCCCGATCACCAGCCGTTCTTGATGATGTACGGAATCATGCGCCGCTGCTTATCCTTCGCTACTTCAGGCGGGCGGCCGGAGATTGAACCGGGGGCGGCTTTTGCTGATAATGGGTCCTGGCGGTGACACAAAAAAAGTAAGAAGGAGGTTTGCCATGAATCGCTCGATGTTATTTGCAGCACTGTCGCTGATGCTGGCGGCGGGTGGTGTGCCGGCGCAGCCGTACCCAAACAAACCGGTGCGCGTGGTGATTCCCTGGCCGGCGGGCGGCTCCAACGACGTGGTCGGCCGCATCGTGCTGCAGAAAGTGGCGGAAAGTCTGGGCCAGCAGTTCGTGATCGACAACCGTGCCGGCGCCGCCGGCAGCATAGGCGCCGATGTGGTGGCGAAAGCGCCCGGCGACGGCTACACGCTGATGGTGCATTCGACCACCCATCTCGGCAACGCGACGATCTACAAGAAGCTGCCCTACGACACGCTCAAGGATTTTGTCGGCGTCGGGCTGCTGGCGGCGCAACCCGGGGTGCTGACAGTGCATCCGTCGCTGCCGGTCAAATCGGCGGCTGAATTCATCGCGCTCGCAAAATCCAGACCCGCGCAGATCAACTATTCGTCGTCCGGCAACGGCAGCGCGCCGCACCTGTCGATGGCATTGTTCATTGCGATGACCGGCATCAAGATCGTGCACGTGCCGTACAAGGGCGGCGGCCCGCAGGTCACTGCGCTGGTATCGGGCGAGACGCAGGCTTCGCTGGCGACGATTTCCACGGTGCTCACCCACATTCACTCGGGGCGGCTGCGTCCGCTCGGCGTTTCGTCCGCACAACGCTCGGGCGTGCTGCCCGACATCCCGACGATAGGTGAATCCGGCGTGCCCGGCTACGAAATGAATCCTTGGATCGCGGTATTTGCGCCTGCCGGCACACCGAAAGAAATCATCAGCCGCCTCAATGCCGAGATCAACAAGGCGTTGAAGCTTCCGGATGTCAGCAAGAGCCTGGCCAGCCAGGCGCTCGATCCCTGGGGCGGCACGCCCGATGAGTTCGATGCCAGGCTGAAAGCGGACTACGAGAAGTATGCGAAGCTGATCAAGCTGACCGGCGCCCGGATCGACTGATCGAAGGGGGGCGATGCGATTGCTGTCTCATGCTGTTGCGGCGTCGCTTGCCGTCTCGTGGCTGGCCGCCGGTCTCGCCGGGGCCCAGTCATATCCTGCGAAGCCGGTGCGCGTGGTGATTCCGTGGCCGCCGGGCGGGGGCAACGACATCGCGGGCCGCATCGTGATGCAGAAGCTGTCGGAATCGCTTGGGCAGCAGTTCACGATCGACAATCGCGGCGGCGCGGGAGGCACGATCGGTTCCGACGTCGTGGCGAAGGCGCCGCCCGACGGCTACACCATCATGGTTCATTCGATCACGCACGTCGGCAACGCGCATCTATACAAGAAGCTGCCGTACGACACGCTCGGGGATTTCGCGCCGGTCGGCCTTCTCACCGGGCAGATGGCCGTGCTCACCGTTCATCCGTCGCTGCCGGTGAAATCCGTGCGGGAATTCATCGCGCTCGCCAAAGCGCGGCCCGGTGAGATTCTTTACTCCACCGCCGGCAATGGCAGCATCCCGCACCTGTCGATGGCGCTGCTCGCGTCGATGACGGGTACTACGCTGGTGCATTTGCCGTACAAGGGCGGCGGGCCGGCGGTGATCGCGTTGCTCGCGGGGGAGGCTCAAGCCTCGTTTGCGACCGTTGCATCGGTAATCGCGCATATCAGGTCAGGACGGCTGCGCGCGCTCGGAGTGTCCGCGGTCCGGCGTTCGGGCGCGCTGCCGGATGTGCCGACCATCGCCGAGACCGGCGTGCCGGGCTATGAGATGAGCCCCTGGATCGGCGTGTTCGCGCCGGCAGGCATGCCCAAGTCGATCATCGACAAGCTCAACGCCGAAATCAACAAGATCCTGCGGTTGCCGGAAGTCGCGCAGAGCCTGTCGGGTCAGGCACTCGATCCGTGGCCCAGCACGCCGGAGGAGTTCGGGGCGCGGCTCAAGGCTGATTACGACAAGTACGCGCGGCTGATCAGGCTGACCGGCGCGCAGGTTGATTGAGCGCCCAATCGGAACCGCCGATGAACGCGGATTAGCGCGGATAAGATCAAAAACCGGTGAATCGGTAATGGGGAATTGGAAATGGTGAATTGCGGGGTATGCCGTTCGAAGCGGGGTTCCGGATTTACCATTCCCTATTTACTATTCACCATTTACCCGGCTGATCGGTGTCCATCCGTGTCTAACTGTCGTTTTTGATCAATCAGGGAGAAAAAAATGAAGTTGTACGGCTCGCCGTTTTCGCCGTACGTGCGCAAGGCGCGCGTACTGCTCAGGGAAAAAAACATCGCGTGCGAATTCGTGGTGGTGGACGCGTGGGCTGCCGACAACGGGATCGCAGCGCGCAACCCGCTCGGCAAAGTGCCGGTGCTGCAGATCGGTCCCGACAACTACCTGTTCGAGTCGGCGCTGATCGTGCATTACCTCGATAGCCTCGACGGCAAGCCGTTGCAGCCGAAGGATGCCGCGGGCTACTGGCAGTCGCAGTGGTGGCAGGCGCTCGGCAACGGCATGATCGACGCGACCGTCGCGCGCGTGCTCGAAACACGCCGCCCGGAGGACAAGCAGATGCCGGAGAAAATGCAGCGCGAGGAAGCGCGCATCGCGCGCGCCTTTTCGAGCGCTGATCACGCTTACCGGGACGGGACGTTCCTGGTGGGATCGATGTTCAGCCTTGCCGATCTCGTATTAGGCGTCGCGTGCCAGTACATCGATCTGCGTTATCCGCACGATTGGCGGGCGAAGCATCCGCGGCTCAAGCGCTGGTTCGACCGCATCGCGGGCAGGAAATCGTTCGAGGAGACGCTGCCGGCGGGGTTTGTGAAACCCGCCTGAAGGCAATCGGATCAAAAGCCTCACCGCGAAGGTCGCAAAGGACGCGAAGAAAAGCGAAGCGAACCCCCGTCACCGGGAAAAGGCCAGGGCGGACTGTTTCTTGGCCACGCATTCGAGATAGCCGCGAACAAAACCGTCGCGCAGTGCGAGGAATTCCTCGTAAGTCTGGAATTTGCGATTCTCCGGCAACTGATTCAGGAAAAAAATCGTGACGATCACCGAGTCTTCATCCGAAAAAATCTGGGTCATCCCCAGCGTGGTTCCGGCCAATTCTTTTTTCGTGAGTGTTTGCCCCGAGAAGCCTTGAGCGGAGAAGGTGACCAGCTCCACGTTGCCATCCGCCTGCTCCATCTCCATCAAGTGCAGTGTGACGATCCGCTTATCCTCGGCATATTTCGAGGGGTCGGATCGTTCGGCCTTCAGTCTCGCGAATGGAAATTTCCTGGGATGCGAGTACATCACACGGTAGCCGTCCACCAC
>JAHFRL010000253.1 GCA_023266235.1 Betaproteobacteria bacterium
GCCGCACCGACGGCAACCTGTGGCCCGAGCTGGCCGCGCAGCTTGAAAACAACGACCGGCTGGTGATCGACAGAAATGACGCCTTGCACAGCATCGAGACGTTCCCGGGGCCGGACGGCGCGCATCATTATCTGGTGCACAAATTTCCGATCCGCGACCGCGATGGGCGCCCCATGTTGGTGGGCGGCATTGCCATTGATTACACCGACCGCCTGCGCGCCGAGGAGAAGGTCGCGCGTCTCAGCCGCATCCACGCGGTTCTGAGCGGCATCAATTCGACCATCGTGCGCGTGCGCGACCAGATGGAGCTGTTCCGCGAGGCGTGCCGCATCGCCGTGGAGCATGGGCAGTTCGGGATAGCGTGGATCGGCATGCTGGATTCCAATACACTCGATGTGAGCCCCGTCGCGTGGGCCGGAATCGATAACGAGTTAGTTAACCTCGACAAGATCACCGCGCGCAGCGACGTGCCGGCGGGCCAGGGTGCGGTCGGCCGCGCGATACGGGAGAAGCGGCCTGCAGTCATTCACGATTTCACCTCTGCTCCGTACATTGGAGGGGCGTGCAGAAAAGAAGCGATCAGGCGCGGCTATCGTTCGCTCGCCGTATTCCCGTTGCTGGTTGACGATTCGGTGGCGGGAATTCTCGCGCTGTTCGCGCAAGAGGCGAATTTTTTCACCGCTGATGAATTGAAGCTGCTCGATGAGCTCGCGGGAGACGTCTCGTATGCGCTGCAAGCGATCGTGAGGCAGGAGAAACTCGATAAGCTGTCGCGGATCCGCGCGGTGTCGAGCGAGATCAACGCCGCTATCGTCCGCATCCGTGAGCGGGAAACGCTGTTGCGGGAAACCTGCCGCATCGCCGCCGAACAAGGGAAGTTCGAACTGGCGTGGATCGCGTCGCTGGATCCGGAAAAACAGGAAGTCCGGGCGGTTGCGTGGGTTGGATTTTCGCCAGACGCCGCGCGTTCGGTGAGCTGGACGACCATCAACGCCGCGCGGGGAACGCTGAGCGAGGCGATCCAGACGCGGCGGCCGGCCATCAACAACGATATCGAGGTCAGTCTGCCGGGGGGAGTACTGCGCCAGGAAGCGATCAGCAAGGGCTGCCTTTCCACAGTGTGCATGCCGTTGGTGGTGGATGACAAGGTCGTGGCTCTTTGCGCTCTATTCGCACCGGGGCAGGGGTTTTTCGACGCAGACGAACTCGCGCTCCTCGACGAACTGGCGGCGGACGTCTCGTTTGCGCTCGCCTATATCGCCAAGGAAGAAAAGCTCAATTATCTCGCCTACTACGATGCCCCCACCGGACTGCCCAACCGTGCATTGTTTCACGACCGTCTGGCACATGCGATACAGAGCGTCAAGCAGAGCAGGAGCAAGGTGGCCGTGCTGCTGTGTGACATCAAACGCTTCCGCCACATTAACGACACGCTGGGGCGACACGCTGGCGATGCGTTGCTGCGCGAGGTTGCGCAACGGCTCAGTCGGCTTTGGCCGGAGCCCGACCATGTGGCGCGTATTGCCGCCGACTGCTTTGCCGGAATTCTCTCGAACATCAACGAAGCGCCTGAGGTCGCGCATCTGCTTGAGAAAACGGTCGCTGACTCATTCAGCTTACCCGTCACCATCGACGGTAAGGAAATTGGGGTTTCGCTGACCGCGGGGATCGCCATTTTCCCGACCGATGGCGAAGATGCCGATACGTTGTTCAAGAACGCTGAAGCCGCGTTGAAAAAAGCCCAGGCGGGCAGGGACAAGTATCTTTTCTATCATCCCAAGATGAACGCAGCGGTCGCTGAAACGCTATTGCTCGAAAACAAAATGCGCAGGGCCATCGAGCAGGAGCAGTTTACGCTGCACTATCAGCCCAAGGTCGATCTTGCCAAGGGGCGCATCAGCGGGCTCGAAGCCTTGATCCGCTGGAACGATCCGGAAACGGGCCTGGTTCCGCCCGGGAAATTCATCCCGCTGCTGGAAGAAACCGGGATGATACTCGACGTCGGTGTGTGGGCGATCCGCAAAGCCATTCTGGACCGCCGCGAGTGGACGGCAAAAGGACTGCGCCCGCCGCGCGTCGAGGTAAACGTGTCCGCGATTCAGTTGCGGCAGAAGGATTTCGTCGGTATTGTAAAACGCGCGATCGAAGATTCCGGACAAGAGCCCGGCGGGCTGGACCTCGAAATCACGGAAAGCCTGATCATGGAGAACATCGAGGACAACATCGTCAAGCTCACTGCGATCAGAGAGATGGAGATCGGGGTTGTGATCGACGATTTCGGCACCGGCTATTCCTCGCTCAGCTACATCGCGAAATTGCCGATCAATGCCCTGAAAATCGATCGCGCGTTCATCATGAGCATGGCGAGCAGCTCGGACAGCTTGGCGATCGTTTCGACCATCATTTCACTCGCGCACACGCTCAATCTGGAGGTCGTCGCGGAAGGCGTGGAAACCGAGGAGCAGCGCAATCTGCTCAGGCTGCTCAAGTGCGACAGCATGCAGGGTTTTTTGTTCAGCAAGTCCCTGCCGGCGGCGGAAATCGCCGCGAAGCTGACAAGCGGGGAGTGGAAGACCTAGAGCCTGTTATGAACTTGAGATGAATGGAATGATTCGATGGAGCATGAGGCAGGCAAAGGCGAGGTAATGGAATCCGGCAAGGGTTTGCGCCAAGCGCTCGTAGTCACGCGCCAGAC
>JAHFRL010000178.1 GCA_023266235.1 Betaproteobacteria bacterium
GATCCGCTGGAACGACCCCGGCACGGGGCTGGTGCCGCCCATGCTGTTTATTCCGTTGCTCGAAGAAACGGGCATGATCGTCGAAGTGGGCGCATGGGCAATGAAACAAGCGGTGTCGCAATACGCGGTATGGCGGGCGGCAGGCTTGCCGCCGCTGCCGATCGCGGTCAACGTGTCGCAGGTACAATTAAAACGCAAGGAATTCGCCACGTCGGTGCAGCAAGCGATCGCGATCGCGGGCAAACCCGATCATGGCCTGGATCTGGAGATCACCGAAAGCATGATCATGGAAGACATCGAGTCCAGTATCGAAAAGCTGAAACTCGTCAGGGAACTCGGAGTGGGAATTGCGATTGACGATTTTGGCACGGGCCATTCATCGCTGCGCTACCTGACTCGGCTGCCGCTTACCGCGTTGAAGATCGACATCGCTTTTGTGCGGGACATGACGACGAACCCGGATAACATGGCCATCGTGTCGACCATCATCACGCTGGCGCGTACCATGAATCTGAAGGTGATCGCCGAAGGGGTGGAAACGGACGAGCAATCGAAGTTGCTGCGGCTGCTCAAGTGCGACGAGTTCCAGGGCTATTTGTTCAGCAAGCCGCTGCCGGTCGAGCAACTGACGAAACTGCTCGCGGAACGTCGGGCAACTTAACGGTTTTGGATTGCGCGGCGCGGCCGCGAATTCAGTACAATGACTTGTTGGAGATGGGTTATTACGCAACATCTGTCCAGGTGGCATCGAAATAAGCAAGCGGGACGGTACGTCATGAGGGCAAAAAAAGATACGAAAGCGAGGAAGCGGATCGCGAAGAAACGGGATTCCGGCGCTGCGCTGCGGCTCGAGCACTTGGTGACCCGCTGCCTCGCTGACGCGGATAACGTGTCCGCGGCATTGAAATCCGTGATCCGCGCCGTATGCGAAACGCAGGGATGGCAGTGCGGTCGATATTTTCGCGTGGACAATGAAGCCGGCGTGCTGCGCTTTGCGGAGTTCTGGAGCGTGCCGGATGCGACGGTCGAGCGATTTATCGAGGGATCGCGTGACGTGGTTTTCGCCCAGGGCGTCGGATTGACAGGCTGGGTATGGCAGTCGGGACAGCCGCTTTGGGTCGCCGATATCAGCAAAGATCCCCGTGTGCAATCCAAGGCTCTTCACCGCGATGCCAGCACGCGTGGCGCCTTTGCTTTTCCGGTCATGATGGAAGGAAAAACGGTCGGCGTGCTCGGTTTCAACAGCCGTGAAGTCCGTGAACCGGATGACCGGCTGCTGCAAGCAGTACGCGTGATCGGCGGCCAGATCGGGCAGTTCCTGCAGCGCAAGCAGGCGGAGGAAGAACAGCGCTTGTTTCGCGCCGCCCTGGACAATTCGGCGGACATGATCTTGCTGGTCGATCGCAATACCATGCGCTATGTGGATGTGAACCAGACCGCATGCAAGTTACTCGGCTACTCCCGCGAAGAGCTGCTCAAAATGAGTCCGCAGGAATTGCTTCCGGAAAGTCGAGGTGAGCTCGCGCAAGCCCTTGACGAGCTCATCGCCAATCCTTCCAGACCTAGCGGCATGCGCAGCTACTTTCGCTGCAAGGATGGCTCGACAATACCTTTCGAATCGATCCGGCACGTGCAGCGCTCCGGGAACGGCTACATCGTCGCCGCCATCTGCCGGGACATCCGCGAGCGTCTTGCCGCCGAGCAGGCGCAGCGGCAGCAGGTTGCGCTGATCGCGCAGTCCGCAGACAAGGACCGGCTGCTCCGGCTGTTCTACGACCTGCCTTTCGTCGGCCTGGCCGTTACCTCGCCCACCAGCAAGCGCTGGTTGCAGGTTAACGATTACATGTGCGGGATGCTGGGCTATCCGCGCGAGGAGCTGATGGAGCTGGCCTGGACGGAAATCACTCACCCCGACGATCTCGCTGCCAACCTGGCGCTGTTCAAGCGGCTGGCGGCGGGCGAGTTCGATTCCTTCCAGTTCGACAAGCGCTTTTTGCGCAAGGACGGCGGGATCGTCGATACCACGATGGAGTGCAGATGCGTGCGGCGCCAGGACGGCAGCGTGGAGACCGTCATCATCATGGTGCAGGACATCACCGAGCGCAAGCGCGCCGAGGCGGCGCTGCGCGAAAGCGAGGCGCGCTTCCGGAGCCTGACCGAGCTGTCGTCCGACCTGTACTGGGAGCAGGACGATCAGTTCCGCTTCACCTCGATAAAGGGAACCGGTTCGGAACAGGCCAATAAGGGCGCGATCGGGCCTATTGTCGGCAAGAAGCGCTGGGAACAGAACTACATCAATATGACAGCGGAGGCCTGGGCCGACCACATCGCGACTCTGGAGGCGCACCAGCCGTTCCGTGACCTGGAGCTGTGCCGGCTGGATGAATCCGGCGAGAAGGTCTGGATCAGCATCAGCGGCGAGCCCGTATTCGACGGGGCCGGCGCTTTCAGGGGCTATCGCGGCGTCGGCAAGGACATCACCTGGCGCAAACAGGACGAGGACCGAATCCAGTACCTGGCCACTCACGACGGCCTGACCGGGCTGCCGAACCGGGTCATGTTCAGCCAACTGTTGAACCTCGCGATCCCGCACGCGCTGCGCCACAACCGCGACTTCGCCGTGCTGTTTATCGATCTGGACCGCTTCAAGATCATCAACGACACGCTCGGGCACGACGCCGGGGACAAGCTGCTGCAGGAAGTCGCCGCACGTTTTACCGAGTGCCTGCGGGCGAGCGATGTGGTCGCCCGTCTGGGCGGCGACGAATTCGTGGTGTTGCTCCAGGAAGTGGGCGACCCGGAGCAAGTCGCCGGTGTCGCGCGCAAAATCCTCTCCGCCGCCATCAAGCCGGTTGTCATACTGGGGCAGGAGTGCCGGGTAACGGCGAGCATCGGCATCTGCATGTATCCGGCGGACGCGCAGGACGAGCAATCGTTGATGAAAAACGCCGATATCGCGATGTATCTGGCCAAGGAGGAAGGCAAGAACAACTTCCAGTTCTACAACGAGAAGATCAAGACCCAATCGCTAAAGACCCTGGGCGCGACGATTATCAGCGAACCGCTGTCAATTGAACAGTTGCCCAAAATACCCGAGGAACGCAGGAAAAATTAGTTGCGCATAATCACGGCACGATTGAGAACCACCGCAACCTGTGCTGTTAATCTGTGCGGCACAAAACGCCTATCATGAAAAATCTAAGCACGCGCGGCCGGATCATCCTGCTGGTCGTCCTGGCCGCCTTGCCGACGCTCGCAATAACGATATACGGCAGTCGGGATGAGCGCGTGCGGGCGACCATGGATGCCCGCGAAGATTTGCAAAGTCTCGCCAAGCTGGCGGCGCTCGCGCTGATGCTGGCCTCGCTGGCAGTTGTTGCCGGGAGCAATGCGTGGGGGCAGGCTTATCCCAACCGCCCGATCCGCCTGGTGTTGCCGTTCCCGCCGGGGGGCAACGTGGACACCTTCGCGCGCATGCTGGCGAGGAACCTGGAACCCCAGCTCGGACAGTCGATCGTGGTGGACAATCGCGGCGGAGCGAACGGGATCATCGGCTGCGATATCGTGGCGAAAGCGCCACCGGACGGCTACACCCTGATGAGCACGTCTTTCTCTTTTGCCGTCAATCCCGCTATCTACAAGAAGCTGCCCTATGCCACCGAAAAGGATTTCGTGCCGATCACGAACTTCGTCAATGGCCTGGGGTACATGTTCGTCGCCCATCCCTCGTTGCCGGCGCACTCGGTAAAAGAGCTGATCGCGCTGGCCAGGGACAAGCCGCTGAGCTACAGCTCGGCGGGAATCGGCAACGGGCAGCATCTGGCGGGAGAGCTGTTCGGCCTGAAGGCGGGGATCCGCCTGCTGCACGTGCCGTACAAGGGCGGAGGGCCGGCGCTCAATGCGGTCCTGGGCGGCGAAGTCAATCTCCATTTTCCGGCGGCGATCGTCGCCATACCGCATGTCAAGGCGGGACGGCTGCAGGCGCTGGGCTTCACCGGCGCCGCGCGCCTCGCGTCGCTGCCGGATGTGCCGACAATTGCGGAAGGCGGCCTGCCCGGATTCGTTTTCGATACCGGCTGGCACGGCTTGTTCGCGCCCGCGAAAACCCCGGCCGCGATCGTGAACCGGCTGCACGCCGAAGTCGTGAAGGCGCTGCAGGAGCCGAAGCTGCGCGAATTTTTCGTCTCCGGCGGCTACGCGCCTGCCGGCGATACCCCGGCGGAATTCCAGAAAATATTCCGGGCCGGTATCAAGCGCTACGCGGAAATCGTGCGCGCGGCGAAGATCGAAGCGCAGTGATAGAAACTGGTGAGGCGTGAGGAGAGAGGCGAGAGGGGTGAGGCGCGAGGCATTCTCTGCGGTTAAATTGCTTTGACCTTTATCGGCGTTTATCTGCGTTCATCGGCGGTTTCAATTTTCGTTTTTATCCAAGATAACTGAACAGCTTCGGGTCGAGTTCCTTGCGGTACTTGGCGCACACCGGCTGCACTGCGTCGACGAATGCAGCGTGCTCGGCAGCGGTCAGATGGATGACCTCGTTGGCGCGGGGATCGAGCTTTGCCAGTACTGTCGTATCCTCGGCGGCAGCCAGGCGCCGTTGCAGCACGGTCGCTTCCCGGGCTGCTTCATCCACGGCGGCCTGCAGCTCCGGCGGCCAGCCTTGGTAATGATCTTCGTTGCAGATCATCACGGTCGCGCCGAAGAAGTGGCCGGTCAGCGTGATGTAGCGATGATGCTTATGGATGCCGAAGTTAAAAATATTAGTCAGCGGATTGTCCTGCGCATCGAATGTCGGACCGGCAATCTCTTCCACGAACTGTTTGACGTCGGCCGCGATCGGCACGAAGCCGAGCGCGCGGAAGACCTCGCCATGCAGTTGGCTCATCTGGGTGCGGATGCGCAGGCCCCGGCAATCCTGCGGCGCGCGGATCGGCCGCACTTTGTTCGAGAGATGGCGAAAACCATTGTCCCAGAGGCCGAGCAGGCGCACCGGCGTGGCATCCCGCATGCGGCGTCGCAGCAGCTCGCCCAGCTCCCCATCGAACGCCCGGTGCACGGAGCTGCGGTCCTTGACCAGGAAGGGGAGCTCCAGCAGCTTGAACTCGGGCACCGGCCGGGTAAAGCGGACGGCCGAGATGTAGCACAAGGATAATTCCCCGCTCTGCACCATCTGCGGCAAATCGCCCGACTGGCGCCCGAGTTCGAGCACATTGCCGACCAGCTGAAAGTTGATCTGATCACCGAATTTCCGCGTGAGCAGCTCGCCGAACAACGCGGCCGCGCGGTTATGAATCGAGGCCGGTTTCTGGTAGCCGCCGAATTTGATGACAAGCGGGTTCAAGACAAGCATTATGACACCATGAGCGACACCTCCACAGTCACACTCACCGGTGGCCGTTTCGACTGGCAGGACCCGTTCCTGCTCGAGCAGGAGTTGACCGAAGACGAGCGTCTGATCCGCGACACCGCGCGCCAGTATGCGCAGGAAAAGCTCGCGCCGCGCATCCTGCTCGCCAACCGCAACGAAACATTCGACGTCGAGGTGATGCGCGAAATGGGCGCGCTCGGCTTTCTCGGCGCGACGCTCGAAGACTACGGCTGCGCCGGCATCGGCTATGTCGCGTACGGACTCATCATGCGCGAGCTCGAACGCGTCGATACCGCGTACCGCTCGGCGTGCTCGGTGCAGGGCGCGCTCGCGATGACGCCGATCTACGCTTACGGCAGCGCGGAGCAGCGCCAGAAGTACCTGCCGAAAATGGCCGCCGGCGAACTGCTCGGCTGCTTCGGCCTCACCGAGCCCGACCACGGCTCCGACCCGGGCAGCATGATCAGCCGCGCGCGCAAAGTCGATGGCGGCTACGTCTTGAGCGGCACCAAGCTGTGGATCACGCACGCGCCGATCGCCGACATCATGGTGGTGTGGGCGAAGGACGATCAGGGCGTTATCCGTGGTTTTATCCTCGAGCGCGGCATGCCGGGGTTGTCCACGCGCAAGATCGAGGGCAAGTTCTCGGTGCGCGCCTCGCCGACCGGAGAAATCGTGATGGACCAGGTGCCGGTGCCGGAGGAAAACCTACTGCCCGGCGTGTCCGGCCTCAAGGGGCCGTTCGGTTGCCTCAACAACGCGCGCTTCGCCATCTGCTGGGGCGCGCTCGGCGCCGCCGAATTCTGCTGGCACGCGGCGCGCCAGTACGCGCTCGACCGCAAGCAGTTCGGCCGCCCGCTCGCCGCTAATCAGCTGATCCAGAAAAAGCTCGCCGACATGCAAAGCGAAATCTCAATCGGTCTGCTCGCTTGCCTGCACGTGAGCCGCTTGAGAGAGCAGGGCAAGGCCACGCCCGAAATGGTGTCGCTGCTCAAGCGCAACTCGACCGGCAAGGCGCTCGACATCGCTCGCGTCGCGCGCGACATCCACGGCGGCAACGGCATCGCGGACGAATTCCACGTGATCCGCCACATGCTGAACCTCGAGACCGTCAACACGCTCGAAGGCACCAGCGACATTCACGCGCTGGTGCTCGGCCGCGCGCAAACCGGCATCTCCGCTTTCAACTGAACAGCTCGGCGCGGACCTCTGGGTAATACATGCGTTCCAGAAGAAGTCCACCCAGGGCATCAAGACGCCGAAACACGAGATCGATCTGATCAAAGATCGATTGAAACGATTGAAGGAGATATTACGATGAAACGCGAACGGTTCGAAGTGATCCGCGGAAGCGGCAACGTGTATCGGGATCTCGGGAAAGACAACCCCGACCTGAGGCAGTTCAAGGCGATCCTGGCCACCGAGATTATCAAGGCGCTCGACTTCGGTTTTCACAAGATCACGGTCGAGCGCCCCTTGCGGCTCAACTTTCAGGCGAGCGCCGAGCGCATTGCACGGCTGGAGGACGAAAGTTCTTTCAAGAACCTCGCCACCAGCAGCAAGAAGAGCGAGAAGGCGCGACTTGAAGAGATTGCGGCAGGCGAGCGCAGGCAGGAGGAAATGCGCTTAGGGAACATCCTCAAGTTGTGGTCGTCCGTTTCAATCCTTGGTATTTCCAGTCTGAGCAAAGGCTTCTTGCCGGGTTCTTTGAAACGCTGGCTGAGTCGCTTGAGACGTCACTCCCCAATCTGAAGGAATGGGATCGTACATGGACGCGAGAGCAGCGTACTCCCTCCAGCGGGGAGGAGAGTTACTGGGACGGCGAAATCAACTGGATCACTCCCGAAGACCTTGGGAAGAACGAAGCCAAACGTAAAGATGCGCCGTTCGTCCTTGATTTCGTCAACGACGCGGAAAACATCTACCGCGCCTTCAAGCCTTATTACGACGCGACGGGCTTAGAGAAAACATCTGATCCGTCGACGCTGGAAACGCTGAAACACGAACTCGATCAGGCCCAGGTTTACCACTGGAGCGAAGTCGAAGCCTTCGCGCAGATTTTCTATAAGCCGATTGAACGCCAGAATCCCTCGGACCACGCGCAAATGCAGCGCCACCTTCAGCCGGCTGTAGACCGGTTCAAGGCGATTACGGACGAGGATAAGCATCGGGAGTTTCGCGATAAGTTGAATGGCTACGTAAAGGTGTATTCCTTCCTGAGCCAGATTATCCCTTACGCAGATAGTGAGCTTGAGATGCTCTACAGTTTTGGGCGTTTCCTCTTACCGCATTTGCCTCTTGACCGCGATACCACCATCGTCAAAGTTGGTGACGAGGTAGAGCTTCAGTACTACCGGCTGGAACGAATCTATGCGGGACCCATCGACTTGAAACAAGGTGATGCGCAATTCATCAAGAGCCCGACCGAAGTTGGTACCGGCAAGGCGAAAGAAGAGAAAGCGCCGCTTTCCGAGATCATCGAAGTTTTGAACGAACGCTTCGGCACGCAGTTTACCGACGAGGACCGGCTGTTCTTCCAGCAGATCAAAGAGAAGGCCTGCAAGGACAAGCAGGTCATACAGACGGCACTCGCAAATCCGCTCGACAAGTTCGAGCTCGGTATCCGCAAGCTGATTGAGGACTTCATGATCGAACGCATGGGCGACAACGATAAAATCGTCACCCGTTACATGGCGGACCACGATTTCCAAGG
>JAHFRL010000179.1 GCA_023266235.1 Betaproteobacteria bacterium
GCCTATGCGCCGCGCATGATCACGATCAAGATCAAGCCGGAGAAAATCCGCGACGTGATCGGCAAGGGCGGCGCGGTGATACGCGCGCTGACCGAAGAAACCGGCACCTCGATCGACATCGCCGACGATGGCACCGTGACGATCGCGTGCGTGTCGCCCGAGGGCGGGGAACTTGCCCGCAAGCGCATCGAAGAGATCACCGCCGACGTCGAAGTGGGGAGGATATACGAGGGCACGGTGCTCAAACTGCTCGATTTCGGCGCCATTGTGAGCGTGCTGCCCGGCAAGGACGGGCTGTTGCATATCTCGCAAATCGCCAACGAGCGCGTCAATGCAGTCTCGGACCACCTGAAGGAAGGCCAGTCGGTGCGCGTCAAGGTGATCGAGGCCGACGACAAAGGCCGGCTGCGCCTGAGCATGAAGGCAGCCGCTGCCGAGGCCGCCCAGGCACCGCAACCGCAGACCGTGCAGTAGGCCGGCAACAGCGTAAATAAAAAGGGCAGCCTCGGCTGCCCTTTTTCGCTGGCGCCACCGCGGTTCACTTCGCGATCTGCTTCTCCCGCAGCTCATCGAGCGTCTTGCAGTCGATGCACAGCGTTGCGGTGGGACGCGCTTCGAGCCGCTTCAGGCCGATTTCAACTCCGCAGCTTTCGCAATAACCGTATTCGCCGGCATCAATTCGCGCGATCGTTTCGTCGATCTTCTTGATGAGCTTCCTTTCGCGGTCGCGATTGCGCAGCTCGAGCGATACGTCCGATTCCTGGCTCGCGCGGTCGTTCGGGTCGGCAAAAATGGTCGCCTCGTCCTGCATCGTATGCACCGTGCGGTCGATATCCTGGGACAGCCCGCGCTTCATTTCCTCGATCATTTTCCTGAAATGCACGAGCTGCTTCGGGTTCATGTATTCCTCCCGCGCCCTCGCTTTGTACGGGGGGAATGGTTTATGTAATTCCGCAGCCATTAGGCTTTCCGATTCATCAAAAAAGGTGCTTTAATAGCAGAAATTCGGTGGGGGTGCAAGTAATTACGGCAAAATCACCTGGTGCCGATTTTACATTGACCCTCAGCGCTGCTAAGGTTATATTACGCGCCTTTCCGGGGTGTAGCGCAGCCTGGTAGCGCGCCTGGTTTGGGACCAGGATGTCGGGAGTTCAAATCTCTCCACCCCGACCAGCATCAGTAGATTTTATGCCCGATAGAGTGCCCGTAGCTCAATCGGATAGAGCACCGGCCTTCTAAGCCGGGGGTTGTGGGTTCGAGTCCCGCCGGGCGCGCCATAATTGCGCGCGCCCCATAGTTTCAATGGTGGCTGTAGCTCAGCTGGTAGAGTCCCGGATTGTGATTCCGGTTGTCGTGGGTTCGAGCCCCATCAGCCACCCCATTTCCTCCTGTCGCGTCTGCTCATTTGACTTTCAGCAGGCGCTGCTTCTCGCGCTGCCAGTCGCGCTCCTTCTCGGCCTGACGCTTGTCGTGCTGTTTCTTGCCTTTGGCGAGCCCGATTTGAAGCTTGATGCGGCCGCGGGTGTAATGCATTTCGAGCGGCAGCAAGGTGTATCCCGCGCGCTCGACGCTGCCGATCAAACGGTTGATTTCCTCGGCGTGCAGCAGCAATTTGCGGGTGCGCACCGGATCCGGTTGCAGATGAGTCGATGCGCTCAGCAACGGGCTGATATGGCAGCCGATCAGAAAAATCTCTCCGTTGCGCACTATCACGTAGGCTTCCTTGAGCTGCACGCGGCCGGCGCGGATTGCTTTTACCTCCCAGCCTTCGAGCGCGATGCCGGCCTCGAATGTCTGCTCGATGAAATAATCATGGAAAGCTTTTTTGTTTTGAGCGATGCTCATGTCGCGGTATAGTTGGCGGCGGTCACGAATTGTAGCAGCAATGAATGGCTGCGCCTGGGGCGACGATTTCGTTGCATTAAATGGCTGAAGTCAATAAATCAGTGCTGGTTGGATACGCCGCGCCACGCATGTTTGCGTTGGTGGACGCCGTGGAAAAATATCCCGAGTTCCTGCCTTGGTGCGGCGGCACCGAGCTTATCTTTCGCGATGCACAAGTTACCCGCGCGGCCATCCATATCAATTACCGCGGCATCCGGCAGAGTTTCAGCACCGAGAATGCCAAGCGCGCGCCGCAGTTGATGCAGATCAGATTACTCGAAGGGCCGTTCAAGACGCTCGAGGGCAGCTGGCGGTTCACCGATCTCGGTGACGGCTGCAAGATCGAATTGAGCCTGCATTACGAATTTTCCAGCCGCCTGCTCGTGCGGCTGGTCGGGCCGGTGTTTGGCTACATTGCCAACAGCCTGATCGACGCCTTCGTCAGGCGCGCGCAAAGCGTTTATGGCTGATACTCCAGGCGATCTGATCGAGATCGAGGTGGTTTACGCGCTGCCGCATTCGCAGACCGTGGTGACCTTGCGAGTGCCCGCCGGAACCAGCATTCAGGAAGCGATCGCGCGATCCGGCATTGCCGCGCAGCATCCCGAGATCGACCGGGCCTCAATGCTGACAGGAATCTGCGGTCGCCGCGCACCGCCGTCAACGGTCCTGAGTGAACATGATCGGGTCGAGATTTACCGGCCGCTGATTGCGGATCCGAAGCTGGCGCGCGGCCAGCGCGCGCGCCGGCCGGCAAAAGCCCGGCGCTGAGCCGGCGCCGCCCGCGTCACTTCTTCTTGCACCAGCTGTCGACCGCTTTCTGGACGCTCGCGATTTCAGCCGGACGGTCTGCGTCCTCGAGAAAGGTGCGCTCGCCGGTGTTGCGGTCGATGCGTGAAATTCGCTGGCCGTCCTGCAATGCCCTGAGCTGAGCGCGCGCGTCGTCGCAGTTGCGGTCGGCTTCCTGGGACTCCGCTTTTTCTTTCGCGGCTTTGGCTTCGGCCTCCTGGCGCTCCAGGCTGCGCTTCTTGAACTCGGTGTCGCGTTCGACGAGCGATTTCCCGGCGGGCGCGGTCCCGGCGCTGGCGCCGCCGCCGCCTTTCATCAGCTTGGTTTCCTTGACGGTGCCGGGCGGGCAGATTTGCGCGTATTCCTTGTTGCCCTTGGCATCCACGCATTCAAGAATTTGGCCGGCGGCGGCACCCGCCCAAAGCAACGCTGCGCAGCCAGTCAGTAGTCGTTTCATCTTTGCGTCATCCTCGTTTTCAAAGCCCGCATGGCCGGTTCGGCAAATCGTGTTATGGTCTGCTCCAAGTTAACGATTTCGCGGCATTTCGTCAATGATCTCCGGTATTTAACGCGCTTGCCAGTTTGGTGGTTTACCGCGACTTGCGTATAATACGATTTTGCGAAGGATCACAAGATGCGCGTGGTGCAAAAAGCCTTAACCTTCGACGATGTCCTGCTGCTTCCCGCCCATTCCATAATCCTGCCACGCGATGTCAGCCTCAAAACCCGGCTGACGCGCACGATCAGTCTCAATATTCCGCTGGTGTCTGCCGCAATGGACACCGTGACCGAGGCGCGCCTTGCGATTGCGGTCGCGCAGGAAGGCGGCATCGGTATCGTTCACAAAAACATGGCGCCGCGCGCGCAGGCCGCGGAAGTGGCCAAGGTCAAGCGCTTCGAGAGCGGGGTGGTCAAAGACCCGATCACGATCACGCAGAACATGACAGTGCGCGATGTATTGAAAATTACCGCTCAGCACAAGATTTCCGGGCTGCCGGTGGTTGGCGCCGGAGGGCGCGTGGTCGGCATTGTCACCAACCGCGATCTGCGCTTCGAAACCAATCTCGGTCAACCGATCAAGAACATCATGACGCCGCGCGCGAAGCTGGTTACGGTGCGCGAAGGCGCGAACCACGAAGAGGCGATGTCGCTGATGCACAAGCACCGGCTTGAGCGCGTGCTGGTGGTCAACAAGAAGTTCGAGCTGCGGGGGCTGATCACGGCCAAGGACATACTGAAATCCACGGAACACCCCAATGCCTGCAAGGATAAGCTCGGGCGCCTGCGCGTCGGGGCCGCGATCGGCGTCGGCGAAGGCACCGAGGAACGTGCCGAGGAACTGATCGAAGCCGGCGTTGACGTGATCGTCGTCGATACCGCCCATGGCCACGCGCAAGGCGTACTCGACCGCGTCAAGTGGATGAAAAAGAAATATCCGAAGACGCAGGTGATCGGCGGCAACATCGCGACTGCCGATGCCGCCAGGGCGCTGGTGGATTGCGGTGCCGACTCGGTCAAGGTCGGCATCGGGCCCGGTTCGATCTGCACCACTCGCATTGTCGCCGGTGTCGGAGTGCCGCAGATCAGCGCGGTGCAGAACGTGGCAAGGGCGCTGGCCAAGAGCGATATCCCGTTGATCGCCGACGGCGGCATCCGTTATTCCGGCGATATCGCGAAGGCGCTGGCCGCCGGCGCTTATTCGGTGATGATCGGCGGATTGTTCGCCGGCACCGAGGAGTCGCCCGGCGAAACGGAGCTCTACCAGGGGCGCTCCTATAAATTGTATCGGGGCATGGGGTCTCTCGGCGCGATGCAGCAGGGGGCGGCCGACCGCTATTTCCAGGATGCCGAGGAAGCAACCGAGAAACTGGTGCCGGAGGGCGTCGAAGGCCGCGTGCCGTATAAAGGCGGCGTGGTGCCGCTGATCCAGCAGCTGATGGGAGGGCTGCGCGCGAGCATGGGTTACACTGGCTGCAACTCGATCGACGAGATGCGCAGCAAGGCCGAGTTCGTCGAGATCACCCACGCCGGCATGCGCGAATCGCACGTGCACGATGTGCAGATCACGAAGGAAGCGCCGAACTATAGAATCGAGTGAACGGTGAGAGGTAAGCAGTGAGCGGAAAATATCTGATTGCCGGCTTTGACCGCTTACCGCTTACGATTTACTGCCTACCCGCTTGATGCATCAAAAAATCCTCATCCTCGATTTCGGCGCGCAGTATACGCAGCTGATTGCACGCCGCGTGCGCGATACCAGCGTCTATTGCGAAATTCATCCGCACGATGTTTCCGCTGCAATCGTCCGGCAGTTCGCGCCGCAGGGCGTGATCCTGTCAGGCGGGCCGGCATCGGTGTGGGAGGGCGGCACGCCGCGGGCACCCATGTCCGTGTTCGAGCTTGGCGTACCCGTGCTTGGCATCTGCTACGGCATGCAGACGATGGCCGAGCAGCTCGGCGGCAAGGTCGAAAGCGGCAAAGTGCGCGAGTTCGGTTATGCCGAAGTGCGGGCGCGCGGTCATTCGGCCTTGTTGCGCGACATTCAGGACCGCGTCGACAGCGAGGGGCATGGCCTGCTCGACGTGTGGATGAGCCACGGCGACAAGGTGACCGCGTTGCCGCCCGGTTTCAAGGTGATCGCGAGCAATGCCGCGACGCCGATCGCGGCGATGGCCGACGAATCACGTCGTTTCTACGCGGTGCAATTTCATCCCGAAGTCACGCACACGCTGCAGGGCAAAGCGATCATCGAGCGCTTTGTGCGCGATATCTGCGGCCTCGACGGCGACTGGAGCATGCCGGGCTATGCCGAGGAGGCGGTCGGCAAGATCCGCTCCGAGGTCGGCACAGATGAGGTACTGCTGGGGTTGTCGGGCGGGGTCGACTCTGCGGTGGCGGCGGCGCTGATCCATCGCGCGATCGGCAAGCAATTGACGTGCGTGTTCGTCGACAACGGCTTGCTGCGGCTGAACGAAGCCGGGGAGGTGATGCGGACTTTAGCCGAGAATCTCGGCGCCAAAGTGATCGCCGTCGATGCACGTCAGCATTTTCTCGGCGAGCTGGCCGGCGTCACCGATCCGGAGCAGAAGCGCAGGATTATCGGCCGCGTGTTCGTCGAGGTATTCCAGCGCGAGGCGGCCAGGCTGCCGCAGGTGAAATGGCTTGCGCAGGGCACGATTTATCCCGACGTGATCGAATCGGCCGGCGCGAAAACCAAGAAAGCGCACACGATAAAATCGCACCATAACGTCGGTGGCCTGCCCGAGACGCTGCATCTGAAGCTGCTCGAGCCGCTGCGCGAATTGTTCAAGGACGAAGTGCGCGAACTGGGCCTCGCGCTCGGCCTGCCGCACGCCATGGTGTTCCGCCATCCGTTTCCCGGGCCGGGACTCGGCGTGCGCATTCTCGGCGAGGTCAAGGCGGAGTATGCGGATCTGCTGCGGCGCGCGGATGCGATTTTCATCGACGAGCTGCGCGCGGCCGGCTGGTATGAAAAAACCGCGCAGGCATTCGCGGTGTTTTTGCCGGTGCGCTCGGTCGGTGTGATGGGTGACGGCCGCACCTACGAAAACGTGGTGGCGCTGCGCGCGGTGCAGACCCAGGACTTCATGACCGCGCACTGGGCAGAGCTGCCGCACAGCCTGTTGTCAAAAGTCGCCAACCGCATCATCAACGAGGTGCGCGGCATCAACCGTGTCGTCTACGACATTTCGAGCAAGCCGCCGGCGACGATCGAGTGGGAGTAGGCGGCGCTATTGCGGCTTGACGCAGGGTCGATCGATTTCATCGATCCCTACTTGCGCGACTGAACATCTCTTCTTCAACGCCCTTGCTGTGCGGGTCGTTGACTTGGGTTCGCTTTTTTCGGCACTTGCCAAGTCGCGGTGCCGCGCGATCGTGGTTCGCGCGTTTCCGTCTGGATGGGACTGGAGCGCAAAGCCGTGTTGCGCGCCGTGTCGGCGCACACGGTCCACTACGAGCGGCGGCGGCCGGAGGAGACGATCCTGCATTGCCTGGTGCGGGAACATCTCGAGACGTTCCTCGCTCAGGTCGAAGCCAAGACCGGCACGGGCCTGCCTGAGTTTGTCAAAGACGAGTTCGAGACCTTTCTCGAATGCGGCATTCTGGCGCATGGATTTCTGCGCGTACGCTGTGCTGACTGCGCATACGAGAAGCTGGTGGCGTTTTCTTGCAAGCGGCGCGGGTTTTGTCCCTCATGCGGCGCGCGGCGCATGGCGCAGAGTGCCGCGCATCTGGTGGATCAGGTCATCCCGCGCGTGCCGGTCAGGCAATGGGTGCTGTCATTTCCGATCCCGCTGCGTATTGTGTTTGCGGCGCACCCCGAGTTGCTCACGCCGGTGCTGCGCATCATCCACCGGGTCATCACGCGCTTTCTGCTCAAGCAGGCAGGCCTGAAACGCGCCACAGCCGACACCGGAGCGGTCACGCTCATCCAGAGATTCGGCTCGGCCGCCAACCTGAACATCCATCTGCACTGTCTGGTGCTCGATGGCGTGTATCGGCGCACCGAGGGCGAGCCGGTCTTCCAGCAGGCGCGCGCGCCCACCCACGATGAGCTGCAGGGCCTGCTCGACAAGATCATCGCGCGCCAAGTCAGTCGCAACAAAGCGCGAACTTGCAAGACTGAAGGCCGCCGCCAAGGTAACGGCTATCAAAGACCGCAGAGTCAACATTCGGTTAACGAATTGAGATAACCTCATCCGCGGTTGTATCTGGTAGGGCGAACGATAGTCGTAGCCGGCGAGACCGGCTGAAACGTGCGGTATCGGCTTTCCCGTCGTTTTTCTCCTATTGTTCTTGCTTGCCGCCTTTGACACAGGTCAAACGCGGCAAAGGTTCCGGGGCGTATCGTTTTCTCGTTTCTCATGGAGACGGACATGAGGATGCTTCGCTCGTGCATTTTCTGGCTGGGACTTGCATTTACCATCGGTAATTGCCATGCCGCCGACGAGACCAAACTTCCCGCGGACCACGCGTCGCCGGACGTAAAGCTCGGCCCTATACTGAAACTGTCGGACTCGCGGCCTGCGCTGGTCACGGTCGTCGTCGCCAGCGACGGCCGCGCGCACGTGATCGGTTTCGGCGAGCCTCTGACCGAAGGCAAGGCGCGACACCTGCACTTCATCGTCGCCGCAGATGGAGCAACAATGGCAGTCGCAATCCCCGCGAACTTTGCCGACTATCTCGAGAGGGTCACCAAAAGAGGCAATCTTCAGGTTGAAGCGTGGCCGAACGGCGTTCTGCGCACTCGTGCGTTCAACGAGCGCGAGAGTTTCGTCTTCGACGACGGCAAATGGCAGGCGGAGGCTGGCTCGTTCTGCCAACGCATCGCGGCAACCCGTGACGCCGGATTGTGCGC
>JAHFRL010000180.1 GCA_023266235.1 Betaproteobacteria bacterium
AGCCAAATGATGCTCTCTAACGGCCGCTTGGACAGCGACGCCCGCGAGGCGGGCGCGCGTCAAGCGGGACGTTAGGCGTCATTGGAGGTTTTTTTTCGGTAGCGGATCAACGGAGTTCTTACCTTTCTTCAGACTGGAGGCTCTATGAGAAAGTTCGCGTACCTTCTTCATATCATGGTGGTCGTGGTTGCGGGATGCGCTACTACTGGCGCCAACGACTTGCCGGATAAGGCCGCAGCGGAGATCCTCGCGGCGACAGACTCTTGGCGAGCAGCGTACGACAGCCGCGATCCTGGACGAGTTGCGGCCGTGTACGGCAAGGGCGCCGTGTTCTGGGGCACGACGATGAAAACAATCGCAACCTCACCAGAAGCTATTGCAGAATACTTCAAGGGCGCGGCCAGCAGGCCTTACGCGAGGGTTGTCTTCACGGAGCAGCACGTGCGGGTCTATGGAGATGTGGCATTCAATAGCGGAGCCTACACGTTTAAGGACAGTCGCGACGGTAAAGAAATCGCCAATCCATCTCGCTACTCGATGGTGTTTCATCGCGAAGGCGGAATTTGGGTACTCGTCCATCACCACTCGTCACGAGTACCTTAGCTCTAAGCAAGTCAGCTAACAAAGTGGCGCTGACGCCTAACCCGCTAATCAACCGGACCTGCCTTCGGCAGGCCGGTTATCAGCAACGTTGGGTGTCGGTTGAGCCGCAGGCGTAACATGCGAGCAACAGCAGTGATCCCGATGCAATCGATGCTGCCAACCTCCGACCCTTGGCCTAAGCAGTTCGACCAGTTCTATGGCTATGGTGCAGTCAAGCACCTGGTCAACCCGGGCGCCCGCCTCCGCCGCACAGGTGAGTGCCCGGCCCGTGGTTTTGGTGTGGCGCATGCAAAGAGGAGAATGTCATGAGTGGATTCGCGAACAGGACCAGTTTGGCCCGCCTCGCGGCGGGCGCAGCGCTCGCAGGGCTGGTGTCGGTACCCGGCATTGCGCTAGGCCAATCGCTCAAGGACCAAATCGTAGGAACTTGGCGAACGGTCGCGATCTACAACGAAACGGGTGGCACCAAGATGCACTTCTACGGAGATAAGCCCGTGGGGCTGACAATGTTCGACCGTTCCGGAAACTACATGAGTTACCTCTCAAAGCCGGATTTGCCCAAGTTCGCTGCCAAGAATCGCCTGAAAGGGACAGATGCTGAATACCGCGGCGTCGTCCAGGGCATGATTGCGGGATTCGGAACCTACACCGTCGAAGGCGATACCGTCACGATCAAACACGTGGCGAGCAGCTACCCAAATCGCGCGGGGACGACGGAGAAGCGTACGTACAAGGTCTCGGGCGACGAGCTGACATCCGTTAATCCTACGGCGGCCTCGGGCGGCACCTCATACGCGAAGCTCGTGCGCGTCAAGTAACCGCAGCGAGGGCGCGTGAGCGACACTCGCGAACGCCGTAGTCTGCCACCCAACCAATCCGTGGAACCGACGCGCCGGAGTCGGCGCGCGGTTCACGGCGAACGTTAGGCTTTGGCCCCCTCATCTGCTAACCGCGACAGGTGAGCGCAATCAGGGGAAAATTTGCGGACTACGACATGGGGAGGTAACGATGAAAAAGCTATTCGGCATTGCCGCAGCTGTGCTATTACTTGGTGCATCCGCATTCGGAGACGAAAGCGGGCTCTTGGACAAAAACGCCGGAATTGTCACGAAACCAAGCCAGTACTCTGTGAAAGAAACGATTGACCGCGTGGAGGCAGCGGCCAAGGGCGTTGGTGCAAACATTTTTAACCGCATCGACTATCAGGAAATGTCCAAGAAAGTGAAAGTTGATATTCGGCCCAATCAGTTGCTCATTTTCGGGCGGGGTGCGGGTGGCCCATACATCATTAAAGAAGCGCCGCTTGCAGGCATCGATATTCCGTTCAAAACCCTTGCTTGGGAGGACTCGCAAGGAAAAGTCTGGCTGAGCTATACGAATGGAAGCTACATCGACCGGCGGTACGCAGTGAAGGGCGCTGCTTCATACGTAAAAAACATCGACGAAACCATCGAGAAAATTGTGAATGAGGCCCTTAAATAGTAAGCCTAACTTGGCGCTTCAGACCGATCGCTTGACAGCGACGGCTGAGCTTTGCGTTAGACGTCAACAACGCATACCGGAGGACCAAAAAAATGTCGATTCTGCGAATTCTGATCATCGTCGTGATCGCAGCCCTAGCGGGGCCAGGGATTGGCTCGACACAGACGCCGGAGACTGGTTTCTTGAATCGCTCTGTTCAAGTCGAGGGGGCAATGTATCGCTACCAAGTTTACGTCCCCCTTGAGTACCAGCGCTCGACCTCATGGCCGATCGTGCTCGCCCTGCACGGAGGGGGACAATACGGCACCGACGGAGTCCAGCAGACCGATGTCGGACTTGGGAGAGCAATTCGCCGGCACGCCGAGCGCTTCCCCGCCATTGTTGTATTTCCGCAGAGTCCGCCTGGTGGCACTCCAGGGTTTCAAGCTCTTGGCGGCCGTATTGCATTGGCGGCCTTGGATAGGTCGATAGTGGAGTTCAATGCCGACGCGGCGCGCGTATACCTCACCGGCTTATCCATGGGCGGAAACGGCGCGTGGTATCTCGCCTACCATCACGCCAATCGCTTTGCGGCCGTCGTCGTCGTTTGCGGATTCGTTGACGAGTTTACCGGCACCACCAGCGGAGTCGTATATCCACCGATCGTGCCTGCCCCGGTACCGGACTCCGATGCCGCGATTGCGAAACGTGTCATGGGGCTGCCGATCTGGATTTTCCATGGTGATGCCGACAAGACAGTGTCCGTGGAACAGTCGCGGCGCATGGCGGCCGCCCTGAAGGCGATTGGAGCAAATGCTCAGTACACGGAGTTCCCGGGCGTCGGTCACAATGCATGGGATCCGGCGTACGACCGGGCAGATCTTTTCCGGTGGCTGTTTGGTCAACGGCGACGGTAGTATCGTTGCACGTCTAACTGCGGCTTGCAGGGCGACGCGTTGCGCGCCTGAAGCCGGACGTTATACCCTTCCCAGCATCACCCGCGTAGAATAGTCGGAATCCATTAACAGTCGGAGTTGGAGATGGGCGTATCTGTTAAGACACTGGGTATCGATCGCCTCAACGTCGAGGAGCGCCTAGCGCTCGTCGAAGAGATATGGGCGAGCATTTGCGCTGATGCGAAGGTTTTTCCTCTTACCGAGGCCCAGCGCGCCGAATTGGACCGCCGCGTGGCCGATGACGACGCCTTTCCAGACGACGTCGTTCCCTGGGATGAGGTCAAGGCCTCGGTTCGATCTCGCCTCGGACGATGACGCTGCGCATCGTCCTCCGGCGTGCCGCGAAGAAAGAGTTTGAAGATGCGGCCGCCTGGTACGACGAGAAGCGACTTGGACTCGGCGAAGAATTTATCGTCGAGATTGAACAGGCGATCGAAAAGGCTGCGGCCGCACCACTGCGTTACCCAATTGTCTTTGGCGACATTCGTCGCACCGTGGCACGACGTTTTCCATTCTCCATCTATTTCCGCGAGCGGAATGACATGCTGGTTGTGCTCGCCGTGTTTCATGGTCGCCGCGATCCCGCCATCTGGCAGCGTCGGGTATAACTTTAGGTGGAACGGACGAATAAATACTCGCCGTTCACCATTACGTTATACCGCGAAGGAACGGGTGTAGAATAATTCCACCATGGGAGACGCAGCACGACATCTCTTGCAGTCCTTTGAGGCGTTATCCGAGACCGACCGGCGGGAGGTCTTGGAGGCACTGCTTCGCCGTGCCGCCGAGCTTCCGTATTCCTTTCCGTCCGATGACGAACTCGTCCAGGCAGCCGATCAAGTGTTCCAGGAGCTTGATCGCCATGAGGCTAAGGGGTGAGAACGCCGCTTCGCGGCGAGGTGTATATGGTTGACTTGGGACTGGCCGCGAAGGTCCGTCCGTGCCTGGTTCTCAGCGTCCCTCTCCAGGAATCAGACCGATCTCTCGTGACGGTCATTCCACACACCACCGCCGTCCGACAATCCCGGTTCGAGATCGCTGTCCCCGCCAGATTCCTGCGTCTAGGCGCCTTCGATGCACAAGGCATCGTAACCGTGCCGACAGTTCAGTCACCGCGCCAAGACCAAGGTCAACACGCAGTGGCTGCTCTACTGCATGGTGCACAACATCGGCAAGGTGCAGCGCTATGGGAACATCGTGCCGCGACGATCTCGACGCAGGAGATCTGAACAGTGATGAGTAGAAACCAGAGGGTTAATCCGCATTTCCAGCCTTCCGCTCAATACATCTCCTTCCAATCGCCACAACCTATGACATCGCCACGGATAATCCGCAAGCTGCAGCTCAGACGGTTCAGGGTATTTACGATCGTGCGCAGATTCTCGCCAAGTTTCCGGAGATCGGCCACCGTTACCAGGTCTCGCCGCGAAACGTTCGCGTATTGCTCTACGGGCATTACCGAATCGCCTACCTCGTGAAGGACGACGGAAACATCGATTTCTAGGCGTCTTCCACGGTTCGCTCGACATCACGAGATATCAACTCTGAATGCCACATAACCGCACGATCAACAGCGACACTTTGCGAGCGGCGCTTCGCGCGCTCGCTCGTGCGCGTCATCGCGGACGTTAGCGTGCTCCCGGCAATGGTGGTAGGCTATATGCCATGAGTGATACGGATGTAGCGGAAATTCTGAAGCTCCCGGTCGAGGAACGGTTGCGCCTCGTCGAACTTATCTGGGAAAGCCTCACGGCCGATCCCTCGGGCGTGCCGCTCGGCGATGCTCATCGTGCGGTGATTGATGAGCGTCTTGCCGAACACGAGCGCAACCCAGACGATGTTGTATCGCGAGGCGAACTGTTCGCTGAAGCTCGCCGACGCTAATGGCCCTGCCAGTTGTCCACCGCCGCAAGGTAGGGCGGGACCTGGCTGGGGCATACGGGTGGTACGAAGAGCAACGCCCCGGTCTGGGGGAAGAATTCCTTACGGCGATTGACGCCACGTTCGATGCGATCGAACAGATTCCCGAGATGTTTCGCCGCGTCCACGGCGAAGTACGGCGTGCCAATGTGTCGCGATTTCCGTACGCCGTGTTCTATCGCATCGATCCCAAGAGCGTTGTCGTGCTCGCGATACTCCATACGGCTCGTGATCCAAAGCTCTGGCCACAGCCAAAGAGTAGGGCGTGCTAACCGCCGCATCGACACCGACCGCTTTGCGGCGGGTCATGCGGGAAGTTAAGCCATTTGCAGTACACCATCAACTAATCTCAGGATGCGCCCGGCGCGCGCCGCGATTTCGCTGTCGTGAGTGGCGATCACGAGGCTGGTGTTGAAGCCGCGGTTGAGCTCGAGCATCAATGCAAACACCTCGCCGGCGGTCTGGCGGTCGAGGTTGCCGGTCGGCTCGTCAGCCAGCACGCACGCCGGATTGGTGACCAGCGCACGGGCGAGCGCCACACGCTGGCGCTCGCCGCCCGACAACTCCGACGGCGCGTGCTCGAGCCGGTGGCCAAGACCTACTTTCTGCAACATTGCCACGGCGAATGCGTTGGCCTCGGCGGGCGGCGTGCGCCGGATCAAGAGCGGCATTGCGACGTTCTCGATCGCCGTGAATTCCGGCAGCAAATGATGGAACTGGTAAACAAAACCGAGCACCCGGTTGCGCAACTCGCCGCGCGCGGCTTCGTCGAGCGACCGGATGTCGCGCCCGCCGATTACAACTTCGCCGCCGCTCGCGGCGTCGAGGCCGCCGAGCAGGTGCAGCAGCGTACTTTTGCCGGAACCCGAGGCACCGACGATCGCGACACATTCGCCTTTGCCTACGGTGAGGTCGACGCCGAGCAGCACCGGCACTTCGACCTTGCCCTGCAGGTAGATCTTGCGCAGGCCGCGGCACGCCAGCGCCGGTTCGTGTTTTTCCCCTTCACCCTTCACTCTTCACCCTTCACTCGTACCTGAGCGCCTCCGCGGGATTGATCTTGGCCGCGCGATAGCTCGGATAAATCGTCGCGAGCAGGCTGACCACGAACGCGAAAAACGCAGTCACCAGAACGTCGTCAACGCGCAGCTCCGAGGGCAGTTCGCTGATCTGGTAGACGTCCTTGGCGAGAAACTTGAAACCGAGCATGCCCTCGATAAACGGCACCACCACGTCGACATTGGCGGCGAGCGCAACCCCACCGATCACGCCGGCCAGAGTCCCCAACAATCCGACCAGCGTGCCCTGGATCAGGAAGATTTTGGTCACGCTGCCGGGGCTCGCGCCGAGCGTGCGCAGGATCGCGATATCGGACTGCTTGTCCTTGACCGCCATGAACAGGCTCGCGACGATGTTGAACGCGGCGACCGCGATGATCAGGAACACAATGAGGAACATCATGCGTTTCTCGATGTCGACGGCACGGAAGAAATTCGCATTCAACCGCGTCCAGTCGGTGATATGGATATCCGGTCCGAGGCTGCGCGCCAGATCGCGCGACACGGCGCCCGCCTGGAACAAATCCTTCAGCTTCAAGCGCACGCCGCTCACCTGCTCGCCCATCCGGTAGAGCTTCTGCGCATCTTCGAGATCGACTAGCGCAAGCCCGGAGTCGTACTCGTAATGGTCGACCGCGAATATCCCAACCACGGTGAATTGCCGCAGCCGCGGCAAGATGCCGGCCGGCGTTACCTGCCCTTGCGGTGCAATCAGCACGACTTTATCGCCGGCCAGAACGCCGAGCGCGCGCGCGAGCTCGACGCCGAGCACGATGCCGAATTCGCCCGCTTTCAGCGCAGTCAGGCTGCCGGCTTGCATGTGCTGCGCGAGATCGGCGACTTTTTCCTCGTAATCCGGAATGATGCCGCGTATATAAGCGCCGCGCACCGAGGCGCCGCTCGACAGCAGCCCCTGGGCCGTCACGTACGGGGCCGCTGCAACCACCTGCCCGTTTTTTTCGGCGGCAGCCGCGACCGCGCGCCAGTCGGTGAGCGTATTGTCCGCGCCCGAGATCTGGACGTGCGACGCGACGCTGAGAATGCGGGTGCGCACCTCGCGCTGAAAACCGTTCATCACCGACAGCACCGTGATCAGCACCGTGATGCCGAGCGCGATGCCGATCACCGACACCAGCGAAATGAAAGAGATGAAACGGCTGCGCTGCCGCGAGCGCGTGTAACGCAGGCCGATGAAAAGCTCGTAAGGTTGCACCATCCATGCCGCAGGGGGAAAGTGCAAGTTTGCCACAAAGGCGGCGCAGCGGCACGACAATGCGCGGCTGCGCGCCGGTGCGAATGGTAAACTGCACGACCACACCACGGTTCATCGCATGCGCTGCACTCTGCTGATTTCCGACTTGCTGCCGCCGCCGTCACCGGACGGCGGGCCCTGTCAGGATCTGCGCCTCGACGCGCTCGAAACCATGTTCGCCCGCGGCAACCTGGTGCTCCAACCGCCGTGCGAACGCGATGCCTGGCTGTGCCGTGAGTTCGGCGTCGCAAAACAGCGCGACTGGCCGGTCGCGGCGCTGACACTGGCCGGGGACGGAGTTGATCCGGAACGTTACTACTGGCTGCGCGCGGATCCCGTCGAACTGCGCACCGACCGCAACCGGCTGGTGCTGGCGGGCGGCGTTTCCGATCTGGACGCAAACGAGACCCACGATCTGATTGCAGCGCTCAACCGGCATTTCGCGCGCGACGGCATCGTCTTTCTCGCGCCGTTCCCGCAACGCTGGTATCTGCGCGTGGATCGCGCGCCCGGAATTGTGACGACGCCGCTCGCACGCGCCGCGAACCGCGACATCGACCGTCACCTGCCGCAGGGCGACGACGCGCTCGACTGGCACCGCGTGATCAACGAGGCGCAGATGGTGTTGCATGCGCATGCCGTGAATGCGGCGCGTGAAGCACGCGGCGCAGCCGCCGTCAACAGCGTGTGGTTGTGGGGCGGCGGCACCATGCCGGCAGCAGTAAAACCCGCATTGG
>JAHFRL010000254.1 GCA_023266235.1 Betaproteobacteria bacterium
ATCAGCACAGCTTCGGCGACGCGCAGAAATGGGCGCGGGTATTCGACGATCCGGCGCGCGACGCATGGCAGAAGCCGCATGAAGTGATCGGCGCGCTCAAGCTCGCACCGGACGCAGCGGCCGCGGATATCGGCTCGGGCACCGGCTATTTCGCGGTGCGCCTCGCGCACATGCTGCCGCAAGGCCGCGTCTACGGCGTCGACGTCGAGCCGGACATGGTGAAATACCTCGCCGAGCGCGCGAAGAAGGAAGGTCTTGCCAATCTCACCTCGGTTGCCGGCACGCCTGACGATCCGCGCCTGCCCGCCAAGGTGGACCTGGTGATTCTGGTCGACGTCTACCATCACATCGGCAACCGCGAAGCGTACTTCCGCAAGCTGCGCGACTCGCTCAAGCCCGGCGGCCGCATCGCGGTCATCGACTTCCGCCTGGATTCGCCCTCGGGCCCGCCGAAAAGCGCGCGCATCGCGCCGGAGCGGGTCAAGGCTGAACTCAAGAAAGCGGGCTACGCGCTCGCCGAGGAGCACGCGTTCCTGCCGAACCAGTATTTCCTGATCTTCAGGCCAGGCGTATAAAGTAAGACACTCAGGGTGCTCGTCCGGCCCTGTCAAAAGGGGAGGCCGTCGTGAGAACATTACTGACTGGCGTTTGCCTTTTCATTGCGTTTGCCGCGCTGCCGGCAGCCGCTGTGGACGCGCCGGGCTATCCGAACAAACCGATCCGCATTATCGTGCCGTTCCCGGCCGGCGGCATCGCCGACGTAATGTCGCGCGTGTTCGGGCAGAAGTTCACCGAAGCGTGGAACCAGCCCGTCGTCGTCGAGAACCGCCCCGGCGCGGGCGGCAACATCGGCGCGGACCTCGTCGCCAAGTCGCCGCCCGACGGTTATACGCTCGTGATGGGCAGCATCGGCACGCATTCGGTGAACGTGAGCCTGTTTTCGAAGCTGCCGTTCGACCCGGTCAAGGATTTCGCGCCGGTCGCGCTCGTGATCGAAGCCGACGGCCTGCTCGTGCTGCATCCGTCGGTGCCGGTGAAAACGGTCAAGGAATTGATGGCGCTCGCGCGTACGCGGCCCGGCCAGCTCGCCTACGCATCCGCCGGCAATGGCACCGCGGGCCATCTCGCCGGGGAACTTTTCAAGTCGCTGGCGAAAATCGATCTCGTGCACGTTCCCTACAAGGGCAACGTGCCGGCGATCACCGATCTGGTCGGCGGGCAAACGTCGATGCTCTTTGCGACCATGCCGACCGTGCTGCCGCTCGCGAAAGCGGGCAAGCTGCGCGCATTGGCGGTGACCGGCGCGAAGCGCAATCCGGCTGCTCCCGAATTGCCCGCCATGGCCGAAACGCTGCCCGGATTCGAGGTCACCAACTGGGTCGGCATCTTCGCTCCAGCGGGCACCCCCGCGGACATCGTCGCCAAGCTCAACGCGGAGATCATGCGTATCATGCGGCTGCCCGAAGTGCAATCACGGCTCGCGAACGAAGGCGCGAATTCCGTATCCAATACGCCTGCCGAATTCGCCGCGTTCCAGAAACGCGAGATTGCGAAATGGGCAAAAGTGATCAAGGCATCCGGTGTGCGGGTGGATTGATTTACAGCAGGAAGTCGTCGTGAAGCGTCACCTATGTTGAAGCGGATCAAAGCGGGCGTCCTTGACGTAGCTTACGAGGAGAACGGTGTCCCGAACGGCACGCCGGTGCTGCTTCTCCACGGCTTTCCCTATGACGTTCACGCATACGACGAAGTAACGCCTCTGCTGGTCGCGGCGGGCTGTCGCGTTCTTACGCCGTACTTGCGCGGGTACGGGCCGACGCATTTTCTATCGGCGGACACGCCGCGCTCGGGCCAGCAGGCGGCGCTCGCGCACGATCTGCTCGCATTTTTGGATGCGCTTGCGATTCCGCGCGCCGTGCTCGGCGGTTTCGACTGGGGCGGTCGCGCGGCATGCATCGTCGCCGCCTTGTGGCCCGAACGCGCGCGCGGGCTCGTCACGGTCAACGGCTATAACATCCAGGACATCCCGAATTCGGGCAAGCCGCACGCGCCGGAAAACGAGCACCGGCACTGGTATCAATACTATTTTCACGGCGAGCGCGGCCGCGCCGGCCTCGCGCAGAATCGCCGCGAACTCTGCAAGCTGCTGTGGCGGCTGTGGTCTCCCAACTGGCGCTTCGACGATGCGACCTTTGAGCGCACCGCGGCCTCATTCGACAACCCGGATTTCGTGGAAGTCGTCATCCATTCCTACCGCCATCGCTACGCGCTCGTGCCCGGAGATCCCGCGGTCGAGGAAACCGAGCGCCGTCTGACCGCGCAACCGCCGATAACCGTGCCGACGATCGTGATGGAGGGCGATGGCGACGGTGTCATGGGCGTCGGAGGTTCCGCGCACCACAAACGCCATTTCACCGGCAAGTACAAGCGGCGTGATCTCCCTCTCGTTGGCCACAACCCGCCCCAGGAAGCGCCGCAGGAATTCGCGGCGGCGGTGCTGTCGCTTATCAAAAAGCACTAGGGTGACAATCTGCGGTTCTTTCGGCCCCCTTAGTCTTTCGGCGAAACCATGATCCGTTCTCAATTATGATATGTTCTGGTCTTCAAGTTAGAGT
>JAHFRL010000053.1 GCA_023266235.1 Betaproteobacteria bacterium
CTTGTCCTTGACCTGGATCTCGCGCTCCCGCGCATTGGCGCGATCGGCGGCGGCGAGTTGCTCCAGTTCTTCGACGTGCTGGAAGCCGAGCGCCTGCATCTTGAGCGCGAAATCGTTGTCGGCCTGCTTGAGCGCCTGCAGCTGCTCGGGCGTGGCGCCGGCGACGGCGGCGGCGATCGAATCGGCGCTGGTGCCGGCTTTCCCGCCGACCACGTCGCTCACCGTCTTCGCCGCCATCGAGACGAGCGCCGGCACGTTGCCCGTTGCCGCCGCCGTGATCCAGGGCGCCGCCTTCTTTAAGAAGCCCAACACGTCTGCCATAACTCCCCCTTGTAACTCACGGATAAGTGGTGCCTTTCTTCACTTGAAAGTGGAAATGCTCGTTACTCGTATCCTTCGCTTCGAGGAATCCGTAGAAACGCTCGAAGCCAAGCCGCCGCATCACCCCGTCGAGGATCTGCTGCTTGAGTTCGGGCGAGAAGCCCTGGCTGCGCACGTCGAAGGCTTCGCCGCGATGGTGCGGGTCGCTCGGGCCGGAGTGCTCGCCGTCCGTCCCCGAGGTGATGACGAGCTCGACCGAAAGCGCGAGTGCCACCTGGTCGATGGCCGACAGGATGCGGAATCCGGCAGGGGCGATCGCCGCAAAGAGAACTCCGTCTTTGCTTCTAACTACGCCGAGCATGAGTTACTCAGTCCTTGCTGCAGAAAATCACCTTCACGAAGGGCGGGCGCGGATCGACCGCATTCCCGGAAAAAGCCGGTTGCGAAACCGAACCCGTGAGCGTCGCCGCCTGTCCGCTAAAGGTCTCGGCGGGGATTGTGCCGGAAGACCCGCCAAAGGTGGGCACCCCGGCGGGCCAGGAAAGCACCCCCGTCGGCACACTGACGGGCCAGGCAATCGTTCCTGTAGGGGTGCCAGCGCTCACCGATTGGCTGAGAGCGACGGCGGCGCTTGTGGTGTTCGAACTGCCTGCCGCGCTCGCTCCGGTGGCCGCCCGGCTCGTTCCCGTGCCAAACGTGGCTGCCGCAATCTGGCGGGTGGCCGTCGTGCTCGAAAGCTGGAAGGGGAGTTCATGGGCATGCCCCGCCAGCGCCGATCCGCTGAAAGTCGGGACCGAGGCCGGCCAGGAGAGCACCATGGTCGCGACGCCCGCCGGCCAGGTGATGGTCCCCGCCGGAGTAAAACTCACCGTCGAATTGGTGCCCGCCGGGGTGTAGGAATTCATGGAGAGCGTTGGTTGCGAGACGGTCCCCGCCGGCGTGATCGTGGCATTGCCGCCGGTTCCTCCCGCATCGCCATGCGCGGCGAGCGTGCCCTGCAGGAATTTCCCGTCGAGCGCGGTGACTTCGGAAAAGCCCGCCGGACAGGAGGTGAGTGAAAGCGTGATGACGCCCGCCGGGATCGAGCCGCCCCCGGTCGAATAGCCCTGAGCCAGCACCCATTCGATGGTGGCCATTTTCCCCTGGCCGAAAGCGAGAGCGGCGAAAAAAAACGGAAGCAAGAAACGCAGCATGTCAGTTGATCACGGTGTAGTGGAAACAGGGGCCGGTCACGGTGAGGGTGGGCATGTTGAGGGTGAAGCTCGTGCCCGCCACCTTCGCCGCGAGCGTGGCAAAGGGTACGACCGTCGGAGCGGCGTTGCAGGTTTTTGAAAGCAGCGTGTTGTCGGCGGCGCTCGGCGTAATCAGAATTTCACTGTTCGCGGTCACCGCTGTCGTGTTGATCGTGCACGTTCCTCCGGAGGCGGCTACGTCGCAGTAGACGATTCCCGCCGGGGCCGCTGCGCAGGAAACCACGCTCGGGTTGGCCGCCGTGCCGCTGGCCGCGCAGTTTGTGGTCGTCTGGTAGAGCGGACCGGAGATCGCGCCGGTTTGGTTCTGGGTTGGGGGAGTCGAGCCGTCGCCCGCGAGACCCTTGTCGTCGAATTCGTAATTGTTGCCGGAGGTCGTGCTCGTGGTGATCGGAAGATTGCCGATTTTTCCCGTGCTTGACGGCGTGCCGCCGGAAGCGGTGCGATAAATATTGTAGGAACTGACGCCGGGGGCAAGAAACGTCGCGCCAAAAACGATGGCGTTGTAGTTTGTTCCATCGAGCGTCGCGTTGCCGATGGCCGTCGTGCCCGCGTTCGAAACCGCCGATTCCTTGCCGTTGCCATCGACCGCCGTCAGTTTGTAGGTGTAGCTCGTGGCTCCGGAGGCTCCCCGCGTTCCGACGCCGCTATTGCTGAAAACCGGGGTTCCCAGTTGGGCGGTGCTGAGCGAGCCGCTCAGAGCCATCGAGCCGGTGACGCCAATCGTCGTTGCCCCGGTGATGATGTTGGGGAGATAGACGTTGCCGCCGAACCAGTTGCGCCCGCGAGTCGGGGTGCCCGCGAGAGCGTGGCTGAAGATGTTCCAATCGGATGTGTTGACGCCAAAGTCTTCGATGAAGAGGCCGCGATTTCCGGATGTAAAGCGATTGCCCGGAGCCTGCAATACCAGATCATCGCCGAGGCAAGAGGTGCAGCCAGCCGTGTCGGTGATGAAAAATCGGGCCGCCGCAATTTGAGTATTCGACAAACTTCCCGTCGCTCCGTTGCTCGCCTTGGCCAAAATTCCCGTGTAGCAATAGGTGCAGGCGGCGATGGTTCCTACGCCGCTTCGGAAAATCTCCGCCCGGACCGCGGTTGCCCCGATACTGCCCGTGGTCATCGAAGCGTTGGTGTTCGATATGCTTGCCTGGAACGATCCCGCCGAAATTTCGCCGTCCGGCGAGCCGGTGAAATTCGGCGTGCCGTTGACATCCACTTCCGCCTGGATCGCTTCCCAGCCGTAGTACGTCGTGCTGTCGGGAGCGACGTTGCCGATGGTCACCCGGATGGCGCGGTCTTGATTCGTGTTCACCGTTCCCACTCCGGCGCGGTGCCAGATCGTCATGGCCGCATTTTTCCCGAGCGTCGGCACGGTGCCGGTGTCGTTGATGGCGAGGCGGCGGCAGAAAGTCAGCGAGCCGCCCGGACTCGGCGGCCCTGCCGTGTTGTCGGAATAGAGATCGACGCCCGCGAGCGTTTGCATGTTGCCGCTCGCGTCCTGCACAAACCACTGCGGGATGACCGAAGGCGGACAACTCGTCGCCTGCACATTGAGCGGCTGCACCCAGGCGGTTGAAATCGTGAGCGGCGAAACTCCGGCCCCGATCACTTGAATGACGCAGTTCGCGGTGATGTTGACGCAGGCGGGAGAGGCATTTTGCCGCAACACGTTGGTGCAGGAAACTCCGAGGCAGCTGTAAACCGTGTAGCCGGTGGCCCACGAGGGCAGCGTCGGCGCGGTCACGGTCAGCGAGCAGGAGACTCCGCAACCGCCGGGAGTCGTTGTCGAAATCAGGCGGCTCGGAATGGTTTCGCCGAGCGACGTGTTGAAGGAAATCTGCACGGCCACGTTCGACGATGCCGCGAGGTTCCCGCCGCTGGCGTTCCCGGTGAGCACGGGATCGGGGATTCCCGCATAATTCAGCCAGACGGCGGAGGCGGCGACCTGGCCCGGTTGGGTGGGTGTGAGGCTGCCGGAGCCGCCCATGCCGAGAGCTTGCGTGTTGGTGGACGCAGTATTGCCGCTGAACGGCATGGCATCGGCGCTGGTTGCATGGATCGTCCCCGAGCCCGTCGCGTCGAGCGAGGAACCGGTTCCGACATGCATCGCCCCGTTGGTGTTCGTTCCCGGAGTGATGGCGGAAAACGCCGGGGTGGCGGGTGGCGATCCGGCGCCGCCGCCGGCGGGGCCCTGGCTGAGATTGAGAACCACGTTGGCGGCGCCGGTTGCGACCGTCGCGCCGCAAATTTGCGCGGTTGAGTAACCGGCGACCTGCATCGTAAACGCCCCGTTCCCCGTGATCGTCGATTGCGGCGTCGAGGAAGTCGAGGGCGCGGCCTGGACATTGAACGGAGTCTGCCCCTGGATCGTCCCCTGGGGCTGCAGCGTGCCGGTCCAGGTGCCGGTGACCTGAATGCCGACGACTGCGTCCGAAGGCGAGACGCCGATTTGCGCGCACTGGGTCGATGTGATCGAGACCGGCCCGACCTTCTGCGCCGATGCGGAAAAAGCGAGCAGGGAAAGGCCTGCGAAGAGGATGCGTAAGGTTTTCATGGCTTTTCTCGAACTCGGAAATTAGCGGGGCGCCGAAGAAACGTTGATGTAGATCGTCGCCGTGTTCGTCACCGAAGCGCCGCACAGCAGGAAGAACGAATAGCCGGAGACGTTCGAAAAATAGGCGCCGTTGGCGGTGATGGTCGCGGCGGGAGAAGTCGTCGCCGCCGGCGTCGCGGTCGTATTCACCGGCGGCTGGGCGCCGACCGACACTTCGGGCTGGATCGTGCCCGACCAGGAACCGATCACCTGATAGGTGACGGTTGCCTTCTCGGAAAGGTCAATCGGCCTGGTGCATCCCGTGCCGGTGATCGAATAGGGCCCGAAAGACTGGCCGTCGGCGAACAGGGCGCAAAAAAGCAGGAGAGCGCCGAAGAAGAACGAATCGCGTATTGCGTGGGTTGATGGCATGGGAATTTAGTTGCTCAAAACAGGAGTGATCGAGAGATAGGTTGGTTCCGCCGGCGACATGGTGAAAATCGCGCCGCCGTTGGCCTGCACCGTGGCGCCGACCAGGCCGCCGACATCGTTATTGCACTGCACTTCGAGCGAGAAGGTCACGCTCGCGGATGCGGCGTAGGTCTGAGAAGTGATTTCGGCCCCGGCGACGCCGGCATACCCGCTGCCGTTCGAATCCTGGCCGCTCGAGGCGAAGGCGAGATTGTTGGTGTGGTCGTAAACTTCGCCGACACAAAGATTCGCTCCCATCGTGATCCAGGCGTTATAGCTCACACTCGCGCGATAGGTTCCCGGCGCCGAGGGGAAAGTGACCGCTTTCGTGAGGACCGCGGCCTGCGTGCGATCGGAGAGTGAAACCGGAGACCCGAGAGTGGCGCGTTGCGGCGCAAAGGTCGGCCCCGTCGTCGTGCAGGTGCTGGTGATTCCGCCGTTGGCATCGACGCACACATGCGCCCCCGCCCCGGCGCCGAGGCCGCTCGTCGCGACGAGTGCTGTGTCGGCGCCGCCGCCGGCAATCGAGGTCTGCGGCTGCGAGCCATTCAACTTAAAACTCGTACCGGCTTCGAGGGTCGTGAATTTGCCCGTGTTCGGCGTCGTCGAGCCGATCGTGCCCGGTACTTCCCACGTAAACCCTTCCAAGAGGCTGACGTTCAGATTCGCAACTTGCGTCGTCGATGCCACGACAAAAGGCGCAGTGCCGGTTGCGAGCGTCGAGATCAGTTGCCCGGTCAAATGCAGAATGCCGGCCGAGAGTTCCGGCCCGTTGCCGATCACCGCTGGGCCGATGGCGATCGCCTGCGAGCCGTTCCACACGAACATCTGTTCCGTGACCTGATTCGCGGTGCTGCCGACCGGAGCGCCGCCGGTTGAATTCGCCGGCCAGGTGAAGGTGTGGCCTCCGGAGGAATCCTGCGTGATCTGGAAGATGACGATCGCCGGCGGGATGATGCCGACGCCGGTCAGCGGGTTAGCCGTTGCATTTCCGGTCAACGACACTTCGAAAAGCTGGATCTGCGATGCGATCGGAAAGCTGCAGGTCGTGTTGCAGGTGACGAGCGTGGTGAGAAGTGTGAGCCCGCCGCCGATGCCATCGACGGTGTAGAGCGTGGAGCCGCTCGCGCAATTCGTCCCGCCCGCCGACTTCACTTTGAAGGTGTAGGCCTGCCCGGCCGCGAGCCAGATGCCGCTCGATCCCGATCCGGCAAAGCCGCCGGAATTGAGAATAACGGGATCGGCATTGGTGACGAGGCCGGTCGCGTCGGTGTAGGTGGCGAGCGGCGTGGTCGTTCCCGATTGATACGTAAACACGCAGCCCGATGCCAAAGTGCGCCCGCTGGCGTCGAAAAACTGCAGTTTCGGGACGGGGGAGATTACGACCGGCGTCTGGGCCTCCGCCGTCAAACCGGCCGCCATGGCCCAGAAGAGCCATGCCAGAAGTAACCACCCGAACGAGCGGGTAACTGACCGATCGGGCCGTGGTTCGTGCTGGAAAGGGGAGTTAGAGTAAGTCATGGTGACCGCCGCGCTCAAGATTTCAATTCCAGAAAAAAGCCGCGTTTTCGTCCTCGACGACACCGAAGATCGTCTCGCCTGGTTCCGGGAACATCTGCCGCAGGCGCGTTCGGCGAAGACGGCCGACGAGGCGATTGAGATCCTCGCGGCGAATGCGTTCGACGTGGTCTTTCTCGATCACGATTTGCACTGGATGGACGCCGGCGACATCACCCGCCAGCACGGCAACGGCAAAGAGGTCGCACGCTTTCTAGCGATTCGCAAGTTCGCCGGCCGCGTCGTGATCCATTCCCGCAATCACGAAGCGGTCCCGGTCATGCAGAAAATTCTGCCGCAGGCAACGATCGCGCCCTTCGGCGAATTCGAGATCGTCATTTCCGAAGCCGCCGCACGATAATCGGGATGCGATCGATCCCCGCTTGATGCGCCGCGAGCGCGCGCCCGCGCCCGTCGACCTCGATAATGTTGTTGTCCTTGTCGCGTGTTTCCATTACGGGCTCGACCGGTTCGCCTTTTTTGTAACGCGCAGAAAGCCGTTTAAGATCAGCCGCGGATTCCCCGGGCTTCATGCCGCGGGTTTGCTCGCGTCCTTCGGCAAAACTCTCCGGATCTACGCCCCAACGGTCGAGGAGATCCGCGGGCTTTGCCGACGCGAGCACGCCACCTTTACCAGCCTGTACTTGGTCGAGCGATTGTTTCAGCTGATTGAGCAGGTCGACATCGCCGCCCGCAGCTGCCGCGGAGGTTTCGGCCGGCGCTGCTTTCGCGGCCGTTTTCCCCGTACCGCCGCGGATGAATTCGCCCAGCCGCTCCGCCTTCTGCATCACCGGGCTCTGCATCCCGGCTTTCGATTTGGGGATGATTTCCCCGGCTTCGTTTGCGATCGTGCCCGGTTTCGAGGGCTGAAAGTTCTTCTCCGTCTGCACCACGCCGGGACTCTTCCGCAGTTCATTCCAGGCAACGCCCTTTGAGTCGGCGTCGAGAAACTTCTGGAACAGTTCCGGCGTCACTTCGCCGTGGGCGTAGTGCTGCCCGCTGTTGGTCACGGCATCGAACTTCTGGGTTGCGGGATCGTATTTGTAGCCCTTGAGGACGGAGGAATCGACCGGGGTGAAGCCTTCGGGCAGGGAACTGGCCGCGGCGCCCTTGGCGGTGCCCTGGCTGCGTAGCGGCACCCCTTTTTTAAGGGGCTTGCCCCCGAGCGCGTCGTTGAGCAGCTGCTGCAGTTCGGCCGGGGAGCCTTTTTGGTTGAGAATTTCGGCGGGAGTTTCCGCCGCACTCGCCGAACTTTCCTTCAGACTCTCGGGAGTTTCCGCCGCACTTTCCGGCTCGGTCGCGGCGGCATGCTCCGTCTGTGGGCTGGTGACGCCTTCGTGGGGCTCGGCTTCGCTCGGGGTGATCTCCGGCTCCGCGGGTGGCTTTTCTGCGGCGTACTTCTGCGCGACCTTGGCCGCGCGTTGTGCGACTTTCAAGGTATGAGCGGCGCGCGGGGAAACGATGCCGACAACATCTGGATCGACGGACTTAATTACATTAGCTGCGGTTCTCGTGACAGCCCGCGCAGTCGGCCGGATTGATCCTGCGGCATCTGCGACTTTACCGGGAAGCTCTCTTGCGGTTTTAAGAACCGCAGGAGCTTGTTCGAGAATCTTCGGCGTGAGTACAGCGCCCGCGCCCGCGCCGATGGCTTCGGGAGCGACATCGAGCATGGAATTTTCGATCTTGCGTTTCTCTTCGGGCGATGCCTTCACGTAATCGCGATAGAAGCGCGCCGCCTCGCGAATCTGCCCGCCCATCAGCAGCCGTTGAATCGTGTTGGCAACCCGCGCTGCCGGTCCGCTCTGATCGACGCCGAGACTTTTGATCTCTTCCGCAGTGGGCGCGTCGGCGACCGCGTGCCAGAGCGCGCCCGGAATGCCGGTGATGGTGTCGATCGCGGCTCCGGCTTCGCGGCCGAGGGTTTGCGCGGATTCGTGGATCCGGTCCTCGGCGCGGGTCAGGGAGTCCGCGGGAACTGGTTTTTCGTTGCTCTCTGATCCCGGCGCAGTTTCGAGCGTCGCGCCCGGCGGCAATTTAATCTCGTGGTCTCCGGTATCTTCGAGCACTGCACCGGGCGGTAATTTCGGCACGGTTCCTGCTGCGACAGTCTGAAACGGTGCAGCACCGTTGAAATTCTCCCGATGCAAGCTGACGCCTGCGGGCAATCGGGTTGGCTCGCCGCCTGGTTCGGTGTCATCGCTGATCTTGACGCCTCCTTCGGGCATCGAGAACACAGCACCGCCGAAGTCGGCGGGCGCACCTTGCGCTTGCTGCGGCTTCAAGCCGAGCTGTTCCAGTTCTTCATCAGAGAGCTGGGAGAGATACTGGTTGATGATCGCCGGATCGGCGTTGAGGATGGAGTTGGTGCTCATTGCTACGGCAGTTCGGTATAGTTCTTCAGGTCAGCGGTATCGCCAGAGCCTTTGTACTGATAGCGCTTAGTCCCGACGCGGATGACATGCGCCGCCGCGGCGGGTGTCGGTTTCGGCGTGTATGTCGAATCGGCGCTGACTCCCGCCGGTGCGCCGTGCGTGATCGAATTTTTGCGGATGCCGATGTTGGCGCGGGCCTGCTTGAGCGCTTCTTCGAACGTTTCCTTGTTCCATTCCGAGCTCAGGTTCTTTCCTGCGAGCGAGAGGGAATGATCGGTCGGGCTGTTGCCGCCCATGTAGACGTTGCCGAGTTCGGAGGTGAGGTCGGCGATCTGCGCGTCGAGAGCGGTTGCGACCGCGCCCGCCCGGCCGGGAAGCTGCTTGGCCGCTCCGAGTGTCGCCCGGTTCCAGACCTTGAAGCCGGTCGTCGGCGCGAGTTTCTGCCATTCCCCGTAGAGGCCGTCGATTTTGTCGAGCGAGTCGCTCGCGGTGTCGATCGCCTGCCGCAGCCGCACTTGCTGCGTCGAGTTCAGGCTGCTCATGTACTTCTGCGTGGCCTTCCAGTCGGTTTCCATCTTCGCGATCGGAACGCCGCGGCGGGCAAGTTCGGCGCGCACCGGGCCGCCCCAGCGGTAGAGCCCGGTCAATGTCGGCGGCTGATCGCCGCTCTCGATGCCGTCCGCGATGCTTTTCACGTCATCGGAGTTGGCGGGATTGGCGTTTTGTGCGCGGTGCTTCGCGAGGAAAAGATCGCGGGCTTTGATTTCGTTGGCCGCGCTCGGCTGCAGATTGTTCGCTTCGAGCCAGGGTTTGTAGTAGGCCTGGAACTCCTGTTCGGCGGCCGGGGCGCGCGTCGCCGCCAGTTCGCGGGCATGGGCATTTTGGCCTGCCGCCGCCGCCGTCTGCTCTTTGGCCTTGGTCTCGCGTTCTTTCTCGGCTTCGCCGAGCACCGCGGAGTGCAAGCGGATGGCGGGCAAGTGCTGCGCGAAGGCGTCGTCGCCCGGATATTGCATCGGTTCTTTCGAGACATCGACACCCGCTTTCGCGAGCGTTTCTAAGCCGCGCTGATAGACCTGCTGCTTCTGGTCGGCGGGCGCTTGCGAGACCTGATCGTGCACGCCCTGGGTCAGGTCCGCCTTTTTTTGCTCGCGCGCGAAATCCGCATCCGAGAGCTTCGCGTAGTCCGTGCGCTGCTTGATCAGGCCCGCCTGTGCGTTGAGCGCGGCCTGCCCGGATCCGCCGTTTTGGGTGACCAGTTTCGGGATCTCGGCGAGTGAGTGTTTCTCGGGATCGTATTGCGCGAGCGTTTTGGTGAGCGCATCCTGATCTTGGAGTTGCCGCTGTTTCTCCTGATTTGCGAGCGCGGCCGTCTGCTCTTGCTGCTTAGCGAGATCGGTCGCTTGTTTGATCTGCGCGACCTGGGCGTACTCGGCGAGCCGGTTGTTGTAGATGTTCGCGGCGTTGACGCCGATATTTGCGCCGAACTGTGCGATGTCGGGTGATGGAATTGTGCCCATGGTTTAGGCTCCGAGAAAGTCGCCGATATAACCGCCAGGCAGGAGGCTTGCTGCGCCTGCCGCCATCCCGCCCGCCGCGTTCGCCCAGGCGTTGGCGCTGCCGAGATAGCCAGAGGCCCGCGCCGCGGCGGCGTTATTGATCTGCTGCTCCTGGTCTTTCGAGAACTGCAGGTTGGTGTTGGTCGTGTTGTTGGCCGCTTCCTGCCCGAAGCTGCCGAGTTGGCCGGTCGATGTCAGGCCGAAATTCGTGCCTCCGGCGAGCGTGTTGTAAGTAGTCATGTACGTCTGCATCGCCCGGTTGAACATGTCGTCATAGTTCGTCTCGCCGAGTTGCTGCCCGAAGGACTGGAGCGCGGTGCCTTCTGAACCGGAGAGCAGGTTGCCGCGCGCCGCCGCGCCCTTTTCGAGGGCGTCGGTGCCGGTATTGAGAGCGAACTGATAGCCGGGATTGTTTTTCGCGTCGGCGAGCGTCGGCGCCTGGAAGCCGGTCCCGAGAAGATCGCGCAGCCGGTTCGCCGAAGTCGCGCCGAGATCCTGATAGGGTTGCTCGGCCGCTTTCGTGCCGCTCCAGATGTCCTGCTGGAATTGATTGCTCGCGTCCTGGTTCGATTTCGAGAGTTCCTGCGCTTTTTTGGCGGCTTCGCTTTGCACGCGCGCCGCGTCATCGGCCGCGCCCGATCCGAGAATGCCCCCGACGAGACTGCTTACGAAGCCCATGTTATGCCGCCTCCTTCTCGCCCGGCTTGCTCACGCCGAACAGTGCCATGTCGTGCAGCGTCCCGTATTTCTTGTGGCTTTTCCGGTTGATGCCAAAGCACTCCATCCCCGCCTTAAGCGCAAAGAGCGCCGCCCGCCGGTTCCACTTCGGCACCGCTCCGACGATGCGCATGCAGTTCGTGTTGGCCCAGACCCACTGGAACATTTCGAGGAACGCAGCCAGGGAACGCGGTCCCCAGGCCGAAGGCAACATGCAAACATGCACGTCCCAGCACACCGGGTTGTCGGGAAAGAAAATGAACATGCCGAGGACCTCGTCGCCGTCTCTCGCGATCAGGTAGATGATTTCCTCGTCGGTGCGCGGCTTCCAGTCGGCGGGTTCGGGCGCGAAATCGTCGGTGATGTTCGGCCAGATCATGGGATGCGTCGCGATCCACTTGACGAGGGCCCAGTCGCGGGTGCGCTGGAAGGTCATCCGGCCCGCCACCAGTTCGTGCCATCCGATTTGAAGCGGGCGAGGTTCGTTGGGAAAACGTCCGACGTAATCACAACCGCTCCCCCCACCGCGCCATTGATCGTCCAAGCATTCGCGCCGCCCGCTTTCTTCACGTAGATGATTTCCTGGTTCTGATTCGATTGCCCGCTTGATCCCGTGGGGTCGAGGCCCGCGTTGGGCAAGTCTTCGGCGTAAGGCGCGGCCGTCGTGTCGCCGACGCGCAGCGGCCCGAGCATCTGCAGCGTGAACAGGTACTTCTGCTCGGGTGGCGAAAGTGAGGAGCCACGGAGCGGTGGCGGGAAGAGCGTCGTCTGTTTCGTGCTCACGAGGCCGCCTCCATCGATTCCGAGGCCTCGACATAGGCATTCGCGATGCGCCAGGGAATCGGATCGCTCCCGGAAAGCTCCCAGACCCGTTTGCGCGCCCGGCCGAGTTGAATCTTGCGCGCCCGGAAGTCGTATTCCCCGGCCTGCCCGCAGTCGAGGAAGTAAGTGCTCGACCAGGTCTTCGTGCCGTCATTCGACCAGCGCAGCATCAGCTGCGGGCCGCGAGCGTTCGAGCCATCGGCGGCGAGCGGCAGGCCATCGCTCGTGAGTGCCGGGATCGGGCCTTGCCCCGGCTGAATATCGATTTCGAGTTCGGAGAAGTAAATCCATTTGTTGTCTTTGTTCAACGTCGGCGAACGCCGCACCCACCGCAGGATGCCGTCGTTGTCGGTATAGATCGCGGTCGATTGCTCGTAGATGTTGCCCGAGGCCCAGTCGCCGACCAGGTGCTTGCCGAAATTAAACGTGTGCGATTGCGCGTGATCGGCGTCGTAGGTGCCGGAAACGGCGTTCCAGGCGCCGCGCTGGTGCCAGAGTTGGGTGGAGAAGTCGTAGACCCAGGTCGCATTCGCGGCGGGAAAGTAGATCTCCCAGAAGGTGTGTCCGTCCTCTTGATAGCTGAAGGCGCGGGCGCCGGCGATCGTGCCGGGGAAAGTCTTTTCGTACGCCTGCCAGGCAAATTCGACGGCGTGCGTCGAGATGCGCTGCTCGCTATAACCATTGAGCCGGTAGGCCACGCCGATGCCGCGTTCGTCCTGGCCGATCCAGCAGATCGTGTTGTCGGCCTGCACCGTCGCCGCCATCGCGCCCGCGCCGAATTCGGCGAACGCGCCCTGGATCGGAATATAGGGCGGGAAGCCGGCGCCGGCGTTGTAGTAGCCCGACGACTTCTTTCCGGAAAAGAACCAGGCCTCGCGGTGATCGCAGATCATGGAGACGAAATTGTCCGGAAAAAGTGAAACCGTCGCGACATCGAGCCCCGACCAGGTCGTGCCGTCTTCGAGCGCGGACATCTGGAAAGTGTGTGTGTTCAGGAACCAGGCGAAAAAGTAGCCGTCGGCAAAGCCGATCTGCGCGACCGAGTTCGCGCCGCCCTGCAGCTGCGCCATGTTGACGGCGGCGAAGGCATTGGTTGCGAGCGTGAGCACGTAGAGGTTGCCGTTATTCAGGCAAAGAATCTGCGTTTCGTTGGCAAAAATCTGACAGGGCCGCAGAGGTTGCGTCCCGCCGAGAGAACCGCGAACCGTCTTCGTACCGTTGGCGGCGATCTCATAAAGTTGCGATCCGGCGGCGAAGGTGCGGCCGTTCACGCTGTAGAGCGAACTGACGCCTGCTTCCGGGAGGGTTGCGAAGAGGCGTTTGCCGGGGGCCATGATGAGCGCGATCGGCGTCTTCGCGCCCGCCGACTCCGAGCGTTCGCAGAAGATGTTCATGGCGAGCTCGGCGTCGATGTTCGGCGAAATCGCCTGATAGGTCGCGCCGCAAAAGCCGGGTAGAGGGGGCATGCTAGAGTTGGGTTGTGAAGGTCATCAGCCAGTGGCACTTTGAGGGTGACGTCTGGGGCATCGCTTTGTTCTGCGTCTTCGGTGGACGTTTCAGCTATGGAGTCGTGATCTGCGGGTACGTGTTCGAGTGGCAGCGTAGAGGCGGGGAGTGAACCGCCGCAACTTTCTTTCGCTTCTCACCGCCGGCGTCGCCGGCATGGCGCTCGAACAAGCGATCCCGCTCGGCAGGGTGTGGTCGTTCCCATCGAAGATCCTGCGGCCAGATGAAATTCGCGTTGTTCGGGGCCAATCGATTCGCTTCCTAAAGGCATGGGATCCTACACAGGGCCTGATGCTCAATCGTCTCGATACGGTGATAGGCTTTTCATTGGGACCGCCACTACCAGGCGAAGTTGAGTCTGGTTACAGGATCGATGCGATTGAGTCGGGCATCGCCCGCCTACCACCCGACGTTCCACTTGAAATGATTACGCTCCTTCGGCGGTATGCGCCGGAGCACATCGAAAAACTGGGTGGGATTTTCAGCGTGGATAGCAGCTTACTCCGGCGGCCCGCCCGGCCTTCCCCCCGTCATCCAGTTGAAGTCTCCCCGCACTCCGCCCCGGCTTCCCGCTCGCGGCATTCCTGAATCCTGCGTCGAAATACGCGGCGACCGGTTGTTGTTGCCGAAAATCGCCGCCCGCGCTTTGATGGCAGCGCCCGCCAGCTCCGGGGTCACGGAACGTTCCGCTCCGGGCGCGAGCAATTCGGCGAGCGTGAGCTTGAGCGCGTTGCGGTAGCCCTGGGGAAGCGTCCCCGGGCCGCCCGGACCGCCGATCGGGTCGTTGATCGACTCGAACTGCGAGACCGCCTGCCAAAGCTGCAGGCGCACTTGCGCGGCCGCGTTCGGGACCGGCCAGAAGTAGAGCGCGCCGTTCTCGCTGTCGAAAACCGGATCGTAAAAAAGATCGGTGACGACGTTGGTCGTGATGTCTTTGGTCTGCTGCGCCGCCCACCAGGCGTTGTCGCGGGTGCAGTCGATCGGCAAATCGACGAGAGTGCCGGAATTATTGAGCAGCTGCGCCGCCGACAAAATCTTGACCGGGCGCGGGCCGCTCGTCGCAAACGTCGCCCCGTTCGGCCCGATGGTGTGCGGCGAGAGGTTCGCGACCAGCGTATATACCGGGTAGGCATAGCCCCAGACATACGCCCCGAGCGCCTGCCAGGTGTCGATCAGGTCGTTGAACTTGCGGAATGCCCACTGCCCGGTTTCCCCGTCCGGAGTTTCTCCGGGCGCGAGCGCTCCAATCTCGATCAGCGCATCCGAGAGAATGTCGAGCGCGGTGTAGGTGAGCGCGGGCATCGGCTAGCGGGCTTTCTTCGGGTTGCGTCCCTTGCTGCGCGGCGGCTTCTGCGCGCCTTCGGCTTCGTCGAATTCCCCGGTGATGTCTTCGCCATTGTCGGGATCGAGGAGATCGAGTTCTTCGGCGGTGAGTCCGTGGTCGCGGGGCGCGGCTTCCGGGAGCGGCGGCGCGACCATGCCGCTGCGCACCTTCGAATAATCGCGGCCAGGAGCAGGCTTCAGCTGAAATCCACGCGCTGTGGCGAGGCGCTCTTCTTTCGCGCTTTTGACCACGAGAACGTGTCCCGATTCGTGGTGATAAAGCATCTTGGGGAATTCGTTTTTCGGGTCGTGCGGGTTGTAGTTCTTGCGGGGCGGATTGTTGATGTCGACGATGGCCCCCTGCTGCGGCTGGTCGACGGCGAACATGTTGGTGACAGGTGGCATAGTGTCCTCTCCCCGGTACGCGAGCTCGGGGTCGTTGCAACTGGGTTGTTGGCGCGCGGCGAGCGCGCGGGCGCGGTCCTCGCGCGGGATGCCTTCGAGGTCAAATTCGAGCGGCCAGCGCGCGCGTCGCTTGATGGTCGATTCGTTCAGTCCCACGAGAAAGAAATTTCGGAGCGGGCAGGTTCGCCCGCCCCGAATCGTGCTACTTGCTTTGCAGGACGATGTACTTCTTCGCCGTCCCGTCGAACGTGAAACACACTTCCAGGTTGGCGACGGCTGTCCCCGCGACGGCGATGTTGTTGGTCGCCGTCCAGGTAAAGGCCGCGTCCGGAATCACACAGAACGGCGCGCCGTAAGGCTGTGTGGCCGCTCCGCCGCCCTGCCCCGTGCCCGGCCCGACCGAAGTGCTCGATCCCCAGGCGGTGATGGCATTCGTCCCGTCGACATGGAACAAAGGCCCGCTCGGGTTGGTGGCTCCGGCGACGGATGCGACTTTCGTCGTCACGCCGGCCGGCCGCGACGTGTTGTTATATCCCGGCACCCAAGAGGCGGAGATGGAAGAACAAATCCACTGCCGCGCCGCGAGGATGTTGACCGTCGGCGTGTAGGCGTTGGCTGCGGTGCAGGCCCCGGACGGATCGACGGAGACAAACGCGCCTCCGCCGGCCGGCGCCACCAGCACGACACTGCCCGAAAGATGCGGGTTGGCTTGGGTGCCGTTATAGCCGCGCGTGACGGAGATCTGCGTGCCGTTCACCGCGTTTACGAAGACGGCTTCGCCGTTCCCGCCGGGCCCGTCGTCGATGAAGAGCACGGTCGTATTGGCCGTGATCCCCGTCGCCGAGGCGACCGTGAGGATGGTCGAAGAGGTAGTCGTGAGCGCGGCCGAGAGCTTCGTCGCCGTGAGGATGAGGTTCGAGGCGGTGGCCTGGCCGGATGCGGACGGTACCGCGATCGAGGCCAGCACCAAAAGGACTGCTGCGAGAGAGATGAGTTTTTTCATGGTTGGTTTCCCGGCGAAATCGAGTTCGAGTGAGAACGGGAACTAAATTTAGCTGGTGGGAATTCTCCTTTTAGGCTCCGAGCAGTCCGACTGCGCCATTGTCCTGGTACAGATTCCCGAATCCGACAACCGTGTCGAAACGGTGGATCTGCAGCGAGTGCACCGGGTCCCAGGCCTTGACGAAGCGCACCGGGATGCCGGTCTGCTTGTCTTCGGCCTGGCTGCGCGCTTCGACGGCCTTCGGCAAATAGAAGCGCATGCCGACGATCGCAAAAGCGTATTTCGAGAGCGCGAGTCCGACCGTGCCGGTCGCGCCGTTCGGGTTCGCAGTGCCGGGCCAGAGCGTCAAAGCTGCCCCGTTCGCGGGCAGCGCGTCGACGTTCTGGTACTGGCCCGGTCCGGTCGGTCCAGGGCCATAGATCGCCGGCAGGATCGTGATCGTGTCGGCGCCGCCGGTCAAGGTGAAGTCCTGCGTCGCGGTGAGAGTCTGCGGCGTGAGCGGACCGGGCGAGCGGCGGGTTCTCGGGTTCACGAAATTCATATTCGCGATCGAGAACTTGTCGCCTTGCTTGATGGTGTCGCCATTGGTGCCGGTGATGATGAGCGAGGTGCCGCTCTGGCCTCCGCCGGTGACCGTGACGGCTCCCGCCCAAGTCCCGGCGGTGTGCGAGTAGAGCGACTGCTCTTCGAACATGTCGAAGCCTTTCAGGCGGCCGAGAGATCCTTCCTTGAACGCAGTCGTGATCTCGTCGGACGGCTGGAACAGGCTCGTCACCGGCGTGTTGATCGAATTCGTCTGCATCGACGAAGAGATCATGGCGCCGCGCTTGCCGGGAGGGCAGGCCTTCTGCAGCAACCGGGCCCGCGCCTGGTCGAGGAAAACGACGCTCGTCGGATCGGTGCCCAAAGAGCCGACGAGCTGCGAGACGTTGTTTTTCGCGAACTGGATGAAGCGCGAGTCGATTTCCTGCGAGAGCTGCACACCCGCCGGTTCGAGATATTCGGTTTTGATCTCTTCCTCGCTGCGTTCGGCTTTGACGGCCGCTTCGTAATCGTCCCATTGGAAGTCGATGCCGAAGGGCTGGTCGAGCGAAACCGTGGTCGAGATCCGGTTGATGCCTTGCGGGTTGTATCCGAGTCCGTCCCGGATGGTGAACTGTTGCGGGTATTTGACCTGGATCGTCGTGCCGACGGCCCAAGCCTTCTCGTAATCCTTTTCCCAGCTGGAGTTGCCGTATTCGACCGCCTTGTTGGCGTTCTTGAGGTTGCGCAACACCTCCATCGAGATCCAGGAAGTGTTGAGGAATTGGTTTGCCATGAGTGTTTATTTCCCTCTGCGCTTCGCGAGTGCCTTCGCGTTTTCCGCGGCGGCATACGTTTCGAAGTCGCCTTCTTCGACGGCCCGCTCGACCGCATCCTTGGTGACGGCTCCGTTGCCATTCACCTGGTGCGGCGGGCGTGGGGCCGCGGTGACGGGTTTTGCAGAAGACGAGGCAGCAGCCTCAGCCGCGGGTTTCCCCTTGGCCGGGAGCGAGAGTTCGATCTTGGCGAGTTCGCGGAGCTGGCGCACCGGGTTGAGCCGGTAGTTGCCCTTGGCGTCGCGGGCGAAGATGTGTTTGTGCTGATCGGGACTTTTTGCGATCGCGTACATAACATCCTGGCCGCGTTCCGAATCGAGAAAAAAGGCCTCGATCGGCGAGCCTTTGGTGAAGAAAAACGCATCCTGGCCGTGCTCGTCTTTGACGGCCAGCACTTCGGCCATCGCGTCGTCATAGTCGGGATAGGTTTTGCGGGCTTGGTCGGCGCGTTCCTGGACGGTGCGCTGGATGATTTGCTCGGCCTGCGCCTGGTCCTGCTCGCGCTGCGTCTTCGACGACATCTCCTGGAATTCCCGCACAGCCTCTTCCCGGTTCCACTTGGCGTGATCGGCCAGGTATTCGGCGAGAGTCTTGTATTTCGGCTGATTGGTTTTCGCGTCGACATCGTCGATCTTCGGCTCCAGACGGGCTTTGGCGGCGTCCGCCGCAGGTTGCGAGTCCTGCTTGGTTTCACGCACGGGCGGCCGCTCGGCTTCGGCGCGGCCCTGGAGGCGCGCATTCTGCTCGCGTAGTTCGCGGTTCTCGCGGGAGAGCTTCTGCCAGCGCGTTTCGCTCGTGGCAGCAGTCTTCGCCTTGCCGCTGGTCTTCTGCGCTTCTGTTTCTGCGGTGGCGGCTTCCGAGGCCGCGGCGGTATCGGAGTCGGACGCTGCCGAGGCGCCCTCAGTCTCGGCGGACTTCTCGGCCGGTTCGCGGGTCACGCGATCGTTTTCATCGACGCGCTGCGAGGCCGCGGTTTCGATCTCCTCGGGCAGTTCTCCGGTCAGACGATAGTGCTTGTCGTCGGGAAGAAACTGCGAGGCTGGTTCTCGTTCAAAGGCTGCTGCCGGGGCAGCCGGAGTGACGGCGCGTGTGCTCATGGAGTTTTCCTTGGTGGGGCTAGTGCCGGATGTGTCGCGGGACCGGCGGCGCGAATGGTGCTAAAGTCGGGGTATGGTCACAGTGAAGCAACTGCGTGAGTAACTATCCCCACGCAATGACGCAAGATGAATTCGCTGAAAAATACATCCGACCCGCCATGTTTGAGCTCGTGCGAAAGTTTCTCGCCAGGGAGCCGCTTACCGAACTGGAAAGCAAGGTCCTCGACTATGTTCTTATGGCTGGGCCGCCGGTTGAGATTCAGCGCCGCCCGGAGGAATAACCGGCGCGCTTTCCCGCATCGCGAGCTCGTGCGCCGCTTCGTGCGCCCGGTCGAGTTGGTCGTGATGGAAGCCGAGTTGGGCTTCGAGCAGTGAAGCGTCTTGCTCCGCAATCTGATCGGTCGATCGCGATTTCGCTGCCAATTCCGCTTTGACCAGGTCCACCAGATTTTTCAGGTGCTGCAGCACAATCGAGTTCTGCGCCTTCATCGCCTCGATTTCCTTTTTCGTCTGCTGTTCGAGCACGCGTCCGGCGCGGTCCATGTGCAGCGCTTCGAGTTCTGTCTGCGCCGCGGTCAATTGCCCCTGCAGCTGCGCGATCGCGGCCTGGGCGGCGGGCGGGAGCCCGTTTGGATCGGGAGGATCGAAAACGTCCGCAATCTGCTCGCCGATCGGGCCGAGATCGGGCCGCATGCGGATCGCGAGCGCGAGCACCTTCGCCTGGGGCGCGCCCGGTGGCGGCAGGTTGGGCATGTTTTCGAGCAATTGATCGACGAAGGATGCTTGGCTTTCGCGTTCCGATTGTTTGCTCGGTCCGGCGGAGATGGTGACATCGAATTCGCCGCGCCCGGTGTGAATATGCTCTTCCGGCACCGGCTTCAATCCGTCTACCCCACGCACTTCATAGACACCCTGCTCGTCGATCGGGTGCGAGGTTTTGCCGACGACATGCAAGATGTCGCGCTTGCCGTCGGGCAGGCTCACCGGCACTTCGCGCTGCGTATCGAGCACCGGGGTGATGAGATCATTGATTTGCCACCCCATGTTGTGCAGGAAAGAATTTTCGTAGCGATCGACAAAAAGGAAGTTGCCGAGCGATTCGAGATCGTCGATGCGTTCGAGCGCGAGACCCGATTTCTCGCTGCGGCGCTGGGCGGCGGTCGGCAGCGGGCTCGATCCCATCGAAGCCTGAATCGAACGCCCGGCGGCGTCTTTCGCGACTTCGTATTCCTGAAACGGGGCGTCGAAGTTTTCCCGCTCCGGCGGCGGCAGGGCTGCGCCCGCCGCGCCGTCGATCACGATGTCGTACTCGACAAAGGCGTGCGGCACTTTGTTGATCTCTTCCCAGGTTTCGCGATCGCTTTCGAACTGCCCTTTTGCGCCCCGGTAGGCGACTTTCGGCACCATGCCGGCGAGCTCGCACTCCTGTGTCGCCAGGAAGTCATAGAGCATCTGCGGGTCGCGGGCGAAGCGCACCATCGAGAGCAGTTGGCGTTTCGCTTCGCCGCCCTGGTTCACCCAGCGTTCCGGGCCGAGGCAGGAAATGATCGGAATGCGCCGCCCCGCCCAGGGAATCTCGTCGAGGATCTCGATGCCGTTGGTGACGTACTGCACGACTCGCGGCTCCTGGATCTCGCGCTCGCGCACGACGGTGACGCCGTCGCGGCCTTTCAGGAACTTGCCGCTTTTGCCGCGCTTGCCTTCGAATTCATCTTCGAAGACGGTCTCCATCGAGCCGTCCGGCATTTTCACGAGTAGAAGAGTGCGCTGATCGTGCTCGATCTTCCAGTATTCGGCGATCTGCACGGTGCGGTCGGTGATCCAGTCTGAAACGTGATCGCCGCCGAGCATCGCGCCGGAAAAGTCGGTGACCTTCGCGTCGCGGTATTTGTCCTTGAACTGGCGTTTCGGGATCCGGTCGACCACAAAGCCTTCCGGGATGTCGGAGGCGTCGGGCTGTTTGAAGTAGGGCGAAATCAGCACCGCGCCGGGATTCTGCACCGGCTTGATCCAGATGTCCTGGTCGAAGGTCGCGCCTTCCTGATACTCGGTGCGCAGCAGGGCGAAGCCGAAGCTGCGCTCGATCATGCATTCGAAGGTGTAGAGGTAAATGGGCTGGGCCTGGGAGCGCTCCTCGATGCCCATGATCAGGCTGGAACGGCGGCCCGCGTCCTTGTCGTTCGCGCCGTTGCCTTTCGGCATCACCTTCACGGCGCGCTTGTTCATGCGCACGTTGCCGATCGACTGGTTGATGTACTGGTTGATCTGGTCCAAATGGATGCAGGGCCGTCCCGCGTCTTCGCGCGCGGCGCGGTCCTCCGCCGACCATGGCCCCTCGGGCGAAATCGCCCGCATATCCGCTTCGCCTTCGTCGTACACGTCTTTCCAGGCGTTGCGGTAGTCAGTGAAGGCTTCGCGAATCTGGGTTGGGGTGGGAGCGGACATCGAGAGTTATTGCAGCGTGAGTTTCTCCGCCGCGCACTTCGGGCACTTGGCGTCATCCGCGATCAGCCAGCCGCACAGCCGCGCCTTGGCGTAGCCGTCTTGCGGGTCCCAGCAGCGGATCGAAGCCGTGACCGGGCACACCGAGCATTCGAGCTTCATGGTGCAGCGCTCGGGCACGTGTTGCGGGCACCAGTTTTTTTCGCCGTTCGACCGCCAGCCGGCCTTGTGGGAATCGCGCTCCGCGTCTTTCCGGAGTTTTGCGCGAAAGACTTCGACGACCGCGCAGCTGGCGCACGTCAGGATGAGTCCATGGTCTTTTTCGTGCCGGTTCTGCCGGATGGCTTCGGTGGCGAGTAAATCGAGATCGACCGAGCCCGCTTTGTACTCGACGAGTTGATGCGTCACGGGATCGTAGGTTGGCAGTTGCCGCTCTTCGGCCATCTGCCGCATTTCCGCTTCGTACACGTCGAGCGGCTTGGCCGCGAAACGGAGATGCGGGCGAAGCGCGTTGTAGGCGTGGCGGCGCTCCTCCGGCTTGACCGAAAACAACTGGCTCCGGAAGTGATCGTGATTGCGGATGAAGAACGCGATCGACGGGATCAGGTTCGGGTCATCCAGGCCGCCGAAGCCGAGCCGCTTGAGCTCGTGGTTGACGCGGGCGCGTTCGGAGAGAGGCATATTCAATGAAGGTGGCGCTGCACGCGCCAATAATTCAAGAGGCAAGACAGCCAGTAACGAAAACACGAGGGCGAGGTTTTATGCTTCTTCGTCACCATCGGGCTCAGTTTCGGCGCTGCCCATGGCGAGATGTTTCGCGACGTGGGCCATCATCCCTTTGTGATCGTTGGCTCCGAAAGGGTAGCTCTCGGTGTGGTGTTCGATGTAGGCGCCCGACTTCCCGACTCTCTTCGGCTCCATCTCGTGATGCACGGTGTGGCCGGTGACGGTTCCCGCTTTGTCGTGGTGGCGCTCGATGCGCATGGTGCGCAGGCGATGGCCGCCGCTGGCTGGCTTCGGTGCTGCCGCTTCCGTTTTCATATCCGCCTCGTGTTTGCGTTCCATTTCGCGGCCCTTGGCCGTGATCTTTGAGCCGTGCATCGCGCCCACGTTGTTCATCGTCCCGTACACGTAGGCGTCGGCGTGCTTGCCCTTGAAACCTTTCTTGCGGGCCGTCTGGCGCAGTTTCGATTCGAGAAAGTCAGGCATGCCAGGGTCTTCCGATGGTGACCGCGTAATCGCGTCCGTTATAGGCGAAATACCACATGTAGACAGATTCGACAGAGCGGCTGAGCGCCGTGCGGTCTTCGATCTGGGTCACGCGGATGACGGTGCCGCCTGTGATCTTCGGTTTCACTTCTTCTTTTCCTTCCGCGCGTATCGCACGCACCAGCCGGTGAGAAAAATCGGGTTGGCAACCGTTTCGCAGCGCGGCGACGAGCCTTTCTCGATCACGTGCTTGCAATCGCCGCAGGCCTCGCCCATGTGCTCGCTCGGGTACTCATACTTCACCGTGCGATGCGCGGCTTTTTCGGCGGCGGGAAGCTCAGGCATGAAAGCAAAACCAGCCGAGAAGAAAAAAAAGGACAATGATGCCGCCAATCGCTTTGACCTCGATCGGGAGTGAGGCGACGACCAGTATCTTTCGTGGCAGCATGATCGAAAGAGTCTTGCCGCGGCCCCCGGAGACGAGAGAGCCGCGGCATCAGCGCATGATTGGTCTGTTGTTTTGTGAGTGTGCGCCGGAATTCGGTTAGGCCGGGTTGGCGGCCAGGCTGTTCGCCGTGCTGTTCACGGCGCCGTAAGAGTAGGACTGCCCGAGAGCGAGCGTGTCCCCGAATTTGGTGATGCCGATCAGCAGGCAATTGTGGTAAGCGAGCAGCCCGCCCGAGGCCGCATTCGTGAGGCTGGCGAGCACGGTCATCTGCGTTGCCGTCGACTTGATGCAGTTGACGAACACACAACCGCGGAAGAGTTGCCAGCGATCCATGCAGGCCGCGCCCGTGCCCAAGACTCCGAGCGTATTGCCGTCGCCCGAGAGGAAGGGAAACGTGCAATTCTCGAAATAGTTGCGCGCCGTGCCGCCGGCGAATTCGACCGATGCGTTGGCGCCGGTCCGGGCCACGGTGTCGAGCCCGATGTTGCAGTGGGAGAAATAATTCTCGCCGCCCGTGATCTTTAAGTTGCGCGAGCCCGCGTCGGTGGCCGCGGTCGCGTCGCCCATGCCTTCGATGTCGCAGTTGACGAAGGCGTTGCGCTGGCCGCTGACCGTCATGCAGATGGCCGCGGCGATGCCGGTCTGTCCGGCGCCGGCGCCCTGGAACCAGCTTAAGTTCTGAAAGAGACAGCCATTGCCGGAGACGACGAAGAAGTTCGCGGTGATGTTGAGCCCCGCGGTGGTGGGGTTCGCGATGCGGGCGCGCTGCGAGAGCGCAGACGGGGCGCAGACGCCGATCAGGTGCGCCGCGTTCTTCGCCCAAGTGAACGACGTGATGCGGGCCGATCCCGAGGCCTGCCCATTGCCGATCAAAACGAGCGTGTCGTTGTAGCCGGAGCGCAGCAGCGCGTAGCCGGCGGCGAGGGTTGCGACCGGGCCGTGGCCGCCGGGAGTCGTCGTCGGCGTCTGGCCATCGTTCGTGTCGAGTCCGTTGGCCGGATCACAATAGAACACGTTGCCGGTGGTGGCGACGAGTCCGGCCTGGGTGAGCGCGGCCTGAATCGCCGCCGCGGCTTGCGGGGTGTAGGCCCCGAATGGTCCTTGCGAGAGTTGCGTCATGATTGTTTCCTTCTACTGCGCGGACTCTGAGGCCGAGACGGTAGATTCCGCTGCGGCTGGTTCATTAAGCCCGGTTGGTGCAAGCACTGCTTCAGCTGCTTTTGCGGCCGCGGCTTCCTCAGCTGCCTTTGCGGCCGCGGCTTCCTCAGCTGCCTTTGCGGCCGCGGCTTCCTCAGCTGCCTTTGCGGCCGCGGCTTCCAGTTCATCAAGCGTCGGGTAAACGTACTCGCGGCCGTCGCCGTCATAGGTCGGTGCTTTCGGGTTCATGGGATTCCTCCTGATTCGTGTGCCGCCGGATTTAAGCCATCAGCCCGAGCGCGCGGGCCCGCAGCATATTCGGGTTGGCCATCGGTGCGCCGGGCATGGGTGCGCCCGGCATTGGCCGTGTCATGAACGGCCGCTGCGGCATCATGCCGGGGCCTTCGGGCGAGATCGCCGGCGCCGCCGGCATCATCATGCCGGGCGCGACTGGCATCGTCGTCGCTCCCGCCATCGGTGCGCCGGGCATTCCAGGCTGCGGGAAACGGCCCATCAGTGAAGCCGGGCCAGTAGTCATCGCCGGTCCAAGCAATCCGGCGCGTTGGGCGAACATGTTTTGCGGATTCATAAGGTCATCCCCAGGCGGAGTGGCGTTTCGGCGCCGACGGCCGTGTGCGGACTGCGGGCGCGACCGGCATGGCGAAAGTGAGCGCGAGAGCGTCGGCGTCGTCGGGCGAAGTCGATTCAATTCCTGAGCGCTTGAGCCGTTTCAACATCGATTCTTTCGATTCGAGCTTGATGCGCTGCAGCTTCTCATCGACGAGCAGCGGCTTGGCGAGATCGGCTGCGAGTCCGGGATCTTGATCGATGGCGCCGCCGGCGGCGAGCCATTGCTTCATCTTGTCCCACATCTCGTCGCGGCGGTAGGCGTAATGAACGGAGTCGATCGCGTCGTGCCCGAAATTGATTTCCGTGATGTTTTTGAATCCGAGCTGCCGCACTTGCGCGACCACGCGGCCGGCATTGCCGCCGACGCCCGAGCCGTCGACGAACATCTGCGCGACCTTCTCGCCGTTGTATAACTTCGCCAGTACGTCCGCGATCTTGCCCGCCATCACGGCCGCTTGCCGCGTAAATTCGCCTTTGACTTTGATCGGCGGAATCGAGCGCGCATCATTGCCTTTGCGGAACCGGATTACATTGTCGTCGGCGCCGCCCCAGGCGAAATCGACGCCCGCGACGAGCGGATCATCGAGCATCGGCCGCACGCGGCGCTGTTGCGCCATCCGGATCGTCTCCAGGTCGATGAACTGCCCCGAGGCGCCCTTCGGAAACAAGCCGCGCGCGCGGACGCGGAAATAGTCGGCATCTTCGTTGCCGTCACACTCCTTGAGCCAGCCCTGAATCTCGGCCAGGTCGCAGCCTTCGATGTCGCGGGAGTCGATGACGCGCTGTGTCCAGCGCTCGCGCTGATTGCCGAACACGGCTTCATAGAATGCGCCTTGGTTTCGCGTCGGATTCGAGATCGCGAAGAAAATCTTTTCCGTACCGGCGTCGGTGAGGGCTCCGTTGGTGACGCGGAAGATTTCATCCGAGATCTCGCTCGACTCTTCGAAGCCGAAGAACATACGCCGGCCGGAGTTGTGTTTGCCGGCGAAGCCCTGCGGATTCTTTTCCGACCAGGGCATGAAGTCGAGGCGCCAGGTCGATTCGTGCCGGTCATCGATGACTTTAATCGACGTAACATTGACCTGAAACCAGTGAGCATTGATGGCACGGCGAAACCAGCGATCGAATTCAGGCTGAATCGTGGTGTCGAGCTGGTTGCCGGTGTTGGCGGTGACGCGGGCCATGGCGTCGAGGTATGTGGACTGGTTCCACCAGCAGAGGAGTGCGAGAAGGGAAGTCTTGCCAGGACCGTGGCCACTCGAGAGGGCACGGCGATACGTAGTAAAGCGCGTCGCCGGGTTACGGAGATGCGCGCCCAGCATGTCGAGCTCTTCACACTGCCAGATCCGCGGCTCTTTGAAGCGCGCGAGTTCGGTGCCAGCTTCACCCCAAGGAAAGCCGTAGCGCACGGCGCCGAGAGGATCGTGCCGAAACTCCGCGAGACGTTCGCGCAGCTCTTGCTCATAATCAATTGCCGCGGCCGGGGCTGAGGACACGTTGCTCTGCCTTCTCCATTGCGATGCGCATGCCTTCGCCGAGCGAGAGTTTCATGTTCACGTCGATCGGTTTGTCGTGCAGATGGTTGACGGTCTGCACGGCCTTGCCGTCAGCCTTGTCATAGAGCCAACGCCGGCATTCGAGCGCGACCCGTTGATCCATGGAATCCCAAAAGCGCCGCCAGCCGGCGACTTCGATCGAGTCGCCCTCGGGCGGTGGCACGCCATTGAGCGCTTGAATCAACTCGACTGCATGCAGGTGGCCGGCAACGCCGCGGGCGTCGATCGCTTGAGCCGATGCCGGGACCGCTGCTTGCTTGCGTTTACGTCCAGCGCCGGTGCGGCGGCCGCCCTGTTTTTTCTTGGGTGTGGGGCTCAGGTTTGAAAACCGCTATTTGAATCAAGTTTTTCAACCGAAATCAAAACCTTTTTCAAGGCTCTCGGATCGTCAGGTACGCGCCCACCCACGAATTATCAGGGGTTTGCGGCCAGCGCGACATCCGCGGCGCGTCGTGCGGGTTTGAAAAAAGTGATTCACAATCAACTATTTAGTTGATTAATTTTGAATTCCGCGGCGGTTTTGCCCTCGAAACAGGGCAAAATAGCGCGCAAGTCGTTGATGTTTCGCTTCATGTGATATGAAACGGGCATTCTAGGCCGTTTTTGCGCGCCGCCAGCGGGTCGTGCGGCTCGGGCCTTTCTTCGGGTCGATCTTGCGTCCCGGCACGTGTCCCTTCGCTTTCGCCGATCGCAGGCCGGCGCGAATCCGCTCGGCAATCACGTCGCGCTCGAATTCGGCGAAGACGCCCAACATGCCAAAAAAGGCCTTGCCCATCGGGTTCGATAGGTCAAAGCCTTCCTTGAGACTGATAAACGCGATCTTCGCCGTGCGCAGCTCGCCGATCGCGTTCTGGAGATGCTGCAGCGAGCGGCCGAAGCGATCGAGGCGCCACACGAGAACGGCATCGATGTTGCGCAGGCCTCGTGTGGCGTCACGCATGAGCTTGTCGAGCTGGGGGCGAGATTTCTTCGAGCCCGAAACGCCATGGTCGACGTACTCGGCCGAAATCTTGTGCCCTTCTTTGCTGCACCAGGCTCGCAATTCCCGGAGCTGCACTTCGGGATCTTGATGACTGTGCAACTTGCTCACGCGGGCGTAAAGAGCGATGTTCATGGTGGGGTGTAATTCTAGGCCACGCGCACGAACTCGTGCCGGGTCACGGCGTGGCAGTGCCCGCATTCGAGCGCCGGCTCGAGCTCGCGGTCCCAGGGCTCGAACAATCCCCAGGCGCGATCGGTTCCGCAGATCACACACTGCCAGATCTGGTCCCCGAGGCGGAATTGGCCGTGCTTGCGCCGCACCGGCTCCGCCACCATTTCGTGCAGGCATTCGCAGCAGAGCACTTGCTTTTCGCCGGCGACGATCTGCGCCATCTCGAATTTCGGGTGCAGCATGGCCGGTCCGCCGCAGTTCTCGCAGATGCGGAAGTCGCGCACGGAGAGCGTTTCCATCGCCGGCAGCACTTTACGGGCGAGATCGCGGGCCAAAGCTTCCTGATAGAGGGCGGTGCTCATCTAGTGGAGTCTCGAAAACAGTTCTTTCGCCAGGAACAGGATCACGGCGCCTTCGCCGAGTAGAACGCTCGAAACGATCCAGAATTTCAGTCCCAGACGGTCGAGCCGGCGCTGCGCCTGGAGCACGTCGCCGCGCAGCTGGTTGCGTTCGCGGATCGAAGCGGCCAGCCGGTCGGAGATTTTGTTGCAGTCCTCGACGAGCTGCTCGTGGGTGCGGGCTTTGTACTGTTCTCGCGGGCGGGGACGGCCTTCGAGGAACTTGTCGAGCTCGACCTGGTCCCGCGTGGCCTGGTCGCCGTGCTCGAGCATGACTTTGTCCACGATGCTCATGATGTCGTGGATGAGGCCGGGCATGGGTCCGTGGGGAGAAGGGACATGGCAAGCTGCCAGTCGCCATAGATTTCGCGGCGCCGGGGCAGGCTGCGTGATCGCGGCACGGTCGAAGCGATCGCCGACGCGGGCGGCACGAATTTCACGCCGGGAATTTCGCCCGAGCCGAGCTTCAGAGGAACGAAGTAGGCCGTTGTCGGGATCAGTTTGGCGAACACCGAATTCGGCGGGAGCAGGCGGTAAACGTTCTGCGTGATGCGCTCGGCCGCGAGCCGCCGGACGAGCAGCTCGGCCACATCGGCAGGCACTTTGGTGCCGCGTTTGGCATCGCGCGGGGAATAGTGCGCGAGCAGGATTACGTAGGCTTTGTGAGACACGTCTGCTAGGGGCCTTGGGGTCACCGCATGGCGCGGGATGCTCTGGGAAAACGGGTCAAGACCTGGCGGTCCAGGAGCTACTGTAGCCGAGAGGGGATGGAGAAAGGCAAGTTACGGGTGTGCTAGGGCGAGTGGGGCTTTTCCGTGCTTCGTAGTGATGGTGAGGGTGATCTCGTGGGCCTCACTGAAAGTCTGCTCGAATCGTTTCTTCACTTCGGGCTGTTCTTGCGCGAAGAAAGTAGCCAGCACTTCGCCCAAGTCCTTTTTCGCCATACAGGGCACGACAAAAGCGACATTCTTACCCTCTTCCACAGTGAGGCTGATTTCATCACACGACTGGGGCGAAGTCGTCTGGAATTCCTTCACACTTGGCTTGTCCCAGTCCTTGAAGTCAGCGGGCAATGTGCTCGGCGGCATCTCACTCGTCGTCTTGCACGGGAATCCACCGGGCGGTGCTTCGAGTTTTGCTTTTGGCGGCAGTTTCAACCCCGAGAACCGGGCATACTCGTCGGCAGTCATGCGTATGCAACCGTCATCTTCGGCCAGAGATTCGTAGGGCTGGTTGGGATCAAATGACACGGCTTGTTGCGTTTTCGCGTGTCCCGATGCGAGGGCCGAAGCCTGTTTCCCGCCGTACCAGCCGATTCCGGTACCTAGCAGCAGAAAAAATACAGCCGTCGCAAACCACTTCATGACGATCGCCTCTTTTCTTTGGCTTTCTTCGTGCGTGCCCGTGCGGCGGCCTTGGAGGCTTTTTGGGCACTTTTCCGCCGTGCAGCGGCCGTCATGCCCTTCGCACGCGCCAGACCGCCCAGACGGGCCATTTCCCTGACATCCATGGCGGCCATCATACGACCGTGCCTGTCCGGTGCGCAAGGTTACGAAAACGGTACGAAAGTGCGCGGGAAATGTGCTTAAAAACGGCAGAAAATCGTTGACATCGTGCAAGCACGGTGAGAGGATATTCCTGCAGGCCGACCGGATGTAATCAGCACCCGGCCAGCCCTAACCGACACACCCTGAATAGGAGGGCATGTGGCTCAGACGACTGTACCAGTTCTCCCCGCCCCCAGATTTCCACAGCAGGCCTACGACGGCGGGATGCTTTTCGCGCTCGACCGCCTGGTCGCCCGCACGCTCGCCCGC
>JAHFRL010000181.1 GCA_023266235.1 Betaproteobacteria bacterium
GGCGAACAACGCGGCGATGTCCAACATGGCCATCCGGGCGGATAACGCAGCGATGTCCAACATGGCCATCCGGGCGGACAACGCAGCGATACCTAATGCGGCTATCCGGATATGAGAACAGGCAGGCTATCATGAGTGGCTGATGCCCTAAACGCCCGGCTCGTCCTGGCAGCAGAGATCGCTTTGAAGGCCGGAGCAATCCGGCCTTTTTTCATTTCCGCCGCGAAAACGCGCGGGATCGAATGAATCGGGGCCATCATTGTTGCATAATGCGCAGATGCCCTCGAAAAAAGGGGTATCAATCTGAAGGGGTAGTAATCAATCACAAGACCGCCTCAGGATGGAGCAGATGACCGCGGACAGTACCATCCGCCGGGCTTTTCGTTCGACGGTGCTCCCTTGGCTGGTGCTGGCCATAGGGATTCCAGCCTCTTTTTTTCTATTCACGCTCTTCCAGGATTCGGTAGAGCGCGTCGGCCGGCTGCGTTTCGAGCACGAGGCCAATAACGCCAACGCCGTCATTCAGCGCCGTCTCCGCTCCTACATCGACGTCTTGTACGCCTTAAGAGCGCTGTTCGCGAGCGCAGACCCGGTCGACCGGCTTCGATTTCACCGCTTCGTTGAATCGCTTGACCTGAAGCATCGCTACCCTGGATTCATTTCGATGAACTATGCTGCGTACGTTCCTGCCTGGAACAAGGAGCATTTTGAGAAAGCGGTGCGTCGCGATACGAGCCTTGAGACAGGCGGCTATCCCGGCTTCGCGATCAAACCTCCCGGGGAGCGCTCGGAATATTTCGCGCTCGTTTACCTCGAGCCGATGGCCGGATACGAGTTTGCGCTGGGTCTCGACCTCGGGGCGAATCCAATGGCCGCGGACCCGGAAAAAGTGGCCGAGGCCGTCCGTCAACACCGGGACAGCGGACAGCTGGCCGCTTCGGCACAGCCGCTGCGGGTAAAGCGCGCGAAGGAAGCCATCTATTTGGCAATGCGACTGGCGGTATACAGGAAAGGGATGCCTATCGACACGGTGAAGCAGCGACGGGCGGCCTATCTCGGCTCGGTCGGCGCGGCCTTTGACGTCGCGTACCTGATGAGAGGCGCGATGAACGAAGAAATGCAGCGATACATGCGCCTCCGGTTGTATGACGCCGGATCCGCCGTCGACCCGCGCAAGTCCAGTGCTCACGGGGAAAACCGGCTCGTGTTCGACAGCGAGCAACTAGCGGGGCGGCCCCTCCCCGGACCTGCGATAGATGCTTCTCCGTCCGCGTTCCTTCACGTGCTGCCGGTTGAAATTGCTAGCCGAGTCTGGGAATTCCAATACAGTGCACAAAAAGACTCCATAATTACTGACACGGACAGATTGTTACCGCCATTGGTATTGGCCGGAGGACTGCTGTCGAGCCTGCTCCTGTTTGGCATGTTCTACTTTTTAGCCTTCTCGCGCAGCCGCGCGGTTGCGCTCGCCAACAATATGACCAAGGATTTGCGCGCTTCCACCGAGCAGCTCACGGCGCTGTCGAGACGGTTGGTCGAGGTGCAGGAAAGCGAGCGCAAGCAATTTTCGAGGGAGCTGCACGACCGGATTGGCCAGAATCTCACCGCGTTGGGCATTAACCTCGATATCTTGAAGACGCAGCTTGCGAGCGACGGGAGCGCGGGGCTTCGTTCGCGGCTCGATGATTCAGCCGCGCTTCTCGAATCCACCACCGGCGCCATCGAAAATGTGATGTCGGAACTGCGGCCGCCGATGCTCGACGATTACGGATTGTTGCCGGCGCTGCAGTGGTACGGAAACGAGTTCGCCGGCCGCACTGGCATTGATGTAAAGGTGCATGGTGACGAGCGGATGGAGCGACTGACACCGGCGATTGAAATTGCGCTTTTCAGAATTATGCAAGAGGCGCTCAACAATGTCGCCAAGCACGCTCACGCCAAGTGCGTCGACATCAAACTTGAGCATCTGAGCACTCAATGTATTATGTCCGTGTCGGACGATGGCATGGGCTTTGATGTCGCTTCGATATCAAGTTCGAGGCGAAGGCCCAGTCTAGGCATGGTAACCATGAGAGAGCGAACGCAGGCGGTCGGAGGCCAATTCGAGGTCAGGGCGGTACCGGGCGGCGGGACGCAGGTTGTGGTACGGGTCCCCTGTTGACATGGCCATCAAAGTTCTCATCGCTGATGACCATGGGGTGGTAGCCGAGGGGCTGCGCTTTGTGGTCGAAGCGCAGGCGGACATGGAGGTCATCGACTGCGTCCAGGACAGCCGTGAGGCGGTACGCCGCGCGATAGAAACCAGCCCGGATGTTGTTCTGATGGATCACGCGATGCCTGACTTGAACGGCACCGAGGCGACGCACATGATTCGCGAGCGCTCTCCCCAGACGCACGTAATCGTACTGTCGATGTACTCGGATCCCGTTCACGTCTATCGTGCGCTGCAAGCCGGCGCGAGCGGATACGTGGTCAAGAAATCAGCCGCGAAGGAAGTCGTCGACGCAATTCGGGTCGTGCATCGCGGTGGGCGCTACCTCAGCAAGCAGTTGGCCGACAGCGTGATCGATCAGATAGTGCATAAGACCGCCTCGGAAGATCCACTGGAACGCCTCAGTTCCCGCGAGCGGCAGGTGTTGCAGATGCTCGCCGAAGGACACGCCATCGCCGATATTGCGACCACCCTGGCGCTTTCATCAAAGACGGTCGAGACGTACCGCGCCCGGATGATGGAGAAGCTCGATATCCACGACTTTGCAACTCTCGTCAAGTTCGCGATCCAGCACGGGATCACGTCGCTCGAATAGGGGCGGGACTCGCATGTTTGTCAGGAAAAACCTGACGCGAACCCGATTCAATTCTAGGGCTTGATCTCCTTGATGAACGCTTCGTAACCTTCAATCTCGTTGACAATCTGCCACGCTCTCGCATACGACTTGTCTTCACTTGCGCTGTCTCTCGCGATGATCTGTTCGAGCTCCCCTTCTCGGCCGAGCTTCAGATAGACATGCTTCATTACCGCCATGAGATGGAGATGTGTGAGGATAAACAGTTGTTCTTTCCCGTACTTTTGCACGAGGGCTGACTTGAGCTGCGTATAGTACCCGAGGTAGGTGTGAAGCAACTCATGAAAAACCAGGGCGGAAAAGAAGAACGGCGCTTGCGGATTATTCCGAGTGGGCCCATCGAGAAAGCGACGAACCTGCAGCAGCAAAGGGATACTCATCGAGGGAATCGGACAAAGCGTCAGCGTCGCAATCATCTCTTTGTGCTGAAAGGGCTTTCCTATTTCAGCGACAGTCGTTCCCAGGAGCAGCGGCGCCTCTTTGTCCCAGATGTCCTGAAATGAGCTCAGCTTCATTCCAAGCTCTTCAATCCAAGCGTCTTCGATCTTCGTGTTACGCCACTGCTCGCATGCTCGATCAAAGGGCAGATAGGAGTACACCAGGTGAACGCGTGGATACTCTTGTGCCCCGCCGGTCGCACCGGAAAGGGGAGCTGATGCCCGTGAGCCAATGGCTTTTCTCAAATTGCCGCTCCTTACAATTGGCAGGGCACAAGGCACATACGCCGGCTAAGGACTGTCCGTCGCAAAGAGCCAGATGTTACCGTCCAGGCCAACAAACGTGTACGTCGCCGATGTTACAACCGCTCTGTCGCTTTCACCAAAGACAGTTGAAACTTACCGCGCCCGGATGATGGAGAAGCTCGATATCCACGACTTTGCAACTCTTGTCAAGTTCGCCATCCAGCACGGCATCACGTCGCTCGAATAGGGCCGGCACTCGCATGTTTGTCAGGAAAAACCTGACACGAACTGTCGGCTACGCCCGACAGCATGTAACACACTCCCTCGGTTAGATTGCAAGTCGCGTGCGTGTACTCTGGCGGTACGCAGATTGCAGGGGGCTGCCAATGTTTGGTCGAGTTGGATCGTAACGGAGGAAGGAGAAGTCGATGCAAAGTCCTATCGCGTTAGTAGTGGACGATCACAAGGCCGTCAGGCAGGCCTTGTGCGAGCGGATCAAGGTTTCATTCGGCCAGTGCCGGCTGCGCGAGGCGGGCTGCGTGGATGAGGCGCTGAAGATAGTCGAGACGGAAAAAGTGGACATCGTCCTCATGGATATCCACCTGCCGGGCATGGACGGGGTCGATGGGACGAGGGTGATTCTTGAACGTTCGCCCCACACCTCGGTGGTCGTGGTATCGATCTTCGACGATTCGAGTCATCGTTCCGCCGCGAGCAAGGCGGGCGCGAAGGCGTATGTTTGCAAGCACGCGATCAACAGAGAGCTTATCCCGGTGCTTGAGGGCCTGATGAATTGCGAGGAGGGGCAAGATTGAGCCAACAGACAATAGGGCAGTAAGATAATAAAAACCAATAATATTTTCGAGGAGTAACGAATGCCGTCATTGAGAAGGCTGAAAAGGCGGCTTGTCCCGGCCGGGACTGTCATTGCGTTTGCAATTCCTGCGGCGAGCGTATCCGCGGATGATGTTCGGGCGCGCCGCCGGCGATTTTTCCGGAATGAGCCATGGTCATGACCGAAACGATCGGCTCGGCGATGAGCAGCAGGAAGGAGGGACTGTTCGCGTCTCTCGCAAGCATGCGCTGGGGTCAAGCGATCATATTATTGTCGGTGTTCGCGGCCATCGTCATGACGGCGGTATACAGTTACCGCGCGATCGACCGCGAGCTCACCGAATCGGCGCTGTCAAGACGAGCCGCTTTGTCGTATCTCGCGGCCGCCGTGTTGGCCGAGAAGTTCGATCGCCTGGTCGATATCGGTATCTCCCTCGCCACGCGCGTCCGGTTCCGCGAGCTGGTTGAAGCCGGGAACTGGACCGAAGCCATTAAGATTCTCAGCCGCGTTCCGGCCGATTTTCCGTTCGTCGACCGCATTACGCTGATTGACCTGCGCGGGACGCTGATGGCGGATGTTCCGGAGACCCCGGTGAGAGGACAGAACTTCGCCTATCGCAATTATTATCAGGCGGTAATGCGCAACGGGCAGCCCTATATTTCGCAGGTCTACCGGCGCGTCGCCCCGCCCCAGATGAACGTTTTTGCCGCAGCCGTTCCCATCAAGAGCGGCAAAGGCGAAATGCTGGGCCTCCTGGTCGTGCATGTGCGGTCGGACACTTTCTTCGAGTGGACCAGGGGCGTCGACGTAGGCGCCGGGGGACTGATTTTTGTGGTCGATCACGAGGGCACGCTCGCTTTTCATCCGAAATTCCCGCCGCAAGGGGACCTCATCGATTATTCCGGCGTGCCCGCGGTGCAGCAGGTGCTGCGGGGAAAAAGAGGGGTCGAGATTGAATTCAACCCGGTCGAAGGCGAGGAACGCGTCGCCGCCTATGAGCCGATAACCAAGCATGGATGGGGCGTCGTTCTTGCGCAGCCTACCGCCATCGTATTTGCAACCAGAGACGACCAGCTGAGGCGGGTCCTGATCGCCTACGGTTTGATATTGATATTCGTAATCTGCGTGGCGTACCTCGCGTCCCGCATCGTCATCCAGCGCAGACAGGCCGACGAGGATCGGAGGATGAAGACGGAACTGGAGAAGCTGGTCCAGCAGCGCACCGCCGAACTGACAGAGCAGACCGAAAAACTCCGCGCGGTGCTCGAAACAGTGGTGGACGCCATAATCACCATCGACGAGCGGGGCCGCATCGAGTCTTTCAATCCGGCCGCAGAACGGCAGTTCGGTTACGCGGCCGACGAGGTTATCGGGAAGAATGTCAATTGCCTGATGCCGGAGCCGCACGCCGGCGCGCACGACGGTTACCTTCAGAGGTATTTGCAAACGAGGCAAGCGCGCGTCGTCGGCACTATCCGCGAAGTGGAGGCCCGGCGCAAGGATGGGATGCTGTTCCACGCCGAACTGGGCGTTTCCGAAACGGGGCTGGACGGACGCAGATTTTTCACGGGTATTATGCGCGATATTACCGAGCGCAAGCGCACGGAGGCGCAGCTGCTGTCGGCGAACAAGGAGCTGGAAAGCTTCAGCTATTCGGTTTCCCACGATCTGCGCTCGCCGCTGCGCGCGATCGACGGCTATTCACAGATAGTCGAAGAGGACTATGCCGGAAAGCTTGATGAAGAAGGGCGGCGCCTGCTCGGCGTGATACGCGAGAGCAGTCAGAGGATGGGCACATTGATCGACGATCTGCTGGGATTCTCGCAGCTCGGCCGCAAGCCGATGGCGGTAGTTGAGATCGACATGAGCGCCCTGGTCAAAGAAGTCTTGCTGGAACATCAAACCAGTGGTGGCGGCAGACCGCCGCAGATCAGGGTCGCTAATTTGCCGACGGCGCGCGGGGACCGTACCTTGTTAAAACAGGTGTGGGTCAATCTGCTGTTGAACGCGATCAAGTTCACCAGCAAGAATGACGATTCAATTATCGAGGTGCGAGGGAATAACGACGGGGCCGAGAGCATTTACAGCGTGAAGGACAACGGCGTCGGCTTCGACATGCAGTATTACCATAAACTATTCGGCGTGTTCCAGCGCCTGCACAGCGCCGATGAATTTCGGGGGACCGGCGTGGGGCTCGCGATCGTGCAGCGCATCATCACGCGGCACGGCGGCCGGGTATGGGCCGAAGGGAAATTGAACGAGGGCGCCGCTTTTTTCTTCGCTCTCCCGCTGGGAGAAAAAAATGTCTGAAATGCAACAAGTGGAAATCCTGCTGGTAGAGGACAACAAGACCGACGCGGAACTTACCATCCGCGCACTCAAGAAAAATAACCTTGCCAACAATCTGGTGTGGGTGAAGGACGGGGCCGAGGCGCTGGACTTTGTTTTCTGTACCGGCGCTTACATCGGGCGCAACAGCAGTTTGCCGAAACTGATCCTGCTCGATTTGAAGCTGCCCAAGGTCGACGGCATCGAAGTATTGAGCCGGCTCAAATCCGACGCGCGCACGAAACTGGTGCCGGTGGTGATGGTGACTTCGTCGGCCGAGGAGCGCGACATCGTCGAGAGCTACAAGCTCGGCGTCAACAGCTATCTCGTCAAGCCGGTGGACTTCAGTCAGTTCGTCGGAGTCGTATCGCAGGCGGGGTTGTACTGGGCCGTTTTGAACAAGACTCCACACTGATCGCAGGATTGTGTGTGCCGGCAAAAAACAGCGGGGCGTGCAATTGTTTCTATGACAATGGCCTTGAGGACGAGTGAAGTATCAATTATGAAATCCCGGCTTAAAGTTCTGATCGTCGAAGACGTGGCGACGGACGCGGACCTGGTCGCGCGCGAGCTGAAGAAGGCCGGCCTCGATCACCAGATGACGCGGGTGGAGACGCAGCCCGATTTCCTGCACACGCTCGAGACCCTCGCGCCCGACATCATCTTGTCCGATTTTTCGATGCCGCGCTTCGACGGCTTGACCGCGCTCGAGCTGGCGCGCGCGAAGGCTCCTGATACGCCTTTCATCTTCGTCTCGGGCACCATCGGCGAGGAGGTCGCGATCGAATCGTTGAAGCGCGGCGCCGCCGATTACATCCTGAAAACCAACCTGAAGCGGCTGGGACCCGCGGTGGAGCGCGCGCTGCGGGATGTCGAAGAGCGGCGCGCGCGGTTGACCGCCGAACGCCAGCTCAACGAAACCCGCGTCCGCTTCGAGTTGTTCATGCGCTATCTGCCGGGCGCGGCCTTCATCAAGGACGCGCAGGGCCGCTACCAGTACGTGAACTGGTCGTGGGAGGAAATCCGGGGCCGGAAAATGGCGGAGGTACTCGGCCGCACCGACGGCAACCTGTGGCCCGAGCTGGCCGCGCAGCTTGAAAACAACGACCGGCTGGTGATCGACAGAAATGACGCCTTGCACAGCATCGAGACGTTCCCGGGGCCGGACGGCG
>JAHFRL010000182.1 GCA_023266235.1 Betaproteobacteria bacterium
TATAGCGTTTCAACAACCTCTGCATCGGCCCTTGAGGCTCGGTTACCTTACGGTCGTAGTGCACTCTCATCAGATACTGCGACCGAGTCAATCCTGGGCCGAGCTGAGCATCAATTGATTGTCACCACGCCTACTGCTGTGCGTGTAGCAGTCCAGCGCGCCGGCGCTTTGGCTCCAGACAAATCGACTGTTCCCTCCATCGCATCGTCCTTCACGCTCCCCGAAAAGCGCGCGACTCCTTTTCCATCCGGCAATGCGAAGCTGAACTCGTTGCCGCGCAACGTAAGGTATTGCGGACGCAATGGCTTGCCGCCCACAGCGACGCTGCCTTCAAGATTTTGGAATCGCTGCTTGAGCGCAAGTTCGTAGGTTTCGCCGCCGGCGACTTTGACCTCCCATTTGCCGGCGATTTTGGCCGGCACGTGCCACAGATAAATCGTCGCTTTCGGCACGCCGTTGACGGCCTCCTTCTCCGGCACGTCGAAGCTGATCTGGTCGTCCGGCAGCCATTCGCCGAGATGATAGTCGTGCGACACCACGCGCGCGCCGGGCTGCAGTTCATTGAAAAGCTTGGGCCGCAGATTAAGCATCATGCCGGGCAGCAGGTAGAGCGTCAGCACCGAAGCCCGGCTCAGATCAGCCTTGAACACATCCTGCTGCAGGAAACGCACGCGGTCGGCGACCCCCAGCTTTTGCGCGCTGTTATTGCTCAATTTGACGAGGTCGGCATCGATGTCCACGCCCATGCCGCTCGCCTTGAATTGCTTCGCCGCGGTGAGCACGATGACGCCGTCGCCCGAGCCGAGGTCGACGACGAAGTCGTTCTCGGTGACGTTGGCCATGCGCAGCATCGAGTCGACCACCACCTGCGGCGTGGGCACATACGGCCCGCCGGACTTTAAATCATCGGCGGCATACGCGGCGCCGAGCCAGGCTGCCGCCGCGAACGCGGCGAGCAGCCTGGGCCGCGCCCATCGATGCACTTTAACGCGTTCCATCATCCGCATCAGAACCTGAGCTTGTCGCCGGGATTGATCGGAAACACCTTGACCGGATAGCCGCCGAGCGCATCCAGGTATTCCTGCGGCGTGCCTTTCAACTGCGGGATCGTGCCGTAATGGATCGGGATCGCGTATTTCGGCCGCAAATAGTCCCGGGTGGCCTTCGCCGCGTCCTTCGGATCCAGCACGAAGTGCCCGCCGATCGGAATCATGATCAGGTCGGGGCTGTAATACTCGCCGATCAGCTTCATGTCGCCGAAGAGCCCGGTGTCGCCCATGTGGTAGATCTTGAATCCGTTCTCGAGCTCGATGATAAAGCCGACCGGCTCGCCTCCAATCTGGGTCTCGGGCTTGCTGGTCGCGGGATTGGTCCACAACAATTCCGAGCTGTGCTCGGCATGGGTTGCCGTGATCCTGACGCCGGGGAACGGCGTGATGGTGCCCCCTTTGCCAAAGCGCAAGGAGAGATCGGATGACAAAATTCCGAGCGTGATCAGCGACTGGTTAAGTCCCGCCGGTCCCCACAACGGCGCGTTATGCTTCTTCGATAATGTCACTGCATCGTATTCACGCCCGTTGACGCCTATGTGGTCGCCGTGCGCGTGAGAGACGAGGATCAGGTCAATTTTGCCGAGCGCGTCGAGATTCTTGTACTGCGCCGGCGTCTTCGGATTGGTCGTGATCCACGGATCGATCATGATTACCTTGCCGCTGACGGTCGTGATGCGCGTTGCCGACTGCCCCAGCCACCACACTTCGATGTTGCCGCTCTTGCCCGCGTCGGGGCTGGGCGGCGTTATACAGCCGGTCAGCAACGCCAGCGCGGCCAGCATGCCCGCCACGTTACGCAATGTGTATTTCATGGTCTCCTCCCGGTTGGTTACAGTGATTGTTGCTATGGCTTCACGAACTTGAGCACAAATTCGTCGTTCGGCTGCTTCGGCTTGAATACGGATGCGTCGCGCGGATCCCGCGGGTTGCGCAGGAATCCGCCCTCCGCGGCGAGGCGAAAGCCTGCTGCTTCGACTTCGCGCCGCACGACGACTTCCTCGATGCGGTGCAGTGATTTCGCTTCGCTCACGCCCGTGCCCGGGCGCCCGGAATGGTCGGCGACGATATAAATGCCGCCGGGCTTGAGCGCATCGAATACCGCGCGGTTCATCCTGGCGCGATCGACGCCGAGATATGCCGTATCGTGATAATTGAAATTGAACGTCACCAGGTCGAGGTTACGCGCCTCAGGCGGCAGCGGATCGTCGAATTCACGCACCACGTGCACGACGTTTTTCATGGCCGGGCTCCGCAGGCGCTCGTCGAAGCGGCCCTTGATGAGGTTCTCGAGCATGTCCCGCGTGTTCTGGGCATAAACCTTCCCCGAGGCGCCGACCGCGCGCGCCAGCAGTTCGGTGTTGTAGCCCGCGCCCGCGCCAAGATCAGCCACCGTCATGCCCGGGCGCACGTCGTAAAACGCGAGCAACTGTGCCGGCTTGCGGCGCCCATCGGTCGCGCGGTCCGCCTCGCTGCGATCAGGGCTCGCCACCAGCGCCTGAAAATCCGGCGTCGGCGTCGCGCATCCCGCCAACAGCGCGGCCAGCCATGCCGCAACCAACAAGCCTTTGGTATTCGCCCCCATTACCCCCCCGCTACTGAAAGACTGCACGTCAATTATCGCAGAAATTTATCCTTGCACTCCTGCAGAATCTCGAGCGGCGAGCGCATGCCTTTGAACGCCTGTTCCACCACGTCCCTGATGCGCGCGAGCTCCGGCCCGGTAAATTTCCCGCTCGACTCGAGTTTATCAGCCTCGGCGAGCACCACCGGGAGCGAGTGGCCCTGATCGCGCAGCTGCTGCGTCGCCAGGGCGAGCCCGGCAAGCTGCTCGCACGTCACCGCCGCACCGGCCAGCGCGCAGTTGAAACCAAAGGCGATCGACAGCAGGATGCGCACGCGTTGTCCGCCGGCCCGAATCGCCGCTATCTTAAACCACTCACATCGTCCCCGCACCGGGTGCGGCATCAACGGCCGCTGGCCCGCATATGGGCGCAAATGATCTCTTCAATGCCGGCGTCACCCCTGAAGCCGAGCCGGTTGGCGCGCTCGGTCGCAAAGCGCGCCGGCCAGCTCAAAACGATGTTCTCGATCGCCGCGTCGCGCTCGAAGCGCACCCGCGCCGCCACCTCCCCGCCGGCGAGCGTTGCCAGCGCCGCAAGCGCCTCGGCCACGCTCACCGTAATGCCGGGCGCATTCAGCGTGCGGTTCCAGCCCCACGCCTCGGCCGGCAGTTCGATGGCGCGGATCAGCGTGTCGACCGCGCGCTCCGGCGACAGAATCCACATGCGGGCATCAGGCGCGACCAGGCACAGCGCCGGCTCGCCATTGAGCGGCTCGCGCAGTATCCCGCTCATGAAGCCGGACGCCGCGCGGTTCGGCTTGCCCGGCCGCACCACTATCGTCGGCAGCCGCACCGTGCGGCCGTCGAGGTAGCCTTTGCGCGAGTAGTCGGCGACGAGCAGCTCGCCGATTGCTTTTTGCGTGCCGTATGAAGATTGCGGAGTTGCCGCAGTCGTATCGTCGACGACCGCGGGCAGCGCGCCGCCGAAAGCGGCCACCGAACTCGTGAACACCAGTCGCGGCGGCACGGGCTGACGCCGGCACGCCTCGAGCGTGAGCCGCGCGCCATCGAGATTGACGCGATAGCCGAGGTCGAAATCGGCTTCCGCGCCGGCGCTCACCACTGCGGCAAGATGAAATACGGCGTTGGTGGCCGGCGCGAACGCGCGCGTGAGCAGCGCTGCATCGCCGATATCGCCGCTCGCATATTTGATCAGCCGGTCTTCGACGCGATTCGCCGGGAACGCCTGATCGAGCAGCACCAGCTCGGACAGGCTCGTTTTTGCGCCGGGTTCGGTCGCCAGCCCGCCGCGCGCGATCAACACACGAGCGAGCATTTGGCCGAGAAATCCGCCGCCGCCCGTTATTACTATCTTCACCCGATGCGCTCCATTGCCGTTATTCGCCGCACCGCGAAAGCGCTATCATCATGATTTGGGACGCGCCGCGCAAGCAGCCGCAATGCTCGGCAACGGGAGATCGACCATGCAATCCGCAGACTGGTATTTCGACTTCATTTCGCCGTTTTCCTACCTCCAGTTCGAATCGCTGCACCAGCTGCCGCGCGATCTCGACATTACCTTCCGCCCGGTGCTGTTCGCGGGCATCCTCAACCATCTGCAACAACGGGGCCCGGCCGAAATTCCCGCCAAGCGGCGCTTCACCTACCGGCATGTGCAGTGGCTCGCCAAACATCACGGTATTCCGCTCAAGTTTCCGCCGGCGCATCCGTTCAATCCGATCCGCGCGCTGCGGCTGGCGATCGCACTGGAAAGCCGGCGTGAGCCCATCGCAACGATCTTCCGCTTCATCTGGCGCGACGGGCGCTCGACCGACACCCCCGCCGACTGGCGGGCGCTGACGGCGGCGCTCACCGTAAGCAATGCCGACCAGCTGATCGCCGGGAAGCTGGTCAAGGATGAATTGCGCGCCAACGGCGAGCGCGCGATCACGCAGGGGGTATTCGGCGTGCCGACGTTCGCCATCGACGGCGAGCTGTTCTGGGGACTCGATGCGACCGGCATGGTGGCCGACTACCTCAAGGATCCGCATTGGTTCAAATCAAGCGAGGTGGCGCGCATCGACAACCTGCCCGCCTCGGCGTCACGCACGTGACCCCATGAGCAACCAACCTGTCGTTCGCCGCGCCGAAATCCCGGATATTCCCGCGCTCACCGCAATCTATCGCCATCACGTGCTGCACGGTTTGGCGTCGTTCGAAATCGACCCGCCCGATGCCGTCTAGCCCTGCTCATCGAGCCCGACCTCGGCGCGCCAGTCCTTGCTCTTGAATATCAGCGGTTTCAACGCCAGCAGTATCAGCACGCCGGCGAGGATAAACATCGTGACCGCGATCGGCCGGCTGACGAAGATCGCGTAGCTGCCGCCCGACATCGCGAGCGACTGGCGCAGCGACAGCTCGAGCATCGGCGACAGCACCAGGCCGAGCGCGATCGGCGCCAGGTCGTAGCCGAATTTGCGCAGGATGTAACCGAACACCCCCATGCCGAGCATGATCCACACGTCGACCACGCTGCTGCTGACGGAATAGACGCCAAGAATGCAGAAGCACAGGATCGCCGGATAGAGGTATGAATACGGAATTCGCAAGAGGTTGACGAACAAGCCCACGAGCGGCAGGTTGAGGATCAGCAGCACCACGTTGCCGACGTACATGCTGGCGACGAAGCCCCAGAACAGCTCGGGCTGCTCCGTGATCAGCATCGGCCCCGGTGAAATGCCGTGCACCATGATCGCGGCGAGCATCACCGCGGTAATCGGGCCGGTCGGAATGCCGAGCGCGAGCATCGGCACGAACGCGCCGGTCGCCGCCGAGTTGTTCGCCGACTCGGGGCCCGCCACGCCCTCGATCGCGCCGTTGCCGAAACGCTCGGGATGGGCGGACATTCTGCGCTCGATGCCGTACGATACGAACGACGAAATGATGTGCGCCGAGCCGGGGATGATTCCGATCAGGAAGCCGAGCACGCTGCCGCGGGCGATTGGCCCGACCGACAGGAGAAACTCCTCGCGTGACGGCACCAGCTGGCGCAAGGTCGGTTTCTGCACCGACGGCGGCGTCGGCTGTCCCGCCGTCAGCAGGATTTCCGACACGCCGAACAGCCCGACGGCGACCGGCACGATGCCGATGCCGTCGCTGAGCTCGATCACGCCGTAGCTGAAGCGCGTGTAACCGCTCATCGCATCGATGCCGATCATGCCGAGCAGCAGGCCGACCACCGCCATCGTCAGCGTCTTCACCATCGAGCCGCCGCTCATGTACGACAGCACCAGCAGCCCCATCATCAGCAGCGCCGTGTATTCGGGCGGCCCGAAGCGCAGCGCGAATGACGCCAGCGTCGGCGCGAGAAACATCAGCGCAATCACCGACAGCGTGCCGGCGACGAACGAGCCGATCGCCGCGATCGCGAGCGCCGGCCCGGCGCGGCCGCGCTGCGTCATCGCGTAACCATCGACGCACGTTATCACTGAGGCAGCCTCGCCCGGAATGCGCATCAGGATCGAGGTCGTCGAGCCGCCGTACATTGCGCCGTAATAGACACCGGCGAGCAGCACGATCGCGATGATCGGATTCAGGCCGAACGTCGCCGGCAGCAGCAGGCTGATGCCGGCCAGCGGTCCCAGCCCCGGCAGCATGCCGACCAGCGTGCCGATTACGCAGCCGGCGAACGCGTAAGCGAGGACCGATGGCGTCAGCGCAACCGAGAAGCCGAGCAGCAGATTGCCGAGTACGCCTTCCATCAAAATCCCCAGGGTCCGGACGGCAGCTGGACTTTGAGCAGCGTCGCAAACAGGAAATAAGAAATGAACGCGAAGCCGAGCGCGACCAGCGCGGCCGGCAGCGGCCGCTTGCGCTCGACCACGCCGAGCAGGAACGCGAGCAGCGCAATCATCGTAAGGCGGTAACCGATGCGCTCGAGCACGAACACGGCGATACCGCACGCAATCAGCAGCGCGATGCCGCGCCTGGCCTCGGTCCATTCGATGGTATTGAGCAGCGGCGAGGCGCCGCCGCGCAGCGCGACCAGCAGCCCGAACGCACCGAGCGCGAGCGCGAGCAGGAGCGGCATATAGCCCGGCCCCGGCGCCGCCAGCGAGCCGAGCGGGAAGGCGCGGTTTTCCCACGCCACCCACAGCGCGATCAGCACGAACACGACGCCCGAAATCCGGTCGCCGCGCAGTCCGCGCCGTGCGCTGACGCTGGCCGGGGATTCGCTCATTTAGCGGCTATTTTTTGTCTTCGACCTTGCCGACGACCCGCACCAGCGCGGCCAGCCGCTTGCCGTCGGCTTCCCAGTATTTTCCGAATTCCGGCGCATCCATGTACCGGATCGGCGAATTGACGTTGGCCATGGTCTTCTTGAAATCCGGGTCCTCTGCCGTCTTGCGCGCCGCATCGCGCAGCACCTTCATCACCGGCTCGGGCGTGCCCCTGGGCGCAAACATGCCGGCCCAGATGTAGTACTCGATGTCGTAACCGAGCTCCTTGAACGTGGGCACGTCGGGGTACGCTTCGTGACGCTTGGCGCCCCAACTCACGATAGTGCGCATTTTCCCCGTTTTGACGTGGCCGCTGATCGCCGCCGGACCGCCCGCCGTCATTTCGACGTGCCCGCCGAGCAGCGCGGTGATCGCCGGGCCGCCGCCGTTGGTCGGCACGTGGCGCATTTTCAGCTTGGCCGCGTGCAAAAACATTTCCATCGGCATGTGCAGCGCGCCGTATATGCCCGACGACGAATACGACATTTGCCCCGGCTTCGAGCGCGCCAGCGCCACCAGTTCCTTCAGGGACTTGACCGGCAGCGACGGGTGTACGACGAGGATCGTGGGATCGGCCGAAATCAGCGCGATCGGCATGAACTGATCGAGCGAGTATGCCGGCTTGCGGTCGAACAGCGCATCGGCCGCGGGAATGACCGTGATGCTGGAGAGCGCCATCAGTATCGTGTAGCCGTCGGGTTTGGCGTTGGCGACCGCCGCATTGCCGACCGCGCCGCCGGCGCCGGGCCGATTGGCGATCACCACCGGCTGCTTGAGTATCTTCTCCATGGCGGCCGCGGTGGGGCGCCCGGTGATGTCGGCCACCCCGCCCGGCGGAAACGGCACGATCATGGTGATGGCGCGCGACGGATAGGCGTCCTGCGCGAGCGCGGGGGCCGCGGCAAGCGCGAGCAGTGCGGCAAACAGGCAGCGTTTCATGTGGCCTCCG
>JAHFRL010000054.1 GCA_023266235.1 Betaproteobacteria bacterium
CTTCAAGCCCTTCCGTCATGCCGACGCGCAGCACGACATATGGGGCGGCCATGGACTGGAAACGTATGGGAGAGACTTCGAGATCGTTCGTCGTCACGATCCCGCTTTTGTGTGGACCGTCGTCGATGGCGATTCCGGGAGTGATCAATGGATTACCACCGGCGTCCACTACGTAAACAGAGTTTGCTATTTAGTTACCGAGATACCCCACCATTCGATACTCGTGGAGTTCCGAGTCCGCAGCGGTCCACACTCGCTGACACCGTTGGGCTTGAAGCGTCAGATGTTGAAATTGGAGCGATTGCTGACCCGGAAATAGGGCGACGGAGCCCGATTCTCCCTAGTGTAGATCCCCACCACAAGCCGCTAGGTTGAACGACGTCGCAATCCGTGAGACGTGAAGCGTGAGGGGTGAGTCGGGGAGAACCGAAGGGTGAAGAATGAAAGAGACCCAGGCCGCCGCGCCCGCCGCGATTCGCTGTTGAATTCCGCCACGGCCAGGCGTAGCATGAATCCACAACTCCAATCTACAGCAGTGCAGCGAGGGAGCTTTGTTGATCGTTGGACACGGAAAGGAGTCTTGTCATGTGCGATGCATTTGAATGGGTGGACTGGCAGCGCGAGACCGAGCGCGCCAAGCAGCAGAAAGCCGACGAGTTGAAGAAACCAGGCAAGACAGCAGCTCCTGCCAAATTGCCCGCGCCGGAAAAGCAGCAGGAGGATCCGGTCCCGGCGTGAACTCGCGCGAGGCGCGAGCTTCCTGAAAAACCCCGCCTGCGCGGGGTTTTTTTTCGTGATCTCACACTCTCACGGGCGAAGGCAAACACCGGCTGCTGAACAATTATGGGTTATCTCTGTCTCACGACAGTTCGCCTATGAAAAATACGTTCCGCTCCCTTGCCGGCCGTGACTTCCGGTTGTATTTCACCGGCCAGTGCATTTCCCTCATCGGCACCTGGGTGCAACAAGTGGCGTTCTCGTGGATCGCCTATCGCATTACAGGCTCCGCGTTCATGCTGGGGCTCATTGCTTTTTGCGGACAGTTCCCAACGCTCGTGGTCTCGCCGTTCAGCGGGATACTGGCTGACCGGTTCAGCAGACGCAACGTATTGGTCGTAATCCAAATCGTACAAATGGCAGTGGCGGCGCTGCTTGCTGTGCTGGCGTGGTACGGTGACATTTTACCGTGGGTTCTTGTTGCGGCCTCCTTCGTCCTCGGGCTGACCGGCGCGGTTGAAATGCCGGTGCGCCAGGCGTTCACGCCGGATATTGTCCATGACCGGGCCCACATGGCCAACGCCATCGCGCTCAACTCGGTGACCTTCAATGCGGCGCGCCTGGTCGGCCCTGCCGTCGCCGGATTCATTTTGGCGGCCTTCGGCGAAGCGGCGTGTTTTGCCGTCAACGCGCTCTCATACATAGCGACTATCTACACTTTACTCGTAATCCACCCGACGCGGGCAGAGCACGCCGGCGGCAGGAAATCGTTGCGCGAGGGTGCGCAGTACGTGCGGGATTTCGCGCCGGCGCGCTGGCTGCTCATCACGGTGATCGTCGCGAGCTTCAGCCTGTCGCCGTACCTGACGTTCATGCCGGTCTACGCGAAGGACATCCTGCAAGGCGGGCCCGATACATTGGGCGTGCTGATGGCCGCTTCCGGATTCGGTGCGTTATTGGCGGGTCTTTATCTCGCGAACCGCAAGTCCGTCCTGGGGCTGGGTGACCGGATGGTGACCGGCTGCTTCGCGGCCGGTATCGCTTCCGCGGCATTCGCCTACAACCCTCTCATTGGGGTGGCGCTTCCGCTGCTGGTCATTTCCGGCTGCGCCACGATCATCATCGTGACCTCAAGCAACATCCTGCTGCAGTCGCTGGTTCCCGACAACCTGCGCGGGCGGGTAATGGCGCTCTACAGCATGTGCTTCATCGGCGTGCTGCCGGTCGGCAGTCTCGCGGCCGGCGGCTTTGCGCATCTCGTCGGCGTCCAGCCGGTGTTCGTGGTGTCCGGGGTTGTTTTCGCGGCGATGGGCTTCATCCTGCAACGCAAACTACCGTGGCTGCGGCAGCAAGCGCATCCGATTCTCATCGAAAAAGGGCTGTTGCCGAAATGAAACTGCGTGAAGTCCGGCGCTGATGCCGTTTGCGTTGGACGCATCAGTTGCACTCGCCTGTAATAGGAGACAGTCCACGATTTCGGATCAATCTCGATGAACGCCATCCCGTGGATCGCCAGCCTCGCGCGGTGTACTAGCGTGCCCCCGAGTGAAGGGTGAATGCGTGAAGGGTGAAGGGTGAAGGGTGAAGGGGAAAGAATATTCCATTTCCGCGTGCGCGAGCGAGGCACGAGACGCGCTTTTTCCCGCGCCGCCCCGAACAGCGGTAAACTTTCAGCTTCGACACTTTGACTCGAGGTGAATACCATGAAATTCACCCGCATTACGGTAAATCCGAAGCAGATGGACGGTGTGCCCTGCATCCGGGGACTGCGCATTCCGGTGGCAACGGTCGTCGGGATGGTAGCCGAAGGCATGACAGAGGCGGAGATGCTCAAGGCTTATCCGGACCTCGAGGGCGCCGACATTCATGAAGCTTTGCAGTATGCCGCGGAAGCGGTGAGAGAACGCGAGCTGCCACTGGCAGCGCCGTGAAGTTTCTGGTCGATAACGCCTTGTCGCCGATGGTGGCGGAGGGGTTGCGGCGGATCGGGCACGATGCCGCTCACGTTCGGGACTACGGCTTGCAGACAGCCGAAGACGAACAAATCTTTTTGCGGGCCGCGCAAGAAGACCGGATCATCGTTTCCGCCGATACCGGCTTCGGCACCCTGCTGGCATTGAGAGGCCAGCGCAAACCCTCGGTGATCCTATTCAGGCGCGGCGCCGATCGGAATCCCGGGAAACAACTCGCATTGTTAGCGGCGAATCTTCCCGCCCTGGAAAAGCACGTGCAGCAGGGAGCCATCGTCGTGTTCGAGGAAACCCGCGTGCGAATGCGTCCGCTGCCGATCGGCGAAGAACAATAACCGGCGACAGACCGCGGTTCGGATCAATCGCGATGAACTCACTCCCCGCATCGCCAGCCTGATCTTTTTCGAGATCGTGCCGCCGCCGATGAAGCAGTAAACGAGTAACGGCTGCGAGACCGGCGTCAGGGCATCGCGTAGAGCTGCTCCAATTCTTTAGCGGCCTAACGCAAAAGCGGAACATGCTCGAGCGCGCGGCGCAGACTCAGGCGCGCGCTGGGCGCGTGCACCGCTACTGTGGCGATTATCCGTCCGTGTCCGTCCGATACGGGAACGGCGACGGAAATCAGCCCGGCGAGGAAGCCCTCGTCGTCGGTCGCGACCTTCGTCTTTCGTATCCTTTCGAGTTCCTGCTCCAGCCGGGCCGGATCGGTGATCGTTTTCGGGGTGTAACGCTTCAGCGGCACCCTGGCCAGGATCCGCCGGCGCTGGCTGCCGCGCATCTGGCTGAGAAACAGCTTGCCGCTGGACGTGCAGTGTATCGGCACGTGCGATCCCGGCTGCAGGTGCATCCGCAACGGCCACGCGGATTCGACGCGATCGATATACACGATGTCGATCCCGTCGAGCGTCGTCATGTTGCAGGTCTCGCCGATCTGATCGACGAGCGCCTGCAGCACGGCATGACGTTCGCCGCGCAGGGACGAATGCAACTGCGCGTCGAGCCCCAATGCCGCGAGGCGCGGTCCGGCGGAATAGGTTTTCGGCAGCGCATCGCGCACGAGAAACCCCGCTTGCACCAATGTGCTTACCAGTCGGTGCGCGCTTCCCTTCGGAATCCCGGTGGCCTGGCATATCGATTCGAGATTCAGGGCGCTGCCGCGTTTCGCCACGACCTCCGCGATCAAGAGGTTGCGCAGCGTCGGCAGCTGCGCGCCGGATTTGCGGCGGCCGGGAGAAATAGGCTGCGCGCTGCCGCGAGCGGTGGATTTCATATGATTGATCATGCAGTGGAATTTTTCGAATACTGAACGATACTACAATAAATGGAATTTTGCGTTCCGTTTGCGCGCATATTTTGTTGATTCGAAAATTTCGCTGTGGTAGCGTTGTTCGCGGCGTGTAGTGCATTTTGTGGAGCCCGTTGCGGCAAACGATCTGCAGCGGGCCTCCGGGGGAGAGGGCAAAATGGCAGGCGCAAGGAAGAGCGACACGGGGTTGTTCTGCTATGTAGTAACGCCCTACAACACGAAAGGCGATGTCGACGTGGCGAAGTTGACGGACTACGTCGCCGCCATGATGAAGTCAGGCGTCGATGGCATTACGTGCGTCGCCAGCACGTGCGAAGGCCCGTACCTCACGGAAAAAGAGCGCCACCTCGTGGCCACCACGGTCGGCAAGGTCGCGGCAGGCCGGCTGAAGCTCAATATAGGTGTCGGCGCAGTATCGACCCGCCAGGTCATCGAATACGCAAAGCAGGCCGAGGCGTCGGGCGCAACCAGCTTGATGCTCGACATGCAGCAGTACTTCACGATCGGTTTCGACGACGCCTACCGCCATTTCGAAACCGTTGCACGCGCGGTCGACGTTCCCATTCGCCTCTATAATATAACCGCGCCGACCCGCTTCGATTTCACCCCCGAGCGCGTCGCGCGGATGACCGGCATCCGCGCGATCACGTCGGTCAAGGAGGCATCCGGCGACGTCTCTCGAATCCGCGATATCAAGTCGCTGTGCGGCGATCGATATAACCTGTTCTGCGGGTTCCACTACCAGTGTCTGGACGCATTTCGCCTTGGCGCCGTCGGCTGGGAAGCGATGCTCCATCCGATCATAGCCAAGCCATGCGTCGAACTTTATCGCGCGCTGGCAGCGGATCCGTGGAGCCGCCGCGCCGAAACACTTTACAAGCGGGTGCAGCCGCTGTTCGACTTCTTCAAGTTCAACGGCGTGCCGCATTCGATCAAGGCGATGTCGCAATGGACAGATTTAAAGCTCGGCAAGCCGCGTCCACCGCTCGCTGAGCTGACGGAGCAGCCCAGACGCAGACTCAGGGAAATTCTGAGCGAAATGGGCGCTATTTGACGATGCAATCGGGAACAGGAGAATAGAGATGAATACAGCGAAGGCAAAACGCAGGCAGGTAGTAATCGGCGGTCTGGCGGGCGTTGGCTCCCTGGTTTCGTGGCCGCTTATCCGGAAATCCGCATTTGCCCAAGGCAAGCCGGACCACACGATGATATTCGCCCACACTTTTTCGCCGGCAACCGAAAAATACGTGGTGACCGGCATCGACCAGTTCAAGCAGGCGGCCGAAAAGTACAGTCAGGGCAAACTTTTCGTCGACGTGCACGACAGCGGCAAGCTCGGCGGCCAGAACATTCTGCCGCAGAAAGTGCAGCAAGGTGCAGTTCAGGCGTGCCAGCTTTCGATGCAGAATTTCACGCCGTTCTCCGAAGCGTTCAACGTTCTGGACTTCCCGTTTATTTTCGCCTCGAACGATGCCTTCGAGAAATTCCTGCAGGATCCTTACTTCATGCAATCGAAACTCGGCACCGAACCCGCCACCAAGGGTTTCAAGGTGCTCGCGGGTTTGTGGGCGAATACGGGGTTGCGCGTGACCGGGATCAGCAAGAAGGTCAAACGCGAGGTGCGGGTGCCTGCCGATTTGAAGGGCCTCAAAATCCGCGTCACGAGTTCCAAGGTCGAGCAGCAGGCGTTCGCGCTCACGCCCGGGAACCCGGTCTCGGTCGATTGGGGGGAAACCTACCAGGCGATGCAGCAGGGAACGGTGGACGCGTTGAACGTGGGTCTGGGGCCCCTCAGTTCCGCGCGGATTCAGGAAACCATCGGGACCGTGACGCGCATCGGCATGAGTTTCAACGCGCACGTCGTCGTGGTCAGCAAGCAATGGTTCGATGCGTTACCGGCCGCCGTGCGGGAAGCGGTCGAGCGCGCCGCAGCCGAAGCGTGGCGTTACGAGCAGTCCGAGCAACGCAAGGCAAATGACCGCATGTGGGACGAATGGAAGGCGTTGGGCATCAAGGCCATCGATCTCAGCGCCGATGAGCGCAAGCAATGGGTCGCGGCGGTAGGCCATCAACGCCCCGAGTGGAATCAGTGGAAGGAGCGTTACGGCAAGGACCTGTACAACCGGATTGCGGAACTAGGCCAGAAGCTTGCCTGAACCGGGTCCTGCCGAAATTCCACGCATGCGGATGCGGGGCCTGTGGTCGCGCGTCGACGAGCAGCTTGAATACTGGCTGATCACGTTCTTCTACGGCTATTTTTGCCTGATCATCCTGTTTGAGGTCATCCGGCGGTACATTTTCGGATCATCGAGCGAATGGGGCGAGATGACGGCGCGTTACGCGTTCGTCTATCTCGTCTACATCGCCGCCGCCCAGGTCGCGAAGTCCAACGATCATATCCGGATCGATCTGGTGCCCCGTCTGCTGGGACCGCGGGGACGTCTTGCGCTGTACGTCTACTTCGACGTTCTTTATCTGATCCTGGCGGCGCTCGTGATCTATTACTCGGTGGGCGTCGTGCGGCTGTCGATCGCGACCGACACGCTGATGACCGGGTTCGATCTGAATATGGCGTTCGCGCAAGCGGCGTTGCCCGTCGGCTGGGCGCTTTTGGCCTACCGCGTAATACAGCGTTTCGTGCGTACCATCGGCAGCTACAGACAATCCGGCGAAGTACCGTTGGGCGGAGGCGGATTCGGTGAGTCATAACGACATCGTGGTGCTCGGCGTCGGGCTGTTCATGCTCGTGCACCTCGCGATCGGATTGCCGCTTTTCGTTGTGCTGGGACTCGGGTCGTTGGCGATGATCACCATGGTCGGCGTTTACTCGCCGGCCATACTGGGCGAAGTCCCGTTCACCGCGATGAATAATTGGGCGCTGCTTGCCATGCCTTTATTTATTCTGACCGGCGACATCATCTCCACGGGCCGCATTGCGCGCCAGCTCGTGCGCCTCGGGCGGGCCGGAGTGGGATGGATCACAGGCGGACTTGGAATGGCGACCATCATGGGTTGCTTTTTCTTCGCGGGGACCAGCGGCTCGAACTCCGCCGACACCGCGGCGATCGGGAAAATCATGATCCCGCCGATGGTCGATCATGGTTATAGCAAGTCATACGCGGCGGCCCTGGCCGCCTCGGGCGGGTGCCTGGGGATCATCGTGCCGCCGAGCCTGATCTTCATCATCTACGGCGTCATTACCTCGACTTCGGTGGGCGATCTCTTTCTGGGCGGAGTCATGCCCGGCGTGCTGATGGCGGCTTGCATGTGCATTGCAAATTATTTTGTCTGCCGGTTGAGCAACTGGGGCGCGCCCGATCGGGTGTCGTTCCGGTTTTCCGAACTGCTCCACGCCACTTGGGACGCTCGCTATGGGCTCGGTGCGCCGGCCGTCATTTTGGGCGGGATATACAGCGGAGCATTTACGCCGACGGAAGCTGCCGCGGTCGCGGTCGGCTATTGCCTGTTCGTGGAATTATTCCTGACGAAGGGAGTTACGTGGAAAGACATTCCCAAGCTTCTCGCCCGCAGCGGCGCCATCTCCGGGATCATCGGCCCGGTCATCGCGTTTTCCGTGCTGTTTGCCGAAGTGCTCGCGATACTCCGCATACCCGAGCGGCTCGCGGGTTACATGCTCGCAATTCCGTCCGGATATGTCACCGGGGTGCTGATGATCTTTTTCGTGCTGTTCGTGCTCGGCTGCTTTCTCGAAACCATCGCGGCGCTGATCATCATGATGCCGATTCTGCTGCCGATCGGGACCAGTTTGGGATTCGATCCCGTGCATTTCGGCGTGTATGTCGTATGCGCATTGACCGTCGGGTTCATCACGCCGCCGGTGGGCATCAACCTGTTTGCCGCTTCAGCGGTCAGCGGCGTGCCGTACCTGAACATCGCCTGGCGGGCCTGGCCGCTGTGCCTGGCGCTGTCGCTGGCCGTTGTCATCATCGGCTTCGTGCCGTGGTTCTCGCTGTGGTTCCGCTGACGGGCCGCGCGCACGACCAGCATTTTTGGGCGCGACCCGCGGCTTCGGATCAATCTCGATGAATGCAATCCCCTGGATCGCCAGCCTCGCGCGGTGTGCTAGCGTGCCCCGCGAGAGAGGCGTGAATGAGTGAAGGGTGAAGGGCGAAGCGAGAGGAGGGCGGACGGATGAAGGATGAGTGAAATCCCTCATTCCCGATTTACTTGCTCTTGACGTTTTCCGCGTTCATCTGCGTTTCCTGAATCAAGTTCAGGACAGGCATCGGCGGTTTGCGCCGCTTTAAAGGTTACACTGGCACCAGCCGGAAGCGGCGGACGGCGCAGCGGGCAACCGCCGGCACAACGAGGAGGAATGAAAATGCGTACGCACCTGGTGCGGTTTGCTCTTGCTTGCGTCGTCGCAGCCGCCGGCCTTGCGGCCGGCGAGCTCGCCGCGCAGCCTTATCCCAACAAGCCGATTCGCGTCATCGATGCCTACCCACCGGGCGGTTCGACCGATGTCGTAGCCCGCATCATCGCGGCGAAGTTTCAGGAAAGCACCGGACAGCCTTGGGTCATCGACAACCGGCCTGGAGCGCAAGGCATCATCGGCTCGGAAATCGCCGCACGCGCGGCGCCGGACGGCTACACGCTTCTCATGTTCACCGGCTCCCACACCGTGCATCCGAGCATCTATGCAAAAATGCCATACGACTTGCTGCGGGACTTCGCGCCGGTGACGCTCACGTCCGCGACCACCAACATACTTGTCGTGCACCCGACGGTCCCGGCCAGATCGGTGAAGGAATTGATCGCGCTGGCCAGGGCAAAACCCGGTTTGCTTAACTACTCTTCTGCCGGCACCGGCTCGACGACCCATATGGCGATGGAGCTCTTCAAGAGCATGGCCCGCGTGGATTTCCTGCACATCCCATACAAGGGCGCGGCCCCCGCGGTCCTCGACCTGGTGGGCGGACACGTCGACCTTGCGTTCGCGCCGCTCCCGGTCATGCTGCCGCACATCAAGTCCGGCCGTGTCAGGCCGCTTGCTGTATCCACCGCAAAACGGACGAGCGCGCTGCCCGACGTTCCAACCGTCGCGGAAGCGGCGATTCCAGGATTCGAGGCGACCAACTCGGTCGGCGTCCTCGCGCCTATAGCCACGCCGCGGGACATCACGGTGAAATTGAACGCGGAGATCGTGCGCATTCTCGGACTGCCTGAGATACGCGAGCGGCTGTTGGGGTTGGGCGCCGAGCCGGTGGGCAACTCACCCGAGCAGTTCGCGGCGTTTCTCAAGGCCGACATCGCGCGTTGGGCCAAGGTCGTCAAGGACGCCAAAATCCCACTGCAGTCGTGGTAGTCGCGCGATGCCGGAACTCCATATGCTCAGTGCAATTGCAGCCGCCGCGGACATCGCGTCTGGCCGCATTTCGTCCGAAGAATTGACGCAGGCTTGCCTCGCCCGCATCGCCGAGCGCGAAAGCGAGGTGCGGGCGTGGGCGTGGCTCTCTCCGGAGCAGGCAATTGCCGAGGCCCGCGCGCGGGATCGCGAACCCCGACGCGGCTTGCTGCACGGCCTCCCGGTTGCTGTCAAGGACATCATCGACACGGCGGACATGCCGACTGAATACGGCACCCCGATCTACAGAGGCCACTGTCCGCGCTGGGATGCAGCCTGTGTCGTGGCCGTACGCGACCAGGGCGCGGTAGTGCTCGGCAAGAGCGTAACGACGGAATTGGCCAACCGCCATCCCGCCGGGACTCGCAACCCTCGTAACCTCAATCACACGCCGGGCGGTTCGTCGAGCGGCTCAGGCGCGGCGGTGGCCGATTTTATGGCGCCCCTCGCTTTCGGCAGCCAGACCGGCGGCTCGCTGATCCGTCCCGCGTCCTACTGCGGCATTGTTGGTTACAAGCCCACTTTCAACTTCATCAATCCTGCAGGAGTCAAACCGCTGTCGGCGTCCCAGGATACCGTGGGCGTATATGGCCGCACGGTGCCTGATGCGGCCTTGATTGGCGCTGCGGTCATCGGTTATCCAGCTTTGGATTTCGATTCGAAACCGGGAACCGCGCCGCGCATAGGCATGTACAGGACACCGCAGTGGTCGCTCGCCGAGCCTGCCCTCGCTGCTGCATTCGATGCGTCTGCGGGGAAGCTTGCGCGCGCAGGCGCCCGGGTGACGCAAGTGGTCGCGCCGGTATTGATGGACGAAATCATCGCGGCGGCCGGCATCATCAATGACTATGAGACCTACCGCGCGCTTGCGTACGAGCGCGTGCGGCACGCCGATCTCCTCAGCCCGACGCTGAGGGAAAAGCTGGACAAGGCAGCGAACGTGGGGCGGGATCGATACCTCGCCGCGCTCGACACGGCGCGCGCGTGCCGTGCGCTGATCGACGAGATGTTCGTGGATTACGATGTGCTGATCGCTCCAAGCGCGACGGGCGAGGCACCCCGCGGTTTCGAGAGCATCGGTCCAGCCGCGTTCCAGCAAATGTGGACGATCTTGCATACGCCCGCTATCTCGGTCCCGGTCTTTACTGGACCTAAAGGGTTGCCGATGGGCGCCCAGGTTATCGGCGCCCGCGGGCACGACGAGCGCGCGCTCCTCTGCGCGCATTGGGTGCACCAGGCGTTGACCTGATGGGGCCGGGTCTCGCAATATCAGCTTTTCAATTTGCCGCGCCGCGCCCCGCGCCCGTAGAATCACCGCTGGAACTTGCTGCAGACACTTAACGGAGATATCGATGCCACTTGCCCGGCTCTACATCGGCCCAGGCCGCAGCCACGATCGGAAAAAAACGCCGGTTGAAAACGTCACCAAAGCGATCGAAGACTCGCTGGGTGCTTTAAGGCATCCGGTGTTGCGCGCGCTTGCGCTTGTGATGGCGTTTGGGTTGGCGTGCGCGGCGGTTGCCGCTGCGAGCGATTATCCAACACGTCCAATTCGTATCGTAGTGCCGTTTCCGCCTGGCGGCGCGACGGACGTGCTGGCGCGCATCATCGGCCAGAAAATGACCGAGGATTGGAGCCAGCAGATCGTTATCGACAACCGGCCCGGGGCGAGCGGCCTGCTCGGCGCCGATATCGTTGCCAACGCCAATCCTGACGGGCATACCGTTTTGATGACGGCGCTCGGCGGCATAACGCTCGACAACCTGAAGTCGTTTGCGCCGGTAATTCTGGTCGCGGCCCCACCCAGCGTGCTCGTGGTGCATCCATCGGTGAAGGCAACGACGGCGAAGGAACTTATTGCATTGGCGCGGGCGCAGCCGGGCAAGCTCAACTTCGGCTCGTCCGGCACGGGATCCCAGTCCCATCTCGCTTCGGAGCTTATGAAATCGATGGCCAAAATCGATGTCGTTCACATTCCCTACAAGGGCGCGGGGCAGGCGGTGGCCGAACTCCTGGGCGGCCAGGTGCAGTTCATGATGGCGCCGCTGCCCGCCGTGCAATCCCAAATCAAGGCCGGCAAGTTGCGCGCGCTGGCGGTCACCAGCCTCAAGCGCTTCGGTCCCGCGCCGGAACTGCCGACGCTGGATGAAACTGGGCTCACCGGCTATGAGGCGATCGGCTGGTTCGGGATGCTCGCGCCGGTGCGCGTCGGCAAGGAAATCGTCGCCAAGTTAAACTCCGAGGCGAACCGGATCCTGGCGCTGCCCGACACCAAGGAGCGCATGTTCACGCTCGGGGCGGAGCCGGTAGGCGGGACCGTCGAGCAGTTTGCGCGTTACATCAAGGCCGACACCGAGAAATGGGCAAAGGTCATCAAGGAAGCCGGGATCAAGGTCGAATAGGCGGGGCGCGGCAAGCGACGGAGGGACACTGAGCAATGAGCAAGAACATCTGGAGCAACCTTTATACCGACGAGGCGCAGCCGCGCGACAGCTGGCGGCCCACAATGGCGGGGTGCCGCTACGCGGCGGCAACCGGGCACTATCTGGGGACACAGGCAGCGATGCGCATTCTCGACCGCGGCGGCAACGCCGTCGATGCCGGCGTCACTGCGGCAATGGCGCTCGCGGTGCTGCAACCTAACATCGTCAGCTTCGCCGGTGTCGCCCCGACGCTGGTGTATTTGCACCAGGAGCAGCGCGTGGTAAGTCTCGCAGGCCTCGGCTACTGGCCGGCGGCGACGGATGTCAAGCGGCTGATCGAGGAGGGCGGCGAGGTCGTGCCCGAAGGTATTCTGCGCACGGTGATTCCCGCGGCGCCGGCGACCCATGTCGAGGCCCTCCGCCGTTTCGGCACGATCAGCTTCGAGGAGGCGGCAACGCCGGCGTTGGAACTCGCGCGCGACGGTTTTCCCATGTATCCGCTGCTCGAGCACAACATCGAGTCGGTGAAAGGCGGTTTTGACCGTTATTCCGAGAACGCGCGCATCTTCCGTCCCGGCGGGCGCACGCCCAAAGTCGGCGAATTGTTCCGGCAGGAAGACCTGGGGCGCACCATCGCCGGCATGATCGAAGCGGAGCGGCAGGCGCGCGGCGACCGCGATCGTAAGTTACGCGTCGCGCACGAGTATTTTTACCGCGGCCCGATCGCGCAAAAGATCGCCGACTACCATGCGCAGCACGGCGGGTTCATGACGAAGGACGACCTTGCCGGTTTCGAGGTGCCGGTGGAGAACAGCGTTCGCTGCCGCTACAAGGAACTCGAGGTCCACGTCTGCGACGCGTGGTGCCAGGGTGTCGTGCTGCTCGAAACCCTGAAGATCCTGGAAGGCATGGACCTGAAGAAACTCGGCCACAACACGCTCGAGTACGTGCACACGATCGGGGAGGCGTTTGCGCTTTCATTTGCCGACCGCGAGGCATATTTCGGCGATCCGCGCTTCGTGGAAGTGCCGACCGCCCAGCTGATTTCCGAGGCCTACGCCGCCGCGCAGTGCGCGCGCATCAGATCCGATCGGGCGTTCGGCGAGATGCCGGCACCCGGAGATCCCTGGGGCAATCGGCGCCCGGCATCGATCTTGAAGGTCAGGTCTGCCGCATCGGCTGCCAGCGTCATGCCGATGCCGGACACGATTTACGGCTGCACCGTAGATGCCGAAGGCAACGCCTATTCGGTGACGCCGAGCGACAATGCCAATGACACGCCGATCATTCCGGGTACGGGGCTCGCGGTGTCTTCGCGCGGCAACCAGTCACGGCTGGCGAAAGGACACCCGAACGAAGTCAAGCCCGGCAAGCGCCCGCGGCTCACGCCGGCCCCGGCGCTTGCCCTGCGCGGCGGCAAGTTCTACATGGCCTTGGGCACACCCGGTGGTGATGTACAGATGCAGGCGATGCTGCAGGTACTGCTCAACGTTTACGAGTTCAACATGAGCATGCAGACGGCCGTTGAGAAGCCGCGCGTCGGAAATTTCAGTTACCCCAATTCCTTTGCTCCGCATCAATACATTCCGGGACGCCTGTGCGTCGAGAAGTCGCTCGCCGATACCATCGGGGCCAGGTTGCAGGCGATGGGACATGATCTCGAGGTGTGGCCGGAGCGTTCACCGAAGGCGGGTGGGGTGTGCGCTATCGTGCAGGATACGGCTACAGGATTGCTATATGCTGGCGCGGACTGTCGCAGGGAGGGTAGCGCGTCGGCGTGGTAGGCGCAGCGGCAGTCGCAGTGCCGCCTGGCAGGCGAATGGACGGAGGGAACAATGGCAGCGCAGGTGACAATCAAATTTCTTGAAGATTTTGCGGCTGCGTGGAATCGCCATGATTGCGAGGCATTGCTGACATTTGTCACCGATGACAGCGTGTTTGAGACTTCTTCCGGCCCGCACGCGTTCGGCGAGCGTCACCAGGGCAAGGCCGCGCTGCGTTCCGCTTTCCCGAGAATATGGGAGACTTTCCCCGACGCGCGATGGGAGGAAGCGACGCACACCGTGTGCGGGGACCGCGGGTTCAGCGAATGGACGTTCCGAGGCACGGATCGCAACGGCAAGTTCGTGGAGATGCGTGGGGTCGATCTTTTCGTCTTCCGTGACGGAAAGATCGTGCGTAAGGACACCTTTCGGAAATCGCACGCGAGCTAGGGACCGCGAGATCGCGCTGTTTGCTTGCCGCTAGGTAGATATTTCGGGACAGACCACGCATTCCTTTGCTGAAAATCCCCACCACCAGCCGCCAGGTTGAACGATATGGCGACGTAGCCCGTTCTTTGCGTGAAGGGTGAAGGTGTGAAGGGTGAAGGCGGTTGCACCGGTTTGGAGGTTACGCCGGCACCAGCCGGAACCGGCGGCCTGTGCGCGTGCGGTAAACCTCGAAATCGCGCCGGTCTATCGTGAAAATTTCGGTGACGCCGGTCTTCTCCGCCAGCAGCACCAGCGTCGCGTCGGCAAAATCCATCCGTTCGTAGCGCGCGAGCAGTTCATCGAGACGCGGGATGTCGCCGGCGGACAACGGTTCGATGCGCAGCGCGCCGCGCCCGATGAAGCTGAGCAATGCGCGTTTCCCGTCCCGCGACAGAAAGTGACAGACTTCGGTGACCACGGGCCACGTGGTGACGAGCAGCGCCCGCGTCGATTCGAGCACGGACTTCGCCGTCTGATGGTGCTCGTCGCGCGCCCGAAACAGCGCGACGAGCGGACCCGCGTCAACGATGATGTTTCGCACGGAGTTTTCCGGCGATGAGCCGCTTCACGCGTCCCGAGACGTTGCGCGGTCCGGAGGCGGAGCGGTCGGCGCCGAACAAATCCTTGCCCAACTCCCATGCGGAAGGGGCGGGCGTCCTGCGCCGCCGGCGGACTATGTACTCCGCCACGCTCTCGCGAATGACGGCGCTGGTGGTCTTGCCGGTTTCCTTGGAGTAGCGATCCAGCGTCTTCTCCAGCTCGGCCCCCAGGCGCAGCGATTTGGGCATGACAAACCTCCATGTGATACGATTTGCAATGATTGTATCACACTTCAAGCGACGCGGGGCCCCGCCGATCGGTTCCATGCTTCGTTCGAGAGGGAACCGGGTCGGGGTCAATTATCGAAAATCAGACAAGGGTGAAGCGTGGACGGGTGAAGGCCATGAAAACAGTGAATGGTAAATGGTAAATAGCGAATGGTCACAGCGGCGCTGTGCGCACTGACCTATTTATTTATTCTGCGGTGGCGGATCAGCCGACGTCATGCGCAGTCCCGCCGTCTCGTCCCGTCATCGGTCGAGTTCCAGGCGGAGCGGTCCCTTCTCGATGTAAACGTGCTTGTACTCGCGGCGTTTCGTCAGTTCGTTCAGCAGATGCAGCAGGGGTTTGTTGAATTCGTATCGGGTTTCCGTCGGGCCGGCGGCCTGCATTTGATCCACCTGGGATCCGGCAAACGAGTAGCGCAGCAGTCTCTCGTCATCGCTCATGTCCGGATACTGCTTTCTGAGGCCCGGCACGCCGGGATCGAGAGGCCGGAGTTCCAGCGGGATCTGTTTCGAGCCGTTTTCAACGATTCGGTCCAATACGTTCGGCTCGATCGGAGCAAGCAGCTTGCCGTAATACCCGAGCGCGTACAGCTTGACTTCATCCGGCACGGTCCGGTAGCGCTCGCCTTGAATGACGTTGAGCACCGCCTGCGTTCCCACCAACTGGGCAAATGGCGTCACCATGATGGGCCAGCCCAGCTCCCGCCGTATCCGTGCGCATTCCTCGAGCGTGTCGTTATACCGGTGGAAGAGCCCCGCTTGCGTAAGCTGAAACTTGAAGTTCGTCAGCATGCCCCCGGGAACCTGGTGCTCGAAATGGAAAGCGTCGTATTCCATCGGCACGCCCACCGGTTTGCCTTCCTGTTCGGCAACCATGCGGAAATGCTCGCTGACTTGATCGATCAGCTTGTCGTCGAGCCCGGCCGTATAACCCATCGCGCGCAGGTTTCTCGCGATCGTTTGCGTCGCGGGCTGCGCCGGCCCGTTTGCCAGGGGAGCGATGGACGTATGCACCTGGTCGACGCCGAGTTTGACGCCCTCGAGATAAACCAGCGGCGCGAGGCCGGTGAGGCAGTGGCTGTGAAGCTCAAGCGGCACTTCGCCCATGACCTTCTTCATCGCGGGGACGAGCGTGCGTATGCGGTCGGGAGTCAGCAGGCCGCATGCGTCCTTCAGCATGATCGCATCGACGTTGGTGCGCTCGATGAGCTCCTTGACCTTGCTTACGTAGAGCTCGTCCGTATGCACGGGGCTGTGGCCGTACACGAGCGCCCCCACCGTGTAGGCGCCCTGTTCTTTCGCAAACCTGAGTATGTGGACGATGTTGCCGAGATCCGCCAATGCGTCGAATGCGCGGATCCGCCGCAGGCCGTTGGCGATCAGCCGCTCGGTCCACAGCAGCAATATGTCGTTCGGAACGACGCCGAAGCCGGTCAGACTCTTGCTGCGCACCGACGCCTGCAGCGGAGTGCGGGTTATTTTCCCGCGCACCAGGCGCACCCGCTCCCACGGATTTTCCTTCAGGTAGCGGACGGCGACGTCGAACTGGATCAATCCCATCAGGTCGATCGCGTCGAAACCGATTCTGTCCAGGCGCTCCGCCACCGGCAGCATCATCGCGGTCGTCATGCGCGTCGCCCACAGCGATTGGTGCGCATCGCGCAGCGTCGTGTCCATGAATTTCACCGCTCGCAACGTGCCCGGCTTCGGCGAAACTGCCGCAACGATGCCTTCCGGGATCGCTTCTTTCCGACGTGCACTGGATTGCGCCGGTGCAGCCGATGCAATCGGCTCTTTACGGGCAACATTAGCAACCTGCGGGGATGCCTGCCGGTCTTCCGCCTTTTCGTGCGGTTCCGCGGGCTCGAAAGCCGCCGCGTCCCCGCGCCTGCGCAAATCGAGTTTCAGATCGCCGAACTCGATGCGCGCTTCCCTGCAATCGGATTCGTCGAGAATCGCCAGTATCTTCCGGACATCTTCGCGGGCTGAAGTCATGGTGTGCGTGCCGCAGCTCGATGGGCCATGCAGGGTCGGGTTCGGGTCGTGAATTCGCCGGATCCGGCAAATCGCCTACTCGATGCGCACCCCGGCCGCCTTGACCACTTTCGCCCACTTCGCGAGCTCCGCTCTGCTGAATGTCCCGAGCTGACCGGGTGTGGAAGTCACGACGCCGAAGCCGGCGGTCATGACACGCTGCCGCACTTCCGGCATCTCCACGACTTTCACGACCTGATCGTGCAGCTTGTCGATGATGTCCCTGGGTGTTCCCGCCGGCACGAACAATCCCCGCCAGGACTGCACCTCGAAGCCCGGATAGCCGGCCTCGATCATGGTTGGAACGTCCGCGAGAAACGGGAGACGTTGCGCGCTGGTCACGGCGAGGGCCCGCAATTTTCCGGCCTGCACAAGGGGCAGCCCGGTCGGCATCGTCGTGAACATGAAAGTAATACGGCCTGCCATGATGTCCGTGGCCGCCTGCGGAGCGCCTTTGTACGGCACGTGCGTCATGTCCACCCTGGCCATGGTTTTCAACGATTCACCGGACAGTTGCGCGAGACTCCCATTGCCCCAGGACCCGAAGTTGACCTCCTGCGGCTTCGATTTCGCGAGTGCAACGAGGTCGGCGACGGATTTCGTCGGAGCAGCCGGGCTGACGATCAGCACCAGATAGTGCGTGGCGACCAGCGTCACCGGGGCGATGTCCTTTACCGTGTCGTACGGCAGCTCGCGGTAGACGCTCGCGTTGATGAAATGCTCGACCGCGTGCAGAACCATCGTATATCCGTCGGGCGGAGCTTTCGCCGCGATCTCGGCGCCGATGACGCCGTTGGCGCCCGGACGGTTGTCGATCACTATCTGCTGGCCGAGATTCTCCGCCAGCTTCTGCGTGATGATCCGGGCCACGATATCGGTGCCTCCCCCCGCCACCCAGGGCACAACGAAGCGGATCGGCTTGCTGGGATAATTCTGCGCGGCCGTCTCCGGTTGCGCTTGCGCCGAACATACGGCCAGCGCCAGCAACAATCCGGGTGCGATCGCCGGCATGGGTGAAGACCGGGTTGCGTCAGTCATGACCGTCCTCCTTTTTGATTTCGATTGCGTCATTCACAGCCGTTGATGCGATACATGGGGCCGCTCGCTTCCCGGACCCTGGGCTTGCACGTCCAGCAAAAGCTTTCCCGTCGTCTGGCGCCCCGCCATCGCGGCATGCGCCGCGGCAACTTCTTCGAGCCGGTATTTTTTCTGGATGGTGACCTTCAGCCTGCCCTCGGTTACCCAGCGCAAAACGTCATTTGCACGCCGCGCGTATTCCTCGGGCGTCGCCACATAGTGCTGCATATGCGGCCGCGTCAGGAACACCGAACCGGCTTCGGCGAGATCCATGGTATCGAAGTGATCGACCTTGCCCGACGTATGCCCGTACAGCACGCATATGCCGCGCGGCCTGAGTGAATACAGCGATCCGTGTATGGTGTCCTTGCCCACGGAATCGAAGACGACATCGACACCGCGACCGTTCGTCAACTTGCGCACTGCCTCGCGAAAATCGGTGTCGCGGTAGAGGATCACCTCGTCGGCGCCGCGCCCGCGCGCAATAGCCGCCTTGGCGCTCGTGCCTGCCGTCGCGATAACGCGCACGTTTCTCATCCTGGCGAGCTGGATCAGCATTTGCCCGACGCCGCCCGCGCCGGCATGTACCAGGCATGTATCACCCGCCTTCAGGCCGAACTCGTGGCTGAGATAATGCGCTGTCATGCCATGAGTCATGGACGCTGCGGCGACATCGAGCGGCAAGCCGTCCGGGATGCGCGCGATACAGCGCGCGGGCACGTTCGCATGCCCGGCGTATGCCCCGCTGCCGCGCGTGAATGCAACGCGGACCCCGGGTGTCAATCCAGCGACTCCGGCGCCGATCGCGGCGACGGTACCGGAACCTTCCAAACCGAGCACCACCGGCAATTTGGTCGGATAAGTGGGCGACTCCGCGTAATGGCCGGAGCGCCTGTAGATATCGGTGAAATTGACGCCCGCGTACGCCATCTTGACCAGCACTTCGCCGGCTTTGGGCTCCGGCATCGGCAGATCCACGACTTCGAGGACTTCCGGGCCGCCGAATTTTCGGATTTGAACTGCTTTCATAGTGAGCGATCGAGCATAAGTAGTATTGACGAAAACCAAGCCGCGTCCACAACGCGCCGATCATCTTAACATTTACGGGCAGCCGCATATTTTCAGTTCTGGAGAGGTACCGATGACGCGTGCCGCACGCGAATTTGACATGCGTGTAAGATTGCACGTCATCGCCGATTACACGGTAACTTTCCCCGCATTCTTCAAGGTCTCGAAACAATCAGTGACACACCACGGTTTCGGATCAATCGCTCAATTACTCAATTACTCAATTGCTCAATCACTCTCCGGTTCCGACGAATCGATCAGCGGTATCCGCCAGGCTGGTGCTCGCGGCGGCGCTGGGGGTCGCACACGCGGGTGTGCCGGCGCAAAGCGACTATCCCAACCGCACGGTGCGCATCATCGTGCCGACCGCGCCGGCCGGCGGCAACGACACGGTCGCACGCGTGATCGCGCAGGGACTGTCCGAGCGCTGGGGACGGCAGTTCGTGGTGGAAAACCGCGCCGGCGCGAGCACGATGATAGGCGGCGAGATGGCCGCGAAGGCGCCACCCGACGGCTACACGCTGCTGATGGGCGTAAGCACGCTCGCGATCAATCCCGCCACCTTCAGGAAAGTGCCGTACGAAGCGATGCGCGATTTCGCGCCCGTCACGCAGGCGGTATTCGTCCCCAACCTGATGATGGTGCACCCCTCGGTGCCGGCGAAAACAGTGAAGGAAATGATCGCGTTCGCCAAGGCGCGGCCCGGCCAGATCCTGTTTGCTTCGGCCGGTTACGGTACCAACCCGCACTTGTCGATGGAACTGTTCGCCAGCATGGCGGGAATCCGCATGATTCATGTGCCGTACAAGAGCTCCACGCCGGGCATCGTCGACCTGATCGCCGGTCATGTCGCGATCATGGCGCCGAACATGCTGCAGTCCATTCCCCACGTGCGCGCCGGCCGGCTGCGCGCGCTCGGCGTGACCAGCGCGGCCCGTGCCGCGAGCGCGCCCGGGATTCCGACAGTCGCCGAAGGCGGGCTGCCCGGCTACGAGGCGGTGCAGTGGTACGGACTGCTCGCTCCGGCAGGCACGCCGCGGGAAATCATTGCCAGGCTGCACGCGGAGACCGTCGCCATTCTGCGCGCGCCCGACAGCGCGAAGCGTCTTGCCGGCGACGGCGCCGAAGTGATTGCCGGCACGCCGGAAGAGTTCGCCGCCTTCATCGCGGCGGAAACCGTGAAATGGGCGAAAGTGGTGAAAGCCGCGGGAATCCAGCCGGAATGATCGCCGCATGCCCCGCCACCGTCGCCGATAATGTCCTCAAATCACGTGAGAGAACCCGCATGGACAAGGTAATTGCTGCACCGGAACAGGCGATCGCGGACATTCCCGATGGAGCGACGATTGCAATCGCGGGTTTCAGCGTGGGGCACCGCTTTGCAACGAGCCTGATACTCGCCTTGCGCGACAAGGGAACCAGAGAGCTCTGCCTCGTTTGCAACTCCCTGGGTGACCCGGGAGCAACTCGCGGCCAGATCCTGGCCGAGAACAAGCAGGTGAAGAAACTGATTGCCGCGTTTTCGGTGCGGCCCGGCACGCCCACCGCGTCCGAGGACCAGATCGCCGCCGGCGAGCTGGCCGTGGAGCTGGTCCCGCAGGGGATACTGGTCGAGCGGTGCCGCGCGGGCGGCGCGGGCATCCCGGCGTTCTATTCGCCGACCAGCATCGGCACCGCGCTTACCGAGGGCAAGGAGATCCGCGACTTCGACGGCAAGCCCCACGTCCTCGAACACGCCATTCACGTGGACTACGCTTTCCTGCGGGGGTATCGCGCCGATCGTCTGGGCAACGTTCAGTTCCGCGGCGGCAGCCAGAACTTCAATCCGAGCTTCGCCAAGGCAGCCCGCGTTGCGATCGTCGAGGTCGACGAGATCGTGGAGCCCGGCGGCATTCCGCCCGAGCTCATCGACCTGCCGGGAATATTCGTATCGCGCGTCGTCAAAACCACGCAGGCGGTCGACGGCAAAGCCTGGCGCCGGCCCGAGCGGCGTCCTTCCGACAAGCCGCGCCTTTACAACGGCAAGCCGGGGCTGACGCGGGCCGGCATTGCGAAGCGCGCCGCCGCGCTCGTCAAAGACGGCACTTATGTCAATCTTGGCGTCGGCATTCCGACCATGGTTTCAAACTATCTGCAGAATCGCGACGTGATCCTGCATGCGGAGAACGGCGTCCTCGGCTACGGCCATATGGTGTCCACTGATAACGAGATCGACCCGGACATTTATAACGCCGCCGGCCAGTTCGTCTCGCTCAAGCCCGGCGCGTCTTTCTTCGACAGCGTCACCTCGTTCGAGATGGCGCGCGGCGGCAGAATCGACACCGTGATTCTCGGCGCGTATGAGGTCGACCAGTCCGGCAGCGTTGCCAACTGGAGCACGGCGGACGCGAAGCGGGGCGGCATCGGCGGCGCGATGGACCTGCTCTCGGGCAGTGGCGACCTGATCATCGTAATGGAGCACAGCGACAGCAAGGGCCGCCCGAAATTGAAACGGCAATGCACCTATCCGCTGACGGGGAAAGGCTGCGTGAATTACGTGGTTACCGACCTCGCGCTCCTGCATTGGCAGGATGGCCGGTTTGTCCTGCAGGAAGTCGCGCCGGGGTTCACCCCCCGCGAGGTGCTGGAACTCGCGGAGATGGAGTTCGCTGTCGGGCCGGACGTTCGCATCATGGACTGAACCCGGGAGTAATCAGGTGATCAAGTGATTCAATCACTCAATTATTATCCGGCGCCGCCCGGCGGAGAGGTGGGCACGATGATGCGTATCGGCCGGGTGGGATAGCCGGGCTGCGCAAACGCAACGGGCATCGCCGACAGCGGAAGCGAGCCGATCAAAAGACGAACCGCGGCAAGCGATAGCTTCATGTTCGCGTATTGCCTCTGCCTCGCTACGCCGCCCCGTCGTGAGATGCGATTACCACGGTCGCGGGTTTGCCGGTTCGGTTGCTCCACGCGTGGTTGGTGCCCCGCTGCACTATGAAATCACCCGCCTTGAGATGGACCTCCTGCGTGTCGAGCACGAGCACGACCTCGCCTTCCAGCACAATGCCGAAATCGAGCGTGCGCATTTTCTGCATGTAGGGATGCGGCGCCTGCGGCGACCAGGTGGACGCGCCCGGCGCGCCCACGCTGCGGAAAAAAGCTTCGACTTCGCGCGCGCCGACTTTGCCTTGCCAGCCCGCGTCCGGCGGAAAGGTGACGACGTTCAGTACCGACCCGTTGGCGGGCGGCTCGATAACGTGACGCAGATGCAGCGTTTCGAGAACGATCTTCGCGGGCGTGCCATCGGTCACCCACATGCGCTGCAATGCGAAGCCGGGACGCGCCGGATCCGTGCGCACATCCGGCGCGGGGCCGTCGCTGACCACGCTCGACTTGTTTGCCTGCCGGTCCGTGATGACGATCCGCCGCGCGGGCTTTACTCCTGCCGGCAGCTTCCGGCTGCGATCGGCGCGCATGATCTTGTCATTGCCCTGCGCCAATCCCACGGGCCCATCCACGAACCGCGCGGCAATCATGTCGTACGCGACGCGGCCGCCCGCCGGCCCGTAACTCACCCACTGATGCCATGCGCCCACATCGACGATAACGTCGCCAGGCCGCCACTGCACCTCGCCCTCGTCGAGCACGAGCGTGCGCTCGCCGTCGAGAAGAATCGCATAGTCGACGGTCTCGGTCTTGTGCATCCCGCCGCCGTAGGAGGAGTTGCCGCCGCGGTCCCAGCGCCTGCCGGCAGCACTTTCCTTCGGCTCGTGGCCCGGCACCCTGTGCGGGTCTTTTGCGGGATCGTAGTCGGGTGAGCGGCCGGCGCCCTCGACCACGCGCAGGTGCCCGCCGTCCGGCGGGCCCGGAAAGTTGTAAGACAGGTTGCCGTCATCGGTCGTCCCGGAAAGAGGGGCGGGACTTTCGTTCCAGACCCAGAAATCGATATGGCCGCGGCCGGCGCCCATGGAAGCTTCGTGGGTGCCGGGCGCCGGTCCATCCCAGACAACTTTCGACTTGCCGTGCCCGTCGTTTCCGGTGACCACTCGCCGTATCGTCTTCAGGCCATCTTGTGCCATCGCGCGCACTCCCCTTTGCTGGAACCAATAAATCGAAGATGAACCGGGTCAGGCTTGGTCGGCCTGCACTCGCAAGACCGGCTTCGACCCGCAGCGCATCACCCTGGCGTCGGCCTGAACCATGGAATCTATTTGCATAAAAGCGGAAGAAGCCGGGAGAGGGACGATACGCCGAGAGGAAAGAAGCGGAAAGTCAATTCCACTTCCGATCTCCCGACCCCGCGATTTCACCGGTTCATCACGCTGACTTCTTCGCTTTTTTCCTCGAGCCAGACCTTGATGGGCGATTGATAGGGCACGTCGCGCGCTTCCCGGAACCTGCGTTCCGCCGCTTCGGATTTGAATTGCGGATAAGCTTTACTTTGCTTGCTCATAAAAAGCCCTTTCCTTGCGGCTCGCGTTGCGCGCGGAGATTATACGCTGCAGGGGCAACCGGGGCCGTATGACAGACTCGGTAAGTCGTGAGGTCGTGATCCCCGCAAACCGGTTGTTACTTCCCGGCAGCGGCAGCGACGAGGCGGCAGGCGACCTCGATCGAGCCTCTGATACGGTCCAGGTTTCCGACGTAGTCCGGAAGCGCCGAGTCGGCGCGCCGGCGAAGCGCAGTCGCATCGATCAATTGCGCGCGGGCCAGGGCACGGATGTCGTCCTGGTCCTGCTCGCTGAACCGCGCGAGCTTCGAAACCGCGAGATCGAGCGGCGTGAGGAGTCTGACTTCAAGACGGTGGGAATCGACGCCTTCTACCGCTATTGGCCGCGCGTCGTCGTAAGCGTTTTCATGCAACAGCGCATAGCTGTCGTTGTATTGTGTGTCGAAATAGAGCAGCCGGGCATGACCGTCTTCCCCGCGGTAAGCGACCTGCAGGTCCTGAGGGTCGAGCATCACGCGCGCCATGATCTTCGCGTCGATGTCGTCCGTGAATCTTCCCCCGACGTAAAAATGCATCGCGGCGCCGCCGGCGACACAAACGGTGACGGGCTTTGCGGGGCGCTTCGGTCCCAACGCTTTTTCGATGCGCGACATGATCTGCGCGAACGCTTTCAGATACGCGGGGTCCGGCCGTAGCGCCGGGACGGAGGTACGTGGGGCGGTCATGGTGAAGGCCGTTCCGGCCCGCGCAGCCGCGCCTTGAGCATGGGCAGGAAGCGCGCCGCCTGCACGGGTGAGTGAGCCAGCCAGCGGCCGAATTCTGCGGGCGCGCTCATTCCCGGATGCAGCCGCTCGGCGAGCGCGAGCATGCGCGTGCGCTCGAAACCTTTCTGCGAGGCGAGCATCGCGGCCACGCCGGCGAGCATGCGCGGGTCGCCCACGCGCAGCCAGCGCGAGGGGCGGAAATCGCCGCGCGCGCACAGCTCGACGACGCGCTCTTCGGCGCGCCGGCTCCAGCGCGGCCGGGCGGCCGGCCTATGCTTGACGCGCGCCTTCACGGCCGCAGGGGGTACGAGGCAAGCCACGACCCGCCCGTGCCGCATGATCGCGACCGGCCCGAGGGCGGCCTGTTTCAGGACCTCGCCCAGGCGGTTCTTCAGTTGCGTCGCGTTGACGGTTTCCATGCCCGCTATCATATGCTGTTTTAGCTAAAACAGCAAGAGACGGATCGATTTTTCCCGGCGCCTGGCGCTGGCACATCAAGTACTAAGAAAGGAAATAGGGGGACAGAGTCGGTTCCCCCTGGTGAAAATCCCCGCCACCAGCCGCCAGGTTGAACGATATCGCGACGCAGACGACGCAGGGAAGGATGAAGGCGGAAGCCCGCAAGTTTCGGCATAAGACAGTTATCGCGGGTTTGCCCGGCGCACCGGTCAACCGCTTGATAACAAACCTGATCGGGAGTTACCCCGGCGCGGTTCCCGCCCCGCCTGCCTGCCCCGGGCGCGCACATCCGGACCCCGGTCAGAAGCGCCGGCATTGATCTGGGTCAGAACCCGGTCACGTCGCCGTGCTATAAATCCTGCATGCGTACGGTTGCCTTCGTTCCGTTCCGATCTCAGGGAGGCCCTCTATGATTGATCCGATCACCGCATGGCATGGAGAGCACGCCCGTTTCACTCAACTTCTCGATTTTCTGGAGAAGCAGGTGGCGGCCTTCCACGCGGGCGAGCACCCAAACTACGAATTGATGCGCGATGTCATTTACTACCTCCGCCATTTTGCCGATCGCTTTCATCATCCACGCGAGGATGCGGCATTCACCCGGCTTGCCGAGCGCGATCCCGGGATGCGATACCCGATAAACCGGCTCTTGCAGGAGCATCGCGTGATTGCCGTGGCCGGCGAGGAGCTTCTCAAGCACCTTGACGACATTCTCGAAGATGCCGTAATCGCGCGCGAAACCGTGGAAACGGCGGCCGCCACTTATCTCACGTATTACCGTCACCACCTCGCCAAGGAAGAGGCGGAGGTCCTGCCCCGCGCGGCGCAGGTCTTGACGCAACGGGACTGGACCGCGGTAGCGGCGGCCGTTCCGGCCGGATCCGATCCGCTTTTCGGCGATGATGCCGGCGCGCGCTATCGGGAATTGCGCAAACAGATCATGCTCGAAGCGCGGGCAGCCTGACGCTACCAGCCGATCGAAACGCCGCCGTCGGCGACGATCATCTGGCCGGTGACGAAGCGCGCGGCGGAGGAGGCGAGGAACACCGCGATGCCGCCGATGTCCTGCGGCTCGCCCAGCCGGCGCAGCGGCGTCATCGCCTCGCGCCGCCGGCGGCGCTCGTCGTCGGTCCACAGCGCGCGCGCGAAATCGGTCTTGATCAGTCCCGGCGCGATGCAGTTGACGCGGATGTTGTGCGGCCCCCACTCGACCGCGAGGGCGCGCGCGAGTCCCGCGTCGGCCGCCTTGGATACGCCATACAGGCCGTTCACGCTGCTGCCTCTCAGCGCGGCGATGCTGGACACGATGATCATCGCGCCGTCCCGGCGCCCGGCCATCTGCGGCAGCACCATGTTGGCGAGCCAGAAGATGCTGCGCACGTTGGTGCCCATGATCTTGTCGAACGCCTCGTCGGCGACTTTCGCCATCGGGCCGAACACCGGATTGACCGCCGCGTTGCACACCAGCACGTCGATGCGGCCCCATTGCGCGAGCGTCGTATCGACCAGCTTCTGCAGCTCCGCTTTCACGCCGACGTTGCACGGCACGCCGATCGCCTCGCGGCCCTTGCCGGCGAATTCCTGCGTCACCGCCGCCACCGCATCGGCCTTGCGGCTGGAGATCACCACCCTGGCGCCGGCTTGCGCCAGCTCCTCCGCGATCGACTTGCCGATGCCCTTGGTGGAGCCGGTGATCAGCGCGACTTTTCCCTTGAGATCGAACATTGGTTTTTTCCCCCGTTGATCGTTAGCTGGCATGTGCGCGAACTCGCATGGCGCAGTTTACGCGCCAAATTCGCGGCTTGCCCGCAGCGGCCGCAACGAACCTCCGGCCACGCGGCGCACGCGGCATACGAAGCGATCCGCCGACCCGAACCGATCGAACCCGGCGGTCGGCTCACCGGTCTTTTGCGCTAACATGCCGATACGCTGAAAGCCGCGCCATGGAAACCGCAACAGAAATCAGGCGTCGTCGCTGCTTGCCGCCATGAGCTGGGACCCGACGCAATACCTCAAATTCGCCGGCGAACGGCTGCGCCCGGCCCTCGACCTGCTGGCGCGGATTCCGGCCGCGGCGCCGCATACCGTGGTCGATCTCGGTTGCGGCGTCGGCAATCTGGCGCCGCTCATCCTGCAGCGCTGGCCGCAGGCGCAACTGACCGGTGTGGACAGCTCCCCCGAGATGCTGGCCAAGGCCCGCGCCGATCATCCGCGGGCGAGCTTTGTGCAGGCCGATGTCGCGACCTGGCGACCGGCGCAACCGGTGGACGTGCTGTACAGCAATGCGACGCTGCACTGGATCGGGAATCACGCCGCGGTGATCCCCGGCCTGCTTGCCGCGGTGAAGCCGGGCGGCTGGCTGGCGATCCAGATGCCGCGCAACTTCGCCGCGCCATCGCATACTTGCGTCGTCGACGCGATTGAACAGGGGCCATGGCGCGCGAGGCTCGAGCCGCACCTGCGCCGCCGGCCGGTGGCCGAGCCGCAGGATTACTGGCGGCTGCTGCACGGCAAGGCCGCTGCGCTGGAGATCTGGGAATGCGAATATCTGCAGGTGCTGACAGGCGAGAACCCCGTCGCGGAATACATCAAGGGCAGCTGGCTGAAGCAGTTCCTCGACCGCTTGCAGGAGCCGGAGCGTAGCGCCTTCGAAACCGATTACCGCGCTCGCGTGCGGGCCGCCTACCCGGCCGAAGCTGATGGCCACACGCTGTTTCCGTTCCGCCGCCTGTTCATCGTGGCGCAGCGCGCCGGCTGATCACTGAATTTTCACGCCTCCCGCTTCCGACCCGGCGCCGTCAATCGGCGCGCATGCCTCTTTCCTTGATGACCTTGCCCCATTTCGCCAGCTCGTTCTTCAGATGAGCCGCGAGCTCGTCGGGCGAGCTGGCGATGACCTCGAAGCCTCTTTGCTCGAACGGCCGCGCGAAGTCCGGCGCGCGCATGGCCTGCCGCACCTTGTCGCTGAGCAACGCCACGGTCGCGCGCGGCGTGGCTTTGGGCGCGAGCAGCGCGTGCCAGGTGGTATTCGTAGCCGGGCACGCCGGCTTCCGCGATGGTCGGGACGTCCGGCATCGCGGCGAACCGCTTCAGGCCGGTGACGCCGAGCGCGCGCAGCCGCTTGGCCTCCACGTAGGGGGCGGTCTCCCCGACGCCTGAAATGGAAACGCCGATTTCGCCGCCGATGGTCGCGATCAGCGCGGGGCCGCCGCCCTTGAACTGGACCACCACGATGTTCACCTTGCCGAGCAAATTGAACAGCTCGCCGGCGATATGCGGGTTGGTGCCGACGCCCGCGGCGCCGTAGTTGAGCGTTCCCGGCCGGGATTTCGCAAGCTGCAGCAGCTCGCGCACCGAGTGCGCGGGTACCGATGGATGCACGGCCAGCATCGAAGGCGACGACGACAGCAGCGCTATCGGCGCGAAATCGTTCACCACGTCATACGGCACGCGGCTGTAGAGAAACCCGTTGGTCACGAACGGCAGCGTGTTGATCAACAGGGTGTAGCCGTCGGGCGCGGCGCGCGCCGCGAGTTCGGTGCCGATATTGCCCGAGGCGCCGCTGCGGTTGTCGATGATAACCTGCTGGCCGAGGCCCTCGGCAAGCCTGGCGCCGATCAGGCGCGCGACGGTGTCGACGCTGCCGCCGGGCGGAAAGGGGGCGATCAGGCGCACCGGCTTGGCGGGATAATTTTCGGTCTGCGCGCCCGCAAATCCCGCGGCCGCAACGGTGAACCCGCAACCTACAGCGAGCAATATGATTTTCTTCAAGCCGCTCCCCCTTCACCCTTCACCCTTTACCCTTCAC
>JAHFRL010000055.1 GCA_023266235.1 Betaproteobacteria bacterium
CAACCCGCGATGCCAGCTTGTGTGCGATGCGGGTCAGGGTAGAAGGCGGCTACAGCCGCATCATGATCCTGCGAAGCGGCAGCCAGGGCGTGGACAGCGCCTGGCTTGTTGACCCGAGCGAACAAGGCCGCGAAGCCAACCTCTACGGTGAAGTACCACTCTCGAATTATTTGCCGGGGCGGAGTCTTGATATCGTCGGCGTGCGCATCGACGCCAACGACCGGATGCATTTGTATTTCACCCATTTTGCAGCATGGGCATTATCGGCAGGAAGTGTCGTCATCCGCTACGCGTCGGCCGAGTTGAATCCGCCGGCGGCGAGCCGCATCAAGCTAAGCGCCTTTTCGGTTGATCCACCGCCGCCGGCCGAAATGCCGGTGTATGCGATGCGCTCGTCGGCGATCGAGCCGGCGGCGATGCGTCGGCAGGCACTAAGAGACGTGTTTTGGCCTGCTGCCGCGGCGTTCGACCCTGACGAACCGTCGCGTGCCAGCGTGCTCTGGGTCGAGCATGGATTGACAAGTCGGACACTGTGGCACGCTATCGTCGTCGGCGGGCGCATCGAATCTGAAATAAATCTGGGCAACGGCATTGGCAGGTACGCGATGGCTGCCACCGGCCACGGGCGATTCCAAGCCCTCCGCGAAAGCCTATCTGACGGCACCAGTTTTCGGTCGTATGCAAACGGCCGCTGGTCGGCGCCTTTGGCGTTTGATGTGAAGAAGATCGACAGCAGGTATTACCCGGGCGCATCGCTCGGCAGCGATGGCCGGGGGCGCCTGCTTGCTGCATGGGGCAACAGCGATGGGCTCTACGCGCGCTGGATCGAGATGCCAGGAGAATAATGCGAACCGTCAGGACTACCCCCGTGCCGAAACTCTGGCTTGCGACCACTGGATTGCTGCTCGCGGCGTGCGCGACCGCACCCCCCGGACAAAAGGACCTGCTTGCGTTTCTGACCGACGGCAAGACGACGCGCGCGGAAGTCGTGCAGCGCCTCGGGCAACCGCCGCCCGGCACGCCAGCGTTTGAGAGCGGACGCGTGGTCTTTTACCGGGTTACGGAAGGTGAAATAGGATATTCATTGCGTCCGGGTGCAATGAGTCAATACACCCATAGCCTCGTGCTGGTGTTCGACCGGCAGGACCTGCTCGAGCAGCACGCGCTGGTGAAGGTGCGTTGAGCCGTGGCCGCTCGGCCCCCCATGCGTGGACTCAGCCTAGCGGCGATTCTCGCCTGTGTGGCATTGCTGTACGGATGCGCACCGGTTCCGTGGGTCGTAGGCAGCGGCTACCACTACGACTCGCGCACGAATATATACGCCACGGTTCCGGATTTCATCGTTGCGGGAAAGACCACGCGGCGGGAGGTCCTGCTGCAGATGGGGGAGCCCGATGCAAGCTGGATCGACGAAAGCGTGATCGCCTACAGCGCCGCTTATGACACGGGCGGAGCGGCTGTATTCATGATGTTTGGCGGCCCCGCCGGGTCGCCCGTTGGCGCTTTACCCATTGGCGGCGGCGAAACTGAATTCCGGCGGCTGGTCGTCTCTTTCGATCCGCAGGGTGTGGTCCGAGACGCAAGACTGGAAAAAAAGCGGTGCGCGTATCTCAGCCAGTGCTTTGCTGAGGTACCCAGCGCGACGGGATCAAGGTAAGCGGATAAAGCACCGCGAACATCGCGTCGCGCGTTAAAAGGGGCAGGTTCGAATAACAATTGCTGATTGTTTCCCCGTACTGTCCAAAAACTCGGCCAAGCGAGATGGCGCGGGTAACGTCGTGCTGCAATTGAAGAGCGCGTGGCGCGACGGCACCACGCACATCAAGATGTCGCCGCTGGAATTCATGCAGCGCCTGGCGGCGCTGGTGCCGCGCCCGCGCCTGCATCTGATCCGTTTTTACGGCGCGCTCGCACCCCATGCCGGGCTGCGTGCGGCGATCGTGCCGGGTCCTGCGCAGAGCGGACCTGCGGACGAACACGCGCACGGCAGGCCGGCGCGTATGGGCTGGGCACGGTTGCTCAAGCGCGTTTTCGATATCGACCTCGAACACTGCCCGCAGTGTGGCGCCGAGTTCAAGGTCATCGCCGCCATCGAGGAGCCCGCAGTGATTGTCAGGATTCTCACGCACCTGGGCTTGCCTGCGAGAGCCCCGCCGCGCTCACCGGCGCGGCCGCTGGCCCTGTTCCAGGCGGCCTGACCTTCGAGGCAAGAACGGTTCCGCAACGGGGCCGTCGATCCGGCGCGGTCTGCGCTCGCATGTCGCGATCAGCGTGCGTAGAAATCGACATCGAGGGTTCGACGCAGAGACCGACAAACCCACGCGAGCGGGGGACTTTCACAAAACACCGCGCAAATTGACCGCTTCTCGGCCCGGCGATATAGTCGCGCATGGGGAAGAGGTAGTTTGAATTTCCTATTCGCGGACGAGTTTTCCAGCCTGCATACTCCGCCAATTGTGTTGGTTTGATTTCTATCAAACCTCTCGGCCGGCAGCGTGCTCAGAATGCTAGCGGAGTAAACAAGTCAATATTGAAAACATTCTACGGTCAACCTAATCGCTTCTCGATCGCATGTTGCACCAGCGCTTATCTCGGCAGTTTTCGATCATCGCTACCCGGCAGCGCGGGTGGCGCGTGGTCGCGGCGTGGTTTCTCCTCACGGCGCTGACGGGGTGTTTCACCTGGATAGATCACCGGAGCCCCTCGGCCAGCGGCAAACCGGCAGCGGAACTTGCAATACTGGAGACGGTATGGGTCTTTAAGGTCACAAGGTTGCCGGACGGAGTGGTGGAATATGAATGTGTTCCCAATCCAGAGCCCGGATACTGGACCTGCCATTCCGGCGAAAAGAATCTTCCAACCGATGTAGATTATCGGTTGCGCATGCTTCCCGGTAATTATGAAATCCATATGGCTTATAACGCACTGCTGAAAGTGACGTTGGAAGCCGGTCACACCTATGGAAGGGGATGGAATACTTGTTACTACTCATGTAACTCTTTTCTTAGTCACTGGTGGCTTAATAGGGTATGGATTGAGGATCTCACTATAGGGAAACGTGTAACAGATATCTATGAATGTTGGTGGAGCCGAAGCGAAGGACGTGGTGGCCCCCCCGATCCAATGCCTCCGGGGAAGCATTGCTAGCATGAGCTGGCTTGCGATGTGGGCCCGCGATCTCGACAGGGTAAAGTCGCACCGCATGTCGCTGATATCAGCATTCATGCGGGTTTCCGGACCTCGGAAACAATTGAGTGGGAGTAACGCTCCACGCGAGAGGAGAGAGGAGGCAGGGGTGAGGAGTAACGCACGCAGCGCTTTGATTCCGGATCTCCCGCCTCACGCCTTTCGCCTCACGCCTCTTGAGGCAGCGGCATGAATGACGCTGATTTCATGCGCGAGGCGCTGGCGCTGGCGGAGCAGGCCGCGGCGCTCGGCGAAGTGCCGGTCGGGGCCGTTGTGGTCAAGGATGGCGTTGTCATCGGCCGCGGCTGCAACCAGCCGATTTCGGCGCGTGACCCCACGGCTCACGCCGAGGTTGTTGCGATGCGGGATGCGGCGGCAGTAATCGGCAATTACCGGCTGGTTGGTTGTGACCTCTACGTGACGCTGGAGCCCTGCGTCATGTGCGCAGGCGCGATCATGCATGCCAGGGTGAGACGTGTCGTGTATGGCGCGGCCGACCCCAAGACCGGGGCGTGCGGCAGCGTGGTCGACCTGTTCGCCGAAACCAAGCTCAACTACCATGCGACCGTCGTGCGCGGCGTGCTCGCCGATGAGTGCAGCGCCCGGCTCAGCGCCTTCTTCCGTCAACGCCGTCAAGCCCAAGGCTGATGTCTAGAATTAACATTAGCTTATCTTCTCAAGCAGCTGATCTGTTTGGGAGTGATGGAAAACTCATCAAACGCTACCCGGTCTCGACCTCAAAATACGGCGCGGGCGAGCGCAACGGCAGTTTTTGCACGCCGCGGGGCATGCATATCGTTCGCGCCAAGATTGGCGCCGGCCAGCCACAGAACGCGGTATTCGTTGAGCGGCGCCCGACTGGAGAGCTGTATACCAGTGAATTGGCAGAGAAATTTCCAGGCCGCGACTGGATATTGACGCGCATCCTGTGGCTTTCCGGGTGCGAAGTCGGGTTTAACCGGCTCGGTGACGTCGATACCATGCGGCGCTTCATCTATATCCACGGCAGCCCCGACAACGTGGCGATGGGAAAGCCGGGATCGATAGGCTGCATACGCATGCATAACAAGGACTTGATGGATCTGTTCGAGCGCGTTGAAGCGGGTGACGAAGTCTTCATCGCGGACTAGGCAGACGTTATGTCCAGAAAATCCGGGCCCCCCCAGTTCTATGTTGCAAACCCCGGCAGTTCACCTGGTGGCTTGAGAAGTCACGCTACGAAATGGTTGCAGAATCATTGTGCGGTGCACTAGAATCGCCTGGATTGTGCGCCGCAACGAAGGCGTTAAGCGGTTAACTTCCAGTAAAGGCGGTCCATGAGACTTCAGGACAAAGTTGCGATTATCACCGGCGCCGGCCGGGGCATCGGACAGGCGACTGCCGTCAAATTTGCCACCGAAGGCGCCAAGGTTGTGGTGTGCGACTTGAGTCCGGAGTGGATCGAGGAGACGGTCAGGATGTGCAAGGAGACCCGCGGCGACGCCATGGGTTATGCCGCCGACGTGCGCGACATCAAGTCGCTCGAAGGCATGGTGGCGGCGACCGTGGCAAGGTGGGGCCGCGTCGATTGCCTGGTCAATAACGCCGGTATCGTTGCTGACGCCCAGATGAAAAACATGAGCGAGGATCAATTCGACAGCGTGATCGAAATCAATCTGAAGGGCGTTTTCAATTGCACCAAGGCGGTGGTCAACACCATGCTCGCGCAGCAATCGGGAGTCATCCTCAATGCTTCGTCGATCGTCGGTCTGCACGGCAATTTCGGCCAGACCAACTACGCGGCAAGCAAGTTCGGCGTGATCGGCATGGTCAAGACCTGGGCGCGCGAGCTCGGCCGCAAAGGTATCCGCGCCAACGCGGTGTGCCCCGGGTTCATTGCTACCACCATCCTCGGCACGATTCCGGAAAAAGTGTTGCGCGCGCTCGAAGATAAAGTGCCGCTCGGGCGCCTCGGCAAGCCCGAGGAAATCGCCAACACGTTTGCCTGGCTCGCTTCGGACGAAGCAAGCTACATCAACGGCGCGGTGATCGAAGTGAGCGGCGGCCTGACCATCTAGTTTTTTTCCAGCAGCTTTCTGAGCTTGCCGGCATCGGGCGCCGGCACCACGCCTTTTTCCGTAATCAACCCGGTCACCAATTCCGCCGGCGTGATATCAAACACCGGGTTGCGCACGGCAACCCCATCCGGCGCCCAACGCATGGCGCCATAACCCCTGATCTCGTCCGCGCCGCGTTCCTCGATCGGTATGTCGGCGCCGTTCGCGATAGCGGCATCGATAGTCGAGAGCGGTGCCGCCACGTAAAACGGGATACGGTGCCGCTGCGCGAGCACCGCCACCGGGTAAGTGCCGATCTTGTTGGCGACATCGCCGTTGGCGGCGATGCGATCCGCGCCGACGACGACGGCGTCGATTTCGCCGCGGCTCATCAGGAATCCGGCTGCGTTATCGGCGATCAGCGTCACTGGGATATTGTCCTGCGCCAGCTCCCATGCCGTGAGCCGCGCGCCCTGCAGAAACGGCCGCGTCTCGTTCGCAAATACGCTGACTTTTTTCCCGGCCTCGACCGCCGATCTGATCACGCCGAGCGCGGTGCCATGGCCGGCGGTCGCGAGCGCGCCCGCGTTGCAATGGGTCAATACGCGTGCGCCGTCCGTGAGCAGCGCCGCGCCATGCTGCCCCATGCGTCGATTGGCTTCAATATCGGCGGCATGGATCGCTTGCGCTTCGGCCAGCAGCATCTGCGCGATTTGCGCCGGCGTGCTCCCGCTGAAGGTTTGCCAAGCACTGCGCATGCGTGCGAGTGCCCAGAACAGGTTGACCGCGGTGGGACGGCTCGTCGCCAACACCGCCAGCCCGGCTTCCATTCCGGCGCTGAATTCAGCTGGTAATTTGCGCTGCAGGCGCTGCGCTTCGAGCGCGACGCCGTAGGCGGCGGCGCAGCCGATCGCCGGCGCCCCGCGCACCACCATGCTGCGGATGCCGTCGGCGACCGCGGCAGCGGAATCAAATGGCAGGTAATGGACCGCCGCAGGGAGCGCGCGCTGATCGATCATCTCGAGCCGGCCGTCGCGCCAGCGCAAGGTTTCAAATTTACTTTGCGATTCAGACATCAGATCACGCGCTCGTTGCCGCCGTCGACCGGCACTTGGGCGCCGGTGGTTTTGGCGAACAGCGGACCGCACATTTCGGCGGCGAGTTCGGCGACGTCGCGGCTCGTGACCGCGATCTTGAGCACGTTGTTTTTCTTGTATTGATCGACGGTGAGCCCGTAATGCGCCGCGCGTGCGGCGAGCACCTCGTCGCTCCAGATGCCGGTGTCGAATACCGCGTGCGGATGCAGCGTGTTGATGCGGATATTGTCGGCGCCCCATTCGAGCGCCGCGACGCGGGCAAGCTGGGTGAGGGCCGCCTTGGATGCCGAATAGGCGGCGGCGCCGGGGCCGGGGGCAGGCACGTTTTTCGAGCCGATTACGGCAACCCGGCCGCCGCGCGGCGCGAGCTTGAGCAGCGGATGGCATTCGCGCAGCAGCAGCAGGTTGGCGTCGAGATTGACGCTCATCGCTTTGCGCCATGCCTCGCTGGCGAGCGCCGCGATCGCCGTGCCGCCGGGAAAAATGCCGGCATTGAGGATCAGGATGTCGAGCCCGCCGTAGCCTCGCGCCGCGGCTTCAAGCGCGGCGATGACCTCGGCGTGCGCGGTGACGTCGCAGCGGATGCCGAGGAAATCCTGGCGCTGATGCAGGGTTTCAATGCGTTTGTCGATATCCAGGCCGACGACTGCGGCGCCGCGCGCGAGCAACGCATCGACGCACGCTTTGCCGATGCCTGATGCAGCGCCGGTGACCAGCGCGATTTCGCCGGCGAACAGGGGCGGCGTGCCGGCCTTGCGCAGCTTGGCCTGCTCGAGATCCCAGTATTCGACCTCGAAGATGTCGCGCGCGGGCAGCGCCTGGTAGCCGCCAAGCAGCGTCGCGCGCTCGATCACATCCATGGTGTGCCGATAGAGGTCGGCGACGATGCCCGCATCCCTGGCCGAGCGTCCGATCGCGCACATCCCGAGCGAGGCGTCGAGCACGACACGCGGCGCCGGATCGAGCATGGTCTTGGCGTCCTTCGCCTGCGGGGCGTGTTGCGCGAAATAGGCGCGGTATGTCTGCGCATACGCATCGACATCGCGTCCCAGCAGCGGCACGCGCTTGGTGCGGATCGCGTGATCGGGCGTCGCTGGCCCCTGTTGCGAGACGGTCGCAAGGTCAGCGCGCCGCACGAATGATGGTATGCGCGCGTCCTGGTGCGTAGCCATCACCATCGGATTACCGGCGGCGCGCGAGACCTGCTGCCGCAACGCGGCGATTTCGGCGCGCTGCGCCGACTTGCCGGAGGCATGGGCGGCGCGCTCGAGATGCCACGCGTTATGCCGCGCCAGGTAGAGTTCGGCGAGGTCGACCAGCTGGATCATGCGCTCGTAGGATTCCTGCGCGGTCGCGCCGAACGAAAAGATGCCGTGTTTCAGCAGCACCATGCCGATGGTGTTTTTCCCGGCCTGCCTGGGAAACAATTCGGCGCACAGCCGCGCGAGGTCGAAGCCGGGCATGGTGTAGGGAATGATGACGACCTTGTCGCCGTAGATCTCGGCGATGCGCTTCTCGCCGCCGGCAGTGTTGGTGACCGCCAGCACGGCGTCGGAGTGCGTGTGATCGACGTATTTGTGCGGCAGCAGCGCGTGCAGGATGGTCTCGACCGACGGCGCCGGCGCCGCGGCGCGCGTCAGGTGCGTCACCAGCTCGTTGACCATTTGCGGATCCGTCAAGGTCGTGAGCCGGGCGAGCCTGAGCAGATGGCTCATCCGCACCGGCGAGAACCCGGCTTCCTCGATGCATTCGAGGTCCCAGCCGCTGCCTTTGACGTAGAGGATTTCCTCCCCGTCGCCGACGAGATTGCGCTCGTGGATTTTCACCGACGTATTGCCGCCGCCATGCAGCACCAGCGACGGGTCGCGCCCGAGCAGGCGCGAAGTGTAAACGCGCTGCGCCAGATCGCCCTTGTGCTCGGCGGCTTCCCGCTCATTCCACAGGCTTTGCATCGGTCCGTATTCCTTAATCCGTCGCTCGCGAAGAAGAGGCAGCCATTATAATTCACGGCGATGGACCGCTCGCCTCAATTTAAAATCAAGCGCGTCGGCTGGAACGAAGCCGGCGACTTATTGCGAGCCGTCCGCAAAACCGTTTTTGTCGACGAGCAGAGCGTTCCCGCGGAGCTCGAATGGGACGGGCGCGACGAGCGATGCATCCATGTGCTGGCGGAAACGCCGGCAGGCGACGCAATCGGCACCGGGCGGCTATTGCCCGACGGGCATATCGGGCGCATGGCGGTCCTCAGGCACTGGCGCGGCAAGGGCGTCGGCAGCGCGCTGCTTGAAGAACTGGTCGCGGTCGCGCGGGAGCAGGGGTTCGACCGCGTTGAACTAAGCGCGCAGACGCACGCGATTGATTTCTATGCGCGGTTCGATTTTGAAGCGGTGGGCGATGAATACATGGACGCGGGCATCCCTCACCGCGCCATGCGGCTCGCGCTGGTCAAGCCGAAGCGGGGGTAGGCGTTGCCTCCAGCGCGAAACGCCCGGTTACCGATTTGCCGGATTTGCCGCGCTCGCCAAAGCCGCGCTCGATGAAAACCACCTGGCCGTGCTGGTCGACCAGCAGCACGGTTGATGAGCGCGTACCGTAGGTCGGCGAAATTATGAAAGCGGGCGACAGCACCCGCTCGCGCGGCAAACCCACGCCGGTATCCGGGAGCGCGGCGTCGGGCGCAATCGCGCGATCCGTGAGCACGGCAAACAGGCCGTCGATCAGGTCCTGCACTTCTTGCTGCAACAAATCAGCAAGGATCTTCTTGCCGCGCTCGACCTTGGGCCACGGCGTATTGAGCAGATGGTTGCTCAGCCCGTGTATGCCGGGCGCAATCACCGACGCGCGGCCGCCGCGATTCGAGAGGTAATGCAACTCATCGAGATCACCCGCGATCAGGTTGAAACCGTTGTAGCCATGGGCTTCGCGCTCGACCCGGTTGAGGTAGTCCGCGGCCGCCTGGCCGCCGCGCAGAAAGTTGCTGACGAGCTCGCCGCGTGAGCGGGCGGCATCCCTGGTCGCATAGGCATCGCGAAAATTGGTGACCGCCGCGATCCGGCCGCCGCGCGTGATGCCGAGCCAGGTGCCGCCTTGTGCGAGATCGCGCCCGCCGTAAATCTGCGGATGGTCGTCCCAGAACGCGGCGGGAGCGGTAGCGCGGCCGTACGCTTCATCACGGTTCGCCGCCAGCACCAGCGGATAGTCCGGATGCGCCTTGTGCGCAAGCAGGATCAGGCACATAACGTGATAAACGGCAAAAGGTGAATGGTAAGCGGAGACATCGGCGCACTTCCTAATTTACCGTCAACGGCTCACTGCTTACGCCTCTTCAAAACATTCCACGCGCCGCGGCGTGCCGGGCTGCAGAAATTCGGTAACCTTGAGTCTATTCACGGCTTCCGCCAGCTCCCATTCGAACTTCGCCTCGTCGGTGACATTTTCATAGACCTCCATCCAGAGCCCGGGTTCGCCGCGTTTTTTCAGCAGGCGGCCAGCGCTGCCGGTCGTTTTTTTCAGCGTCGCCAGCAGCTGCTTGATTCGTGGCCCGGCCGCAGCGGCCTGCGCCGGATCGACGCGGTAGTAGATGTAGTACGAATGTGGCACTCGACATTCCTCTAAATCAAGTCCCGCGGCCAGGCGTTCACAGTTTGTAGGGTAAATCGAGCAACCGAAGCGGTGGTCCGGCGAGCGACTGCCAATGCACGCTGCCTTGGCGGGCGCTTTCTATCTGGATCACCGCCAGCACGTCATAGCCGCCGTCAGGCGAGGGCGCGGCATTCACGATCATACCGGTTGCCTGATTTTCCTTGTCGGCACTATAAAGCTTGTCCCCCGGTTGCGGCGCGGCCTGGCTGGCGACATTGGCCAGATACATGCGCTGCTTCAGCTTGCCGAGGTAATGCATGCGCGCGACGATTTCCTGCCCCGGGTAGCAGCCTTTGTTGAAACTGACGCCGCCGAGCAGGTCCAGATTCGCCATTTGCGGCACGAATTGCTCCTGGGTCGCGGGCGTGATTACCGGAATCCCGCGGCGAATCTGCAGCCAATCCCACGCTGCGCTTTCCACCGGAGTCGCGTGCGCGCCCAGTGCATCCCAGATCGCGGGAGCCGCGTTTGCCGGTGCCACCACCTGAAAGCGCTCCGCGCCCAACCTCAGAACCGTTGCATCCTGAGCGACCGTGAGGCGGAGCGGGGCGGAGGGGATGTTCTCGAATCGGTGCCTGAGCGCGGCTTCCGCTTGCTTGCCCGCGATCCCCAATAAAATATATTCGTCGCTCGCGTCCACCGCTGTTACTTTCGAGCGCAGGATGTAGGTCGCGAGCCGCTTCCTGATCGGCGCCACGAGCGACCGTGGCAGCTGTATCGAATAACCTGTCGCATCTTTCCATAGCATAAAACTCGCCAGCATTCTGCCTTGCGGAGTGCAGTAACCGCCATACTGCGCGGTGCCGACTGCCATCGCGTCCACGTCGCAACTCAACTGGTTTTGCAGGTACTGCTGGCTGTCTTCGCCGCTGAATCGTATCAATGCGTAATGAGAGAGATCGCATAACACCGTGCCGCGGGCGATCGCGGCAGCTTCGGCGTCGCCGTCGCCAAAGCTGACAACGCCTGCGCTATCTACCGTTGCGCCGCGGTGCTGCAGGTGGTCAAGCCAAGCAGTATTCATTGATTCATGGCCCTATCCGGCCTGCTATTTCCTGGTGCGGCTGGTGCGTTTCGAGTGTTCACGCAGCAAAACGGCCAGGCCGTGTCGATCCAGTTCTCCGATCGCGACCTGCATGGTCCAGTCGAACAATTGCGCGGAAGTCGATGTCGGCTCGATCCGGTTGAGAACGAGGAACGTCAGCATGCAAGCTGCAGAGACGCGTTTATTGCCGTCGAGAAAAGGATGATTTTTGGCGATCGATACGCAATACTGCGCCGCCGCTTCAAATACGTCATTCGTGTATAGATACGTGTTCCGTGCCTGTCCGAGCGCCGATTCGAGCAGGCCGTGGTCGCGCAGCCCGTGAGTACCGCCAAACGCGTTGATTTGGTCGTGATGTATCGCGAGCGCGCCATCCAGACCGATGAAACGCGGCATCGCTTATACGTCTGCCAGGCGCTGAAATGCCGCGCGGTATTTCTCCAGCACCTTCTCATGGGCAGACATTACGGCCGCGAACTCGGCGGTCACCGGTGTCAATACGATACGGCCGTTTTCCTTGCTGACCGCGAGCTTCTGGCCTGCTCGCAGGTGCAGTTCATGTATGACATCGACCGGGATTGTGGCAACAAAGCTGGAACCGACTTTACGCAACGCGATTTTACTCATCCCGGACCTCGTATATATCAACGTATATATTTTAGGTTGCTCATCCTTGAAGTGCAATACGCCGCATCAATCACCGCCCGCACTGAGAAATAATGCACGCCAAAACAGATATTTATTCAAGGATGCGCCACGGCTGCGGGAAAACACGACGATAAATCAATTGCTTATCGAAAATCTATCAAATTGATAGATTTGACATTACCTTACCAGCTTGATTCTAATGCTAAAAGCGAGTGCCATTACCGGTTGCAGATCCTGGGAGGGCGGCATGCAGACGTTATACGAATGCCTGGGCATCACGCCGCAGGCGAGCCAGAAGGCAATCCAGCAGTCATTTTTCAGACTCGCCCGGAAATTCGATCCCGGCAATCCCGCCAATCGAGGCAGCGTGGCCGCGCGTGAACAATACGTACGCTGTTCTACACAGCAGCGCTTGCGAACGGAACGACGCTGCCGTCCTGGATCACATTCGATTCCTCGACGCGGACATTCTCCGGCACGCCTGGAGAGTACGATATCGGCACATTCGCGATCCGCGTCGCGGCAATCGATCAATCGGGCGCGCAGGCGACCGACGACTTCAATTTGTCCGTTACGATCCTTCCAGGAGTGACGCTCACGGGAACGAGTGGCCAGGACACGTTGGCCGGCGGCACCGGCGCCGATACGATTTCCGGTTTAGACGGAGCCGACAAGCTTTACGGCAACGAGGGACGGGACTTGCTGTCGGGCGGCGGCGGCGACCAACTCTACGGTGGGACTGGAAATGACACCCTTTATGGCGGCATAGGCGCCGATACCCTGTACGGTGACGAGGGCAGCGACACGCTTTACGGCGAAGCCGGGGCTGACACGATATGGGGTGGGACCAGCAACGACATGCTATATGGCGGAGACGGCGGCGACACGCTGCACGGAGACGATGGCGATGATCTGCTTTACGGCGAAGCCGGGGCTGACACCATCTACGGGGGGACAGGAAACGACTATCTCTCGGGCGGGCTTGGAGGCGACCAGCTTTCGGGTGAAGACGGCACCGATGTCGTGCAAGGCGGCGACGGCGCCGATGACCTGTTCGGTCAGGCGGGCAACGATCTTCTGGATGCCGGAACAGGCGGTGACACGCTCGACGGGGACGGTGGCAACGATTTCCTGGCTGCGGGCTCGGGCGCCGATACGATCAGACCGGGCGCAGGCCACGACGTCATTGCGTTTAACCGCGGGGACGGCAGCGACACGGTAAATGCAAGCGGAGACGCCGAAGACACGGTGTCCCTTGGCGGTGGTATTCGCTATCAGGATCTGTTGTTAACTAGGCAGAACAACAATCTCGTGCTCAATGTAGGCGGCACCGGTGAAAGCCTCACCTTCGCCAACTGGTACACGTCGACCGCGAATCGCAGTGTTTCGACACTGCAGATGATCGTAGAAGCTAACGCCGATTTCAATGCGGCATCGAGCGATCCCCTGGTTAGTGAGAAGGTTGAAACTTTTGACTTTCTCGGAATCGTTGATCGCTTTGACCAAGCAGGAGCACCTTCGAGCTGGGCGGTTATGAACGTGCTGCTCGATAAGCATTTGGCCAGCAGCGATACCGAAGCTCTCGGAGGTGAGAGATTCGCCGTTGTCCGTGCCGAAGAACACCCGCTGCGTATCAACTTTCTTTGAAAGAAATGCCTCAATTGATTGGGCGTTTCTCAGGATTCCAGTGTTTCGTGGCACGGTCGATGACAAGACGTACGCGTTCTCGCCAAGAGTGCGGTCTTGATACCAGTAATTGATATTGGAGGCCGTATTGATTCCGACCAGCAGGTCATTAGTGTTGATGCTGATCTTCGCCGTGAGAAAATTTGCGCGGTCGGAAACCCATTGCGAGGTCAGCGTGCCTGAGCCCGTAGTGGGATCGTAACTCCACTGTCTGATACGCCTCGAGCTTGACCTTGACCGTCTGGTTGACCTCGACGAACCCGGAATCGACGTTGTTCACCCATATCTCGGCCAGCAACGGCTCGTTATGCGGCACCAGCGTCAGCAGCACGGTGCCCGGGGCAACCACGGTGCCCTGGGTGTGCGTCGCCAGATCCTTGACGATCCCGGCCTGCGGCGCCCTGAGCTCGAGCAGTGCGTTGCGGTGCTGTTGCTTGTCCCATTCCTGCCCGAGCTTGTGCAGCTGCGCTTCGGCCTCAACGCGCTCGTTCTGCAGTTGCTGATGATAATTCGAGGTGATCTGCGCGATGCGTTTTTCCGATTGGGAGATGGTCGCCTGCAGGCTCGCGATGTTGAATTGCTGGGCGCGCAGATCCTGCTCGTTTTCGATCCGGCTGCGCTGCTTGTCGAGCACCATCAGGCGCCCGGCGAAACCTTCCTTCGCCAGCTGATCCCACGCACGCTCCTGCTCCTGGTAAATCGGCGCAGTGCGCTTGAGTTTGGCTTCGACTTCGATCGAGGCCTTCAGATCCTGCTGCGCTTTCGCCAGTACCGCGCGCTCGGCATCGAGCGCATCCTGATAAGCCTGGCGCCGCGCGCGATGCTGTGCGTCGATTTGGGTGAACAACGCCGGCACATCGTCGGCTTTACGCGTCATCGCGGCACCGCTGAGTTCGGCATCGATACGGCGCACCTGCAAACGCTTGAGCCTGACTTCGTTGAGCAACGCGCGCCCGTCGGCCTCGGACAGGCTCATATCCATGCGCATCAGCACCTGGTTTTGCGCGACTTCATCGCCTTCCTTGACCAGGATCTGCTTCACGATCCCCGCTTCGGAGGGCTGCACCACCTTGAGAAAGCTTTGCGGCACGAGCTTGCCCTGCGCCACAGCCACTATATCCAGCCTGCCGAACACCGCCCACAGCAATAACACTCCGCATAGCGTCAACAGCGTATACAGCACCAGCCGCGGCAATGGGGATGGCGGCGCATGCTGCGCCTGCAGAATCGCGGGGGAAAAATCCCACACCTCCGCTTCGAGCTTGGCGATGCGTTGCCGGATGGATGACATGACCTCAGGTTCCCTCGATACGAACGGGTTTTAACAAGTTCCTTAATCGAGTGTTTGTTTATTTTAGTGGCCGCGGGACCTTTGGTTAAATTGATATTTACATCAACTTAGCTTCACCAACCCTTCCTGCAATCCTGCGAGCGGCTGCAGAGTCTGTGGCGCCGCCCCGAATTGCGCACTGGAAAGTATGCTTTGCACCGGCGCCAGTGCCAGCCCCGCGAGCGAGCCATCCATACCATAACGGTAAGCAAGGTCACCGGACAGCGCAAGTCCGACTCTCTATATGGCAACGGCGGTGCGGATGTACTAATAGGGCTGGAAGGTGATGACTATCTGGAAGGCGGCCAGGGTGACGATGACCTGCAGGGTGTCGGCGCGCGCCGCGCTCACGCTGTCGTAGGCCTTGAGGTAGACCCGTTCGTACTTGACGCTGCGCCACAGACGCTCGACAAAGACGTTGTCGCGCCAGGCACCGCGCCCGTCCATCGACAGCTTGCAGCCCTTGGCCAGCACCACATCGGTGAAGTCAGTGGCCGTGAACTGGCTGGTGTTTCTGCTTGTCTTCGTCGTGCCCTTCGCGGATGAAGTCGCCGGTCGTATTTATCTTAGCCATATCTGCGACACCGAAGCCGGCGCGAAAGTGTATCCGTTCCAGAAATACGGCATGCTCGATGGCGTGGTGCGCCACGTCACCTATGACGCGACCGATAAAGCGACTGATGCGAGCAGCGATCGCAAGCCCGATACCAACGCTGCGCTCAGTTATCGTGCGCTGGTGGCGCTTAACGCATCGCAACTGGAAGCGCAGGGCCTGCGCTACAAGCTCACGCCGGGCATGCAGGTCGCGGCCGAAATCCATCTCGGCAGCCGCACTGTTTTGCAGTACTTGCTCTCGCCAATCCAGAAGACCGTGCACGAAGCGTGGCGCGAGCGGTAACCCTCAGGGTGCGATATACGCGTACCCCCTGGCCTGGTATGCCATGAGGGAGATAAAACCGTTCCGGTGGAACAGCTTCGCGGACGTGGCACGAGAGTGGAATCGACGGTTCGTCCGCATTGACAACATTACGCCAACGCAGGATTCCAAGCTACCGGCATGGTTACGGCCTCATGTTTCGAAGCGCGTTTCCGTCGTTACGCCAACCGGATCGTTCGCAGCTTTGCCTCTGATATTGTCCGATTTGATTTCGATCCGGGTATCACCTTTCTCAATATACACCCGCGTGAGCCGCGGCCGTTTCGCCAGCGCTTCCATCAGCTGCACAACCGGAGAATTGAATTTGTAGGCGCTGCGCATCGGGCCCGCGGCGAGCATGTCGTCCACCTGCAAACCCGGGAACTGGAAGCGCAACAGGCGTTCGTCGTCCGACGCGGACGGATACTGCTTGCGCAGCGCCTCGACCGCCGGCGGGGGTGGGGCGGCTTTCAGGGAGATTTGTTTCGAGCCGTTTTCAATAATGCGGTCGAGCACGTCGGGATCGACCGGAGCGAGCAGCTTCCCGTAGTATCCGAGCGCATATTTCTTCACCTCATCCGGCACGATCGCATAACGTTCGCCGCGTACTATGTTCAGCACGGCCTGCGTCCCGACATACTGCGAAAAGGGCGTGATCATGATCGGCCACCCCAGTTCCCGCCGGATGCGGCTGCATTCTTCGAGCAATTCATCAAACTTGTGCGCAAGTCCGGCCTGAACAAGTTGCGCCTTGAAATTCGACAGCATACCCCCCGGCATCTGGTGTTCGTAATGAAATGCGTCGTACTCCGCCGGAATACCGAGCGGGAGATCCTCCTGCTCGGCAACGCGCCGAAAATGCTCACCCACCTGGTCCGCGAGTTCCTGCTCATAGTCGATGCGGTAGCCTTGCGCGCGCAAATTGCGAACGACCATTTGCGAGGCAGGTTGGGCCGGTCCGCTGGCCAGGGGGGCGATCGAGGCGTGCAACTGATCTGCGCCCAGTTTGACCGCTTCGAGATAGACCAGAGGCGCCAGCGCGGTCAGGCAATGGCTGTGGATCTCGAGCGACACATCGCCGATCACGCGTTTCAGCGCCGGGACCAGCGTGCGGATGCGATCCGGCGTGAGAAGCCCGCTGGAGTCTTTGAGCATGATCGCGTCGACTTTGCCGCGGGCGACCAGGTCTTGCGCGGTCCGCATGTAGAGTTCATCGGTATGTACCGGACTCAAAGAAAACGCGAGCGCGCCGAAAGTGCAGACGCCGAGCGATTTTGCCTTGCGGATTCCGACCAGCATGTTGTCGACATCGTTCAATCCGTCGAACACGCCCACCACCCGGAAGCCGTTCGCAACGAGGCGTTCCGCCCAGAGCTCGTTTATGTCATCCGGCAAAATGTCGAACGAGAGCAGATTCTTGCTGCGCATCAGCGCCCTGAGCGGGGTATTTCGTATGCGCTCGCGCATGAGACGCACGCGCAGCCACGGATCCTCCTTCAGGTAGCGCACGCATACGTCGAACTGGATGGTGCCGGCAAGGTCGATCTGATCGAAACCGATCGCATCCATTTTTTCCGCCACCGGCAGCATCATCGCGGTGGTCATGCGCGTGGCCCACAGGCACTGGTGCGCATCACGCAGCGTGGTGTCGATAATGCCGATTCTTTTCATGCTTCAGCGCAGCCCGGGGAGAAGCGCGGGTCGAGCGCGGCGCTTGCCTGACCGCGGCCTGCCAGGGACAGCGCCGAGGCCGGCCCGTAGTATTCGCTGCGGTCGATCGTGCGCGCGTCGAGCCCGGATCCCAGCAATGCGACCAGCGCCGATTCCGCCTCGATGCCTCCGTTCGGAGCCACCGACACGCGCGGCAATTTGATCGCGTCGGCCAGCGGAAGTTCGTAATGCACGGCGTCGACGACCAATTGCATGACGATCGCCGGGATTTTGGATCCGCCGGGCGCGCCGATCGCGTGGCGGACGCGGTTTGGCTGTTCGACGATCACCGGGCTCATGTTGTGCACGGCGTAGAGCGTGCCGCCGGCGCGGGGGCGCACGAACAGATTGGCGCCCGAATTGAGCACGACGCCGGTGCCGGGCGCGACGAGCCCCGAACCGAACCAGGTTGGACCGTGCGTGAATGTCATCGAGACGAGCGTGCCGGCCCCGTCGCAGGCGCACAGATGCGTCGTGTGCCCGGCGGCCACCGCGCGCGCCCGGGCGGCGCGTTGTTGCCAGGCGTGCCGCAGCGCGGCCGTCACGGCGCGCGCATAAGGCAAGCTGCGATTGTCTCCCAACGCGCCGGCATCGAGCGCCGTCAACGCATCGCGCAGGATGCCGTAACCGGTCGCGCCGGCGTGCGGCCCGTACACAGTCGCGCCCGCAAAGGTCACGTGCTCGGCGTGCTCGACGCGAATGCGCAAGCCCTGCAGATCCTCCATCGACAGCCTGCCGCCGTGACGACACGCGCAGTTGCAGACGGCTTCCGCGGTCGGGCCTTGATAAAACGCCGCCGAACCGTCCCGCGCGATTGCCTCGAGCGTTCGCGCGAGATCTTGCTGTTTGAGCAGCGTACCGGCGGCCGCCGGCGTGCCGCCCGCGTAAAACACGCTCCGGAATTCGGCGCTGAGCCCGGCGTGATTCTGCGCCGCCCACGCGATCGCATGCGCGAGATCGGACCCAACCGGATGGCCGTCGTGCGCGAGCGCGACGGCGGGCTGGAGGAGCTCGCCGAACGCAAGCTTGCCGAATCGAGCATGCGCGCACTCGAGGCCGCCCACGACGGCAGGCACGGACACGCTCGCGCCGGACGCGGCAAACGTGCCGCAGCACTTCGCATCGCGCAGTGCGCCGCCGTCAAAACCTGCCGGCGCCGCCGTGTTGAAGTCGATCAGTACGGCCGGCGCCTGGGCGGCGGACTGCACGAGCATCGCGCCGCCGTGACCGCCGATCCCGCAGTTCTGCGGGTCGACCACCGCGAGCGCGAAGGCGGCGGCGACCGCGGCATCCACGGCATTGCCGCCGCGGCCGAGCATGCGGGCGCCTGCCTGCGCGGCCAGCGGATGCGCCGCGACGACGGCGCCGCTCGAGTGTTCCTCCATGCGCTACTTCAGCGACTTCTCGGCGCGCTCCAGGTACGAGTAATCGATGTACTTGCCGATCCAGCCGTCGATGTCTTTCGCGTATTCGGGCGGAATTTTACCCGCGTCGGCGATGGTTTGGAGAATGATCCGCGTGGACGGCATGTCAACGCGAGGATCGGTCACGATGATCGAGTTCATCGCGTTGAGAACGACCGGCACGGCCGTGGGGTCGTTCATTTTTTTGGCGACAATCTCGGCGGTTTTCTGCTTCGGGTTCTTCTTGATCCATTCGATGCCGCGCACGGTCGCGCGCACGAATCCGGCCACGGCCTGCGGATGGTCCTTGACGAACTGCGGGTGCGCGATCAGCTCGAGACTTTCCGCGTTCTTGATGGGAGGCAGCTGCGCGATGTAATGCAACTTGGGGTTCTGCTTGAGCGCGGTCGCGGCTGCCGGCTCCCACGAGATAAACGCTTCGACCTCACCTTTGTCGACCATCGTGCCGAATTCCGAGACCTTGGCGAAAACCCGCTTGAACTTGATGTTTTGCGTTTTCTCGACGTAGGAGAGGACGGCGTCCTGCACCGTGCCAAGGCCCGGGCTGCCGACCACCTTGCCGTTGAGGTCCTTGTACGCCTTGTAGTCCCGCTTGCCGACGAGCGGCGCGTTGTATTTGGTGACCGACATCAGCATCTTGAAATCCTGCCCGCGGGCGGCGGCCTGCATGAACGGGGCGAGTCCGCCGACCATCATGTCGATCTCGCCATTCGCCAGATGCAACAGCCCCTCGGGGCCGTTCGAGAACGTCTTGCGGTCGATCTTGATGCCTTCCTCGGCGAAGTAGCCGAGCGCATCCGCGACCCACACGTTGGCATAGTCCGCCTCTGAACCGATCTGGTCGGCAAAGCGGACGTTGACGAGCGGCTTGCCTTGCGGGGCCGCAATCGGTGCTGCGAAGCCGAGGATCAGCGTTACCGCGCAAACTACGCTCATTCGAACCATCGATGCAATGCCATTCATGATCATGCCTCCTTTTGTTGACAAGACGATCTCGTGGATTTCCTTCTCACGCCACCGACGTGGCGGGGCGTATTTGCGAGACTTCATTAAGAATTGCCACGCAGCGCGAGCGTAACTCGGTGAACGCGGGGGAAAGTATGTCGCGCGGTCGCGGCAGGTCATCCGTGATGTCGGCGACGATGCGTGCGGGCTTCGATGACAGTATCAGGATCCGGTCGCCGAGAAACACGGCTTCCTCGAGGTTATGCGTGACGAAAATGATCGTTCGTTTGCGGTGTTCCCAGATATTGAGCACTTCGCGTTGCATGCGTTCCCGGGTGGGCTGGTCAAGGCTGACAAACGGTTCATCCATCAGGATGACGTCGGCATCGGTCGCGAACGCGCGCGCGAGAGCCACTCGTTGTTTCATGCCGCCGGATATCTGGTGCGGATAATGCTTCTCGAAACCCGTGAGCCCGACGAACGCCACGATCTCCAGTACGATGCGCCTGACTTCGGCTTCCGGGCGCTTCTTGATGCGTAATCCGATTGCGATGTTGTTCCAGACATTGAGCCACGGCAACGTCGAGGGTTCCTGGAACACGAATGAAATGTTTTGTTGCTTCGGGTCAACCGGTTGTCCATGGATAAGCACCTCGCCCTCGGTCGGTTTTAGTATTCCTCCCAAAATGTCGAGCAGCGTGGTCTTGCCACAACCACTCGGCCCGCAGATACAGAGGAATTCGTTGTCACGCACCGTAAACTCAATGCCGTCATGCACGCGAAAGTCGCCGTAACGATGCGACATGCGGGCCTGAACCTTGATATTTGAGCTCACAGCGTTACCTGCCAGCGCCAGCGGAACAGGTATTTCTCGATCAGCAGCAAGACTTCGTTCATGGCGAGACCGAGCAGTCCGATGATAATCATGCCGACGACGACTTCGGGGATGCGAAGCAGCTCGGAATAGTTGATCATCATACGTCCAAGGCCGATCGGCTCGCCCCCTGTCAGTTCGGCAGCAACGATGGTAAGCCACGCTGCGCCGAGGCCAACACGCATGCCACCAAGGATGTCAGGGAGGACGGTCGGGATGACGATACGGGTCAGAATGTAAAGCTTTCCCGCCCCGTGCACCAATGCGACTTTCCGATGAATCGGCTCGACTCGGGAGACGCCAACCAGCGCGGCAGTGAAAATCGGGAAAAACGCCCCGATGACGATAAGAAACGCATACCGCGTGATGCCGGAGAAAAAGATAATGGCCAGTGGGATCCAGGCGATCGGTGGGATGAAACGAAACGGTTCGATTACCGAGCGCATGGAGGCGTAAACATTCTTATATAGCCCCATCAGCAGCCCGAGCGGCACGCCCAGCACGACACTGACGCCAAAGCCGACAAGTATTCGGTAGAGACTCGCCCACACGTGCGTCATCAACGAATTGCCAAGAATATCGCCATTTTTGGCGAGTTGCAGGAAGGCGGTGAGAATCTGGGCGGGGGAAGGAAAATACGGCGATTGGAGCGCGAGCGTGAGCGTCTGCCATACACCAAGCGCACAGGCGAGCGAAACAATGTTGATCCCGACTATGTAGGCGTGGGACCAATGCGAGCGGCGTGCGGCGGGACTTGAAGCACGCTCGCCTGCGTACGCTGCAGCGTCATTCGGGAACGCGTTATTCATGTCTTCCTGCCCAAGGTAAGACGAGTGGCGGCAGTTTCTACCGCCGCTTTTTATGGCATGTATGCTAAACCATCGGTCCCGGCGCTACAATGCCGCACGTAGAGCCTTACCTGTCGGCAGCCGCACCGTGCCGCGATATCCGCTGTCCCCCATCCAGGAGACCGCGCACGAAGCGTGGCGCGGCCCGGAGGCAACATCACCGGGCTCGCGAACCTCGCGAGCGACATCAGCGCCAAGCATTTGGAAATGCTGCTCAGCCTGGTGCCCAAGCTTACCCGCGTGGCCGTTCTGCTGAATCTTGCCAACCAGTCCCATGCCCCGACGCTAAAAAACATCCAGACCGCGGCGCAAAGGGCAAACATCAAGGTTTTGCCGGTCGAAGCACGCACTCCGCAGGAAATCGAAACGGCATTTTCCGTGATGAGCCGGGAGAAAACCAGGGCGGTCATCGTGGTGGGTGACGGGGTTTTCAGCCAACAAGTGCGGCAGATCGCAGAACTGGCGACGAAACATCGCCTGCCATCGATATATGTGATTCGGGAATATGTCGAAGCCGGCGGCCTGATGAGCTACGGGCAGAATTTCGCAGAGATATACCGACGCGCCGCAACTTATGTGGACAAGATCCTCAAGGGCGCCAGGCCAGACGATTTGCCGGTGGAGCAACCCACGAAATTCGAATTAATCATTAACGGCAAAACCGCCAAAGCGCTGGGTCTCACCATCCCGCAGTCGCTCCTGATAAGCGCCGATCAGGTGATCGATTAAGACCGCGAATGACGGTTGTGGGTCGCTTTCTGCCTGTCGCAAACCGGCCATGAGCAGACCTTCACGCGCAGCTACGCGCCAGCGCCCGTCGTCGCCTTCGAACGCGGCGCATGCGGTGTCCTCCGGCGGCAGGCTCTCGCCCAGGAACGCGGCGATGCGCCGTGACGCCGGCTCAGCGGCGGTGAGTCAAGTCAGGCAAGGATGGTGGAAGCGGCGGCGGAAATCTGAAAGCCCCCGGCTGCCGCCGCCGATCCTACCGGACGGCGTGTTCACTTGAGCTGGTCAGCCACCTTGTCGATCCCGGCCTTGACGCAGACCTCGTCCTTCTCGCCGCCCGGTGCGCCCGACGCACCGGCCGCGCCGATGGTCTCGTCGCCGATCTTGATCGGCAGCGCGCCCTGATTGGCGATGACGTTGCTGAGATGGATCAAGCCGAGCGTGGGGTCGTTCTTCAAGCGCGTGGCCAAGTCGCCCGAGGGGATGCGGAAGGTGCGCGCGGTGTAGGCCTTGCGCATGCTGTTCTCCATCGTGTGCGGCCCGGTGTTGTCGCCACGCACTTGGACGATGATCTCGCCGTTGCGGCCGACCACGGTCGCGGACACGGCGTAGCCGTTGGCCTTGCAGGTCGCGATCGTGGTCTCCGCGATGGTCAAGGCCATGGACGCGGACAGGTCCTTGCGCTGAAGGAGTTGCGCGCTCGCCGGCGACGCCAGCGCGATTGCGCAGAGGCTTGCGAGTACAAGCGAAATGAAGCGGATTGTCGATGACATGAGTGTCTCTCCCTGTGGCGGCCTTCGTTGCGGGCCGCGGAGGAAGAATTATACGGCAATCAGGACGGCCTATACCAGGGTGCGCACAAGCGAAACCAGGCGCTGGAGTTTCTCCTTCTACTTCCTGGGGACCAGCCTTCTATCTGCATAGCGCTTTCTGTTGGTTTCGATCACTTTCCAGCGTACGATCGGAATATCGGCGAATGAATCGAGTGGCAGCTGATAGACGTCAGAGGACTCAAGAAATCTAAGCTGTGTCCCCTTGGGCGGTTTTCTTGATATCGCCATGGCACCAATATTTCCACCTACACCCACATGTTCCTCATGTCCAAAAGGCGTGGTAAGGAACGCGGAACCGGAACGAATGAGCAATAACTCCTCGTCTGGTGGATCCATGATCTTATCTTTATCGAAGGTAACCAATTCTGCAACCCTGGTAAGCTGGCTTAAAGTGACGCAGGAAACACTATCCGCGAATATTGCTGAGTTTCTGAAGAAATCCAGTTGCTCCCGTGAGCTCACGATATTTGCGTGCCGGCCGCTGCGCGTAACAAAATCAATATAGACATCCTTCGGCAAACGCAATGCCCTGACAAAACTTGCCGCACGATAGGTTTCAGTCGAGGCGACATCGAGCAGCACTTGGGTTTCGCCAAGCATCGAACCCGCCGTAAGGATATGTCCTGAAGTTCCGGTCGTGCGGAGCGTCTCGACCGACCCATTAAGCACAAGATAGACACAATCAGCCGTCTGTCCCTCCTTGAACAAAAAAGTCTCAGGATTGAAAACGATCATTTTCCCGTTTAACAGATGGCGGATCATGTGCTTTGGTGATTCCGGGAAATAGTCGCTCAGATATCCAAATGCCCGATGGCGATTTGTATCCGACACACCTTTGATAAGTATGTCTATGGTTCCGAAAGGTGCACCAGATCCGATGGCGCGCTCTTCCTGGGTCAAACGCCTGGCTACATGAGCAAGAATGAGTTTTTCCGATTGGTCATCGCTAAAGTCAGCGGCCGTTCCATGTATCAGGCCTCCGCCGATGTCGATTTTCTTGATGTCTACTTTTTGAAGATAGGCGTTCTTGGTTCTCTCAAACATAGACTCGCTAATTCCTGCAGGAGCGTTATCCGGCGCAATCATTTTCCGTAGAACATCGAATGAGGCAATATCCGCCAAGTGCGCATAGCTGCGATAGCCGCCTTCCCAAATTGATCGAAAGAAGAAGATAGTTGTATCTACGGGGTGTGGAGACAGTACAGGCTTCACTTCCAGGCCTTCGATATCGTTCCACTCATCGAGCCGGAGATCGCGCACGTCAAATAAGTGCGAAAACTCGCTCTCGGGAAGCTGCATCGCAGCCGTAAGTTTCTTCATCACCGAGTCACGTACCATGGGTACAGCGTAATATGGCATGCGGTGATCGCGCCTTAAAAGCGTCGACAACCCGGATTGATGATCATCGTGCGCATGGGTGTGAAAAATCCCGTCAATCTCGTTCACGCCGATGCCAAGAGCATTTAATGCATAATCAATATTCGGCCCTGCATCGATCAGGTAGATGCGACCCTGAAATAGGACGATGCTCCCCATTGCCGGCCGATTCATGTCCCAGCCATCACCATCGCCCATGTGTACTATCGAAAAGTACTCTCGTTCCAGTAAATGCATATCGAGGGTATATGGGCACTCGTAGCCCTCGCCGGGGCCGAGATTCAGGTCGACAACGACTTGCTCGCCCGCAAACGAAAACTCGAAGACGTTTGTGCGCTCCCTGCGAACAAACACGCCATTCCCAATTTCGATTGGCTCACGCCCCAGAAAAAGCGGTCTAACAAGTTTCTCGCTAGGTCTGATATTGCCAAAGGCGAACGCCAGTTTCATGCGCATTATTTCGTCCGCCAGTTCCGGCTCAACCTCTGCTGCGATCAGCTCTTCCCGCGACACCAAGCCGTAATTGCCACGAAAAATATAATTCAGCTGACCTGTAACCTGGCCTCGAGAACCGACGAGAGTCGGCAAGGCACCTGTATTGGAGGGATGGCCGGGAAGAATCATGCCCTGCCTGTAAAGCATTTGGAGTACGGGAAATTCCGAGCGGTTGCAAACCTTGCCATTCTGGATTGGCAGATCGGAAAGCAGGATTGTGTTGGGTCCGGATTCGCAGCTGATGCCTGCGATCTCGATGGGAACAATAAGGCCCCTGCGCATAAGGTGCTTAACCGCATCCACAGGACACCCGCAGAGAACGCGTACATCGGCAGACGGAAACTCGACCCAGAAAATGCCGGGACTTACAGAGATCTTCTTAATAGCAGCCATGAAAATACTTATCCTCGAATTCAGTGTTAAATTCTATCATGCTGCAGAGCCACGCTATGCATGGACGGCTTGTCGAGAAGGAGCCTGTTCGTTCCAGTTTTGCGTTTAACATTGTCCCGCCCCCCGTGAATACAATCAACCGTGCTTTCTGGATAGTGGACATTCGCGGTAATCGCCTTGAGTTGCTGCTTCAGGAATGTCGAATGGCTGAAATGGGCCGTAAAGCGACCATCGGCAGACAGTTACCGGCTAATTGCGGACGTTCACCGGGAACAGGATCACCTGCTCGTAATGACTCGCCGGTCTGTTTTCCGTGGCGAAGGGCGGCTGGCCAGGCACGCGTAATAGGCGACCGGACGGTGTAAATAAGTCACAACATTCCCATGCGACACGGCGTAGGATGGGAGTCGGGCACGTCCTCGAATACTTGTATCAAGCGCGGCGCTGGTATGGAGGTCAAAGGCGCGCCGAGGGGAGGTTCAATGATCTCGCGTCGCAAATTGCTCGTTGCGCTTGGCGCAGGCGCGCTCGGGGCACCACTCGCGTCTTTCGCGCAGCAGCAGCCCGCGAAAATTCCCCGGATCGGATTCCTCGGTGCAACGTCTGCTACAGGTTACGCAAGACAGGTCGAAGCATTGCGTGCTGGCCTGCGTGAACTCGGTTACAGACTCACGATCCCGCAGCAACTGTTGCTGCGCGCCGACAAGGTGATCGAATGAAACCACGCCGGCAATCATATGGAGGCCACTGATGCCATACCTGCAGATCGATGTACCGGGGAACTACTCCGCCGCTGTCAAACGCGAGCTGGCGACGCGACTGTGCACCCTCTATGCCAGGGTCATGGAGACCCAGCTCTGGCGTCCGAACATCGGCATCCGCGAGCTCGGCGAGAACAATCTCTTTCATCTCGGGCCGAACGGGCTGGAAGCGGTGACGATGGTGCTGGGTGATATCCGGCGCGGCAGACCGGCCGCGCAGCGTCTCGCCCTGGCGCAGGGCATCGTGGACATCTGCGTCGAGACGCTGAAGGTGCCGCGCAGCAGCGTACTGGCCGAGTTCACGCAGCACTACGGCGACGAAATATACCGCGACGGGACCTGGGCCGAAGACTGGGACCCCAAAGAAGCTACCGCCAAATAAGTCCACCGGGTGTCCTTGACTTAACGCTTGAAGGAGATTGTTATGAAGATCGACGGCGGCTGCCATTGCGGCAACATCACCTACGTCGCAGAAATCGATCCCGACACGGTCGGGATATGCCATTGCACGGATTGCCAGACGCTATCGGGTTCCGCCTTTCGCACCACAGTACCCGCGGCAAAGGACGCGTTTGATCTGCGTTCCAGAAAACCGAAGATTTACGTGAAGACCGCCGAAAGCGGCTCCAAGCGCGTCCAGGCGTTTTGTCCCGAATGCGGTACGCCGATTTATTCGGCGGCGGTGAACGATCCCCAGACGTTCATGATCCGCGTCGGCACGATCCGCCAGCGAGCCGAGCTGCGGCCGAAGATGCAAAAGTGGTGCCGGTCAGCGCTCGACTGGGTCATGGATCTGCGCTCCGTGAGGCAGATCGCTAAACAACATGACTAGATGGGGTCGCGAACATTACATGACACCGGAGTGGATTTCCGCGAAAGCTTTCGCCTCCCCGCACCGGAGTCTCACTTTCCGCTCATCACTTATCTTGTCCGATCACGGTCAGGAGCCGACGTTCGCCGGGGACAAGGCCCTTCCCTGTCGATGACGCGCCGGTCTGCTGACCTTGGCGTAAGCGGGCATAATAGGCGCGCAGATTGGAGGGGGAATGAACAATCGCCGCAAACTTCTTGTTGCGCTTGGCGCGGGCGCGTTCGCAACACCGCTAGCAGTGAAGCGCCGCCGGAAATTGCTCATCGCGATTGGAGGCGCACTCGCAGCGCCACTCGCGACTTTCGGCCAGAAGCAACCCAGGGTCTGGCGCATAGGCTTCCTTGCCGCCGATTCGTCGTCGACCGGAATTTACGAGGGATTCCGGCAAGGCATGCGTGAGCTCGGTTATGTCGAGGGCAAGAATTTCATCATTCAATGGCGTTTTGCGGACGGCAAATATGAGCGCCTGCCGGGCCTGGCGGCGGAATTGGTGCGGTTAAACGCGGATGTCATCGTGGCCGGGACAACGCTGAGCGTCCAGGCCGCCCATCAAGCGACAACCACGATACCCATCGTCATGGTGGCGGTTCCCGATCCGGTCGGTGAGGGGTTCGTCGCAAGGCTGTCCCGGCCGGGAGGAAACATCACCGGGCTATCCAATATCGTGACCGAGGTGAGCGCCAAGCACCTCGAGCTGTTGCGCGCCGCGGTTCGCAAATTATCGCGCGTTGCGGTGCTGATCAATCCGCTCAATCCGAGCGATTCCCTGATTCTCGAACAAATTCACGGGGCCGCATATTCAGCCGGCGTGAAAATCTTGCCGGTTGAAGCAAGCACCGCGAGCCAGATCGAGGCCGGCTTTGGCGCGATGACCCGCGCCCGTACGGAAGCCCTGATCGTGGCGGCGGACTCGCATTTCGACGTGCAGCGGGACCAGATTGCCAGGCTTGCAGTCAAAAACCGCCTGCCTGCGATATCTTCGAACCGGGAAATGACGGAGGCCGGTGGCCTGTTGAGTTACGGGCAGGACCTGGCCGAGCATTACCGGCGCGCAGCGACTTACGTGGACAAGATCCTCAAGGGCGCGAAACCTGGGGACCTGCCGGTCGAGCAACCGACGAAATTAGAGCTGGTCATCAACCGCAAGACCGCCAAGGTGCTCGGGCTCACGATTTCAAATGAAATTCTGCTCCGCGCCGACAAGGTGATCGAATGACGCGTAATGCCGTACATCGGGATGCCGGATTACGTCGCCGCGTTCGAGCGGACGATGAGCGCCGCTCAACGCGACGTGCACTGCTGATTACGCTTGGCGCAGGCGCGCTCGCACCGCTAGCAACTTTCGCTCAGCAGCCAGCGAAGATCC
>JAHFRL010000183.1 GCA_023266235.1 Betaproteobacteria bacterium
AATGGCGATAGCGGTGCGAGCCAAGAGCTGTACCGGAAAGGAATTCAATATGTTCAGCCATACGCTTCCCACGCTGTTCGAGAACAAGGACAAGATCAAGACCGCAGTCGAGACGACAGAGAAAGGATCCATCGTAACGCAGACCTCCAATGACTCGACGGTGGTCGCCGTGCTTCAGGGGCACGCCGAGGAAGTCAGCGAGCTGGCCCGGGACGGAATGGTTGCAATGATGCGCAGCGCGATGGCGAACATGGGGATGATGCCGCGCGGCCCGCGCGCCGGCATGGGTCCGAACACTTCCCCAGCACCTCAGGCACCGGCCGCAACCGAGCACGTTCACTGAGCGCAAAAGGAGCGGGGAAACCCGTTTCATCGGACCTTCGTTATTCAACAACAATACGACGCGTATAGACATGAAACCCGTAACAACAGGAGACAGGAAGATGATTCGACCCTCATTGCTCTCCGCATTCTTTATTGCATTGAGTTACGCCCTATTGCCGGCAGCACCCGCAGCGGCACAGTCCCCCCACACCCATGAGCACAGCTTCGGTGGCGCGGAGAAATGGGCGCAGGTGTTCGACGATCCGAAGCGCGACGCGTGGCAAAAGCCCCACGCAGTGATCCAGGCGCTGGCGCTCAAACCCGATGCGGTCATAGCGGATATCGGTTCCGGCACCGGATACTTCTCGGCGCGCTTCGCGAACATGGTGCCGAAGGGCCGGGTTTACGGTGTGGACATCGAGCCCGACATGGTGAAGTACCTTGCCGAGCGCGCGAAACGCGAGGGGTTGAACAACATCATCGCGGTGAAAGGTGCACCCGGCGATCCGCGCCTTCCCGAAAAAGCGGATTTGATCGTCCTGGTGGACGTGTTCCATCATGTCGACGATCGCGAACGCTATTTCCGCAAGCTCGGCGATTCGCTCAAGCCCGGCGGCCGCATTGCGATCATCGATTTTCGCATGGACTCGCCGGAAGGTCCGCCGAAGAGCGCGCGTATCGCGCCGAGCCAGGTGAAAGCCGAACTCAAGCGCGCCGGCTACGCGCTGGCCCAGGAGCACGCATTCCTGCCGAACCAGTATTTCCTGATTTTTCAACCGGCGAAGTTGTGATTCCCGGCGCGCAATTCCACCGGCTGTGGCAATACTACGCTACGGCGATCTCGCTTTCCGCAGCCGCAACGCGCTGTCGGTAGCCGAAGAAATTTTCCAGGCCCAGCAAAAATAAACGGGAGGCGCAGAAATACATGCGATTCCGCGACGATGGCACGGGTGCCACCGGGGCACACGAGCTTGGCGAGGGCAGTCAGGACGGGGCTGGCAAGGAGAAGCATGTTCCTCATGAATCGGGCAGTGTCACGACCCCGGTATTACACAAGGTTGCGCGTCGGACCCATCTTGCGGAATAATTTCAATTCGCGCGTATCGTCATGACGGGCACCGCCTGCGGCGCAGTGCCCGACTCGGCGATGGAAGAGAACATCATCAGGAACGTAAACACGCGCTTGGAGTTGAGATCGCGGTCGTCTATCACTCGCAAGCGTGAATACATGGTGGCAAAGCGGCGGCACCGGTTTGGGCTTGAGCCTCGCGCGCATCCGGAGGAAAATCGCGCGGTGACACCCGACCCGCAGACAGTAGAGCAAGGACCGCGGCCGTTCGTTGGCAATCGCTTCGATCGCCTTGAGTGGGCAGGGGCGTTCGGCGATCTCGGCACGCTGATTCCGTTCCTCGTCGCCTACATTTCCCTGCTGCACGTCGATCCATTCGGCATGGTGTTCGCTTTCGGAGTCGCGATGATCGCGGTCGGCGCCTATTACAAGACGCCGTTTCCAGTGCAACCGATGAAGGCAATCGGCGCGGTCGCCACGACGCAGGCGGCGCAGACCATCGTGATCACGCCGGGGGCGGTTTACGGTGCTGGGCTGGTCACCGGACTGATCTGGCTCGTGCTCGGCCTGACCGGCGCTGCGCGCAAGGTGGCGCAGTGGGTATGCCGACCGGTCACGATCGGCATCGTCCTCGGTCTGGGTTTCTCGTTCATGCTGCAGGGGATAAAGATGATCGCCGAAGGCTGGTTGCTTGGCGTCGTAGCGTTGGCCGGCACCCTGTTGCTGCTCAGCAACCGGATCGTGCCGGTGATGTTCCTGCTGCTGCTTTTCGGCGCGACCGTGGCGGTGGTGCAGGATCCGGCGCTGCTCGGCCGGCTGGCTGCAATCAAGGTCGAGCTGCGCTATCCATCGCTTTACCTCGGCGAGATCGGCTGGAACGAGCTTGCGGTCGGCGCGGTGTTTCTCGCGCTGCCGCAGGTGCCGCTTACGCTCGGCAACGCGCTGATTGCGATCACCGACGAGAACAACCGCCTGTTTCCGGAGCGCGAGGTGAGTGAAAAACAGGTGGCGATCTCGACCGGCGTGATGAATCTGCTCGCGCCCGCGGTCGGCGGCGTGCCGATGTGTCACGGCGCGGGCGGCATGGCGGGCCACGTGCGCTTCGGCGCGCGCACCGGCGGCGCGCCAATTATTCTGGGCGCTTTGCTGATCGTGCTCGCGCTCTTTTTCAGCGGCTCGATCGAGACCATCTTCAAGATTTTCCCGGTCCCAGTGCTGGGTGTGATCCTGTTCCTGACCGGCGGCCAGCTCGCGCTCGGCAGCTGCGATTTTGGCAGAACCAAGAACGACCGTTTCGTGTCGTTGACGGTCGCCGCCTGCGCGATGTGGAACATCGGCGTTGCGTTCGTGTTCGGCATGGCGCTGCATCATCTGCTGAAGCGCGGGCTGGTAAATCTGTGATCAGAATACGCTGACCAACTTCGCTGCGAGGCTGGTTCTGTCGCTAAGCTTTGTCTTCCTGGTGGCGGTGCTTCCGCTTCTCGGCAATCACAGCCCGGTAGTCGTGACTGCAGTACTGGCTGTCGCGATCCGAGTGGTGCATCAGCCCCGGCTTGGGCCGGCGCCGGAAATGTTCGAAACTTTAAGGACAATGCACTAAACTTAGTTTGCTCGTGATCCGCAATCAAGACTTGGCGAGACTGGCGTCAAACTGTACAAAAGCGACTTCGAGGAGAACCCAATGTACAAACGCATACTGGTGCCGGTAGACGGCAGCACTACTTCCAATTTGGCCCTTGATGAGGCGATCGGGCTAGCGAAGGGGCGGCAAGCCGGGCTTCGGGTCGTGCATGTCGTCGACACGATTAACCTCAATGTCGATTCAATGGCTGATATTGCAGGGTCCCTGCGCGAATCCGGCCGGAGACTCCTGCGCGAAGCTGAGGCCCGCGCTCGCAGGGCCCGCGTAAAGATCGAGACTGATCTGCTCGAGATTCAGAAGGTCGCTGACCGCATCAGCGACTTGGTGGTGAGGGACGCTGCGACGTGGCGCGCCGATGTCATTGTGATGGGCACTCACGGTCGGCGCGGCCTCAACCGGCTGCTCCTTGGCAGCGTCGCTGACAGCGTGGTACGAATGTCCTCCGTACCCGTATTGCTGATTCGTGGCAAATGAGAAATCGTGCGCGGTCCACCGTGGCTACGCTTGAATGAAGGCGGTGACAAATCGACTTGCCGTAGCGATCATGCTTACTGACTAGCTCCGCGATCGCTTAGTATGCTTGTCCTTGTCGTCTCGCTATATCAGGCAATGGCGATGAGCGGAGCGAAATTGGTCTATGGCGCGGCAAGCACTTACAACTCATGGTCCTGCGATTGCCACCCGATAAGATGGGGCCCGATATGGCATCCATGTCGGCTGCGGGAACGCTCGCGGCGCTCCATGTGAACCCCGAGGCAGGGCTCACGCGCGCGGAGGTGGACGCCCGTCGGACGGCGCACGGCTACAACGAAGTGGCCGAACAAAAAGGGCACCCGGTCCTAAAATTTCTCGGGAAGTTCTGGGGCGTGTCCGCGTGGATGCTCGAACTGATCATGGTCCTGTCGGCCGTTCTCCGGAAATACTCGGACCTCGCTGTGGTGAGCGCGCTGCTGATTGTCAATGCCGTGTTGAGCTTTCTGCAGGAGCGCCGTGCTGCTGGCGTCGTGGAGACGCTGCGGCGCCGGTTGCAGGTGAGTACGCGCGTACTGCGCGAGGCGAGCTGGCAGGTCATTCCCGCCCGGGAGCTGGTCCCCGGCGACATCGTCCGCGTGCGCCCCGGCGACATCATCCCGGCGGACGTGAAGCTCTTCACCGGAACGCTGGCCGTTGACCAGTCGGCCCTGACCGGGGAGTCCGCGGATGTGAAAAAGGCGCCCGGCGACGTGCTGTCGTCGGCGTCGGTGGTCCGCCGGGGCGAAGGCAACGGCGTGGTGATGCTGACGGGCGCGCGGACCTACTTCGGCCGCACCACGGAGCTCGTGCAACTGGCGCGCCCGAAACTCCACATCGAAGAAGTGGTGGTCAAGCTGGTCCGCTGGCTTTTCGTCATTGTCGGTGCGCTGCTGAGCGTGGTCGGCGTGTTGTCGGTGATCCGCGGAGTCCCGCTCATCGAGATGATCCCGCTCATGCTCGTCCTGTTGATGAGCGCGGTACCGGTCGCGCTGCCGGTCATGTTCACTGTCAGCATGGCCGTCGGGTCCAGGGAGCTGGCGAAGCGCGGCGTGCTGGTCACACGTCTCAGCGCCGCGGAGGATGCCGCAACGATGGACGTGCTCTGCGTGGATAAGACGGGCACGATCACGATGAACCAATTGGCTGTCACCGGCGTGATCCCGCTCGAGCACGCAACGGAATCCGACGTGCTGCTCGCCGGCGCACTCGCGTCTCAAGAAGCCAACCAGGACCCGATTGACCTGGCGTTCCTTGCCGCAGCGAAAGAGCGGCACATCTTCGGCGACGTGCCTGCGGTCACACCAATCTCCTTCGCGCCGTTTGACGCGAAAACCCGGCGGACCGAAGCTGTGGTCGAACAGAACGGGCAGCGGCTGCGCGTGATGAAAGGCGCCGTGCGAACCGTCGCCCAGGCCTGCGGACTCCAGCCTCCGGCGATCGAGGCATTGGAGGCGCGGGTCAGCGCATCGGCATCGAAGGGATATCGGACGCTGGCGGTGGCACGTGGCCCCGAGCCGGGCGCCACCGCATTGGTCGGATTGGTGACGTTGTATGATCCGCCCCGACCTGACGCCAGGCAACTCATCGCCGCACTCCGCGACCTCGGCGTTGCGGTGAAGATGCTTACCGGCGACGCGCTGGCGGTCGCGAGTGAGATCGCGCGTGGAGTCGGGTTGCCCAACATCCGGCGCGTGGCTGACCTGAAAGCCGCGAGCGCTCAGGCCGGCAACGAGGCAGTTGACTTGTTGGCGGGCGCCGATGGTTTCGCCGAAGTGTATCCGGAGGACAAATACATCGTGGTGCAGCACCTGCAGGCCGCCGGGCATGTGACCGGCATGACGGGCGACGGCGTCAACGATGCGCCCGCGCTGCGCCAGGCCGAAGTGGGCATCGCCGTCAGTACCGCGACGGACGTTGCTAAGGGTGCCGCGAGCGTCGTCCTGACCGAAGCAGGGCTCACGAACATCGTGGCGTTGGTCGAGCAGGGGCGGACGATTTACCAGCGCATTCTGACGTGGATCATCAACAAGATCAGCCGGACGATCCTGAAAGCTGTCTTCGTGGCCATCGCGTTCGTGGTGACCGGCAAGTTCGTCGTCTCCGCCTTTGCGATGCTGCTGCTGGTCTTCATGACGGACTTCGCGAAGATCGCCCTTGCCACCGACCACGTTCGAGCGTCCAGCAAACCCGAGACGTGGAACATCGGGGGCTTCATCACGGTGTCCGTCGTGCTGGGCGTCGCAATGGTCGCGGAGGCGCTTCTCCTCCTGTGGATCGGCTGGTCGCGTTTCGGTTTGGCGACCAACAACAATGCCCTCTACACCTTCAGCTTCCTGACGCTGCTCTACTTTGCCGTGTTCTCCATCGTGTCCGCGCGGGAGCGCCGCTGGTTCTGGACGACCATGCCCAGCAAGACCCTCGTGGCGGCCGTCATGGCGGATGCGTTCATGGGGACAGTCCTGACGTTCGTGGGTCTCCCCGGACTCATGCCATTGTCCTGGTGGCAGACGCTTGCGATTTTCGGTTATGCGATGGTCTCATGCCTGGTTGTGAACGACGCCGTGAAGGTCGCGATAATCAAGTGGCGTGTTCCTACGGCGGCATAGAGACCACAGGAACAGGACGTGCATAGTGCTCCTTGCGATCAGCGGCCGCTCGTGCAACCCGAGCCAGAGGCCGTGGCAGAAATCTCCTGAAAAGTTCGGCAACTTCAAGTCTGAGGCGCAACAACGTTATCACGACAGTGTAGCCGCTTCATGAAGACTTCAGGAGGGATTTGAAGCGCGATAACACGCTCGCTTGGAGAAGAATTTCAACGCAAAGGCGCAGGGAAAACCGCAAGAAAACAGAAAGAACGACAAACAGGGTTCTATGCGACATTTCTTTGCGTCTTTGCGTTGGATGATTGTTTTCGTTCCGGCTACGCTGGCTTCGGCGCAGCAGGCGTACCCGTCGAGGCCGATCCGGATTATTTCGATTTTCCCCCCGGGCGGCGGCAACGACATCCTCTGCCGCACCGTCGCGCAGAAGCTCACTGACAATCTCAAGCAGCAGGTCTTCGTCGAGAACCGGCCGGGCGCCAACGGCATCATCGGCACGGAGGCTGCAGCCCGCTCCGCGCCCGATGGCTACACGATCACGCTCATTCCGAGCGGCCACGCGGTCAACGCGAGCCTATACCGCAAGCTTCCGTACGATTCGATCAAGGACTTCACGCCGATCACGCTGGTCGGTACCAGCCCGCTCGTTCTCGCCGTGCACCCATCGATCCCGGCGAAAAACGTAAAAGAGCTGGTGGCGCTTGCCCGGGCCCACCCCGGGCAGCTCACCTATGTATCGGCGGGCGTGGGCGCCTCCGGACATCTCGCCGGCGCGCTGTTCGAGACCATGACGAAAACGACCATGGTGCACGTTCCCTACAAGGGCATGTCGCTCGCCGTCTCCGATCTCATCGGCGGACAGGTTTCCATGACCTTCGGCACCAGCCTGTCGGTGGTGCCGCACGTGCGTTCGACAAGGCTGCGCGCACTTGCAACGACGGGTGCGCAGCGCTCGCCCGCGCTGCCCGATCTGCCGACGGTGGCGGAGGCGGGCGTTGCCGGCTACGAGGCGAGCCTGTGGTACGGTTTCGTCGGACCCGCCCGGCTGCCCCCGGAAATCGTGCAGCGTCTCAACTCGGAAATTGTCGCCGTGCTCGGACTGCCGGACATCCGCGAGCGGCTCGCGAGCCAGGGAGTCGATGCCCGGTCCAGCACCCCCGAAGAGTTCGGGCGGCTGCTCGCGTCCGATCTCGAGCGCTGGGCCGGCGTCGTGCAGCGGGCGGGCGTGCGGGTCGAATAAAGAAAATAGATAGTGTCAGCGTCACGTTTCTCAGCAGCGGTTAGAATTTTTGCGCTCCGCAGCCGTGGAAAAGTTACACTGCTCCCCATTGATTCAAAGACTCGAAGAGGGGAGCCCCAAGGCTATCCACCAGCTCGATGCCGAACAGCGTGCCACTGCGGAGCTGCTTTTTCTGGCCGCGATCGAGCGCGTGATGCTTGACGAGGTAACAACGTGCCTTCCTTCTTGGCCTCGATGACGCCTACCGGCTTGCGATCAACGAGCAGCAGGTAATCGCATTGCCCGGATTTGAGCGGAACCTCGCGCAGCGCGATACTACGAGCAGCA
>JAHFRL010000056.1 GCA_023266235.1 Betaproteobacteria bacterium
CCCTTGAGAAAACTCGGCGCCGCGGCGCCGAGCACGATCACGTCGACGTCGGCGGACGCGAGATTGCGGCTCTGGATTTCCAGGTCGCGCACCGTATTGAGGATCGAATCCGCCGCGATCTGCGTCAGGAACAGACGCGCGACGTGCAGCGTGACGCCGGCCGGCAGCGCGCGGTAGAACTCGGTCTCAACCGTGGTATTGGATGAAGGCACCAGCAGCCCGATGCGGCTCACGATCTACTCTCCAGAATTGTCCGCACTGCAGCGCGCGACTTGAGGGCGCTGCCGCGTTAACCGGCGGCGCGCAGCGCGCGTCCGCGTTGAACGCGGCAAGCTCGTATCACGAACCGATTTATAAACCAGCGGGTACCGGGTGTCAAACCGGTGTCGTGGATCGCCTCGGCGCTTGCGCCGTTCGTCCTGATGCATGGATGGACGAACAGCCGCTCATGGTTCGATACCTCACCATGAACGGTGACCTGGAGTACGTCATTGCCTATTTTTTCGCCGGCGCGGAATGCGACGGCTGATCGACGGCGTTGACCGCCGCGTCGTAGGATTTGCGCGCGCCCGCTTCCTTCGCCCTCGCCGCATCGAGTTTCTTTTTGGCGACGTCGGCCTGGCGCTTCAGGTCATCGGCGCGCTTTTGCGCGGCCTTGTAATCGGCGTCGGCCTGGCGATGGTCCTGCCCGGCCTGCTTCACCTCGAATTCCGCCCGCTGCAACTCGTGATAAGCCGCGCCCGCCTTCTGTTGTCCGCGCTGCAGCGCGTCCTCACGCTGGCGCACGTCCTCGACCGGCGCCTGCGCCTGGCCGGCTACCGCCGCAGTCATCAGCAGTGATGCCGCCAGTAGCCGCATGCCGGGCTTTCGATAACAGGCTCGCGCGGGGAGCACAACGCGATCAGGGTTTGTCGCCGATGCGCGCCCACAGCTCGGGGGCAACCAGCGGCGCGCCCCAGACTGCGCTGAAAGTCACGCTTTGCGCGGCCAGATTCCAGGTCCTCGATGCGACATCAAAGCTTTCAATACACCCCGACCCGTCTTTTTGCGCAACGATGCGGGCATACCCGCCGGGCACCTTTTTCGGGCCGATCAACACCCGGCCTGCCAAGTTCGTTTTCACTGGTTGTTTCACTGGTGGCACCTCCCGCCACAAGTATAAGCCCTGCACGCCGCCGGGCCGGGCCTTTCTTTTTTCGGCGAACGCGCCTGCAACCCGGGTTTGCACGCATGCATTGGCCAACGGGGAACAATGTGCGTAGTATCCAAGCCCGGCGCATCGCGAGCGGAGACGGATATGGCGACTTACGGCGGCATCACTTTTGTCGGCAAATCAGGCGAAAAATACTACTTCCATGCGTGGCCCCTGGAGACCAAATTCAAATCCGTGGGGGCCGTCTACTTTGTGACCAAGCGCGTCTTCACCAACAAGACCTATCGCATCGCGGGCCACGAAGCCATCTATATCGGCCAGACGGAAAACCTGACCGACCCGTTTGCGGCCCACTTGCAACTGGGTTGTTTCAGGAAACACGGGGCGAATTGCGTCTGCGTGTACCTCGCCGGGGACCCGGAGCGGCGGCTTGCCATAGCGCAGGATCTGCTCGCCGCCCACAGCACCTCGTGCAACGAACGCGCAGAATATCGAACCCCCTTCGCGGCCGAGCTGGAGCAATAATTTCCGCGCGGGGTGGTGCGGCCCTCCTCAGTCGAATTTGATCCCCAGCTCCTGCACGATCTTGCGGTGCAGTGCGAGCTGGGCGCGAATAAACCTGGCGAACGCCTCCGGCGTGTTGCTCGCCGCTTCGCCACCGACGTTCAACAGATGTTGTTTCGTCTCCGGCGCATTGACGGTGTCCGCCACCGCCCGGTGCAGTCGCGCAATGATCGCCTGCGGCGTGCCGGCCGGCGCGAGCAGGCCGAACCAGCCGGCTGACTGGTAGGCGGGCAGCCCGGCCTCAGCCATGGTCGGCACTTCGGGCAGCGTAGGCGAGCGCGTGGCGCCGCCCACCGCGAGCGGTTTGAGCTTGCCGGCCTTGACCAATGCAACCATGGTGCCCGGCATGGGACCGAAATTCATGTGGGCCTCGCCGGCAGCGGTGGCCGTCAGCGCCTGCGCGCCGCCCTTGTAGGGCACGTGCACCGCGTCCTTGCCGAGGCCCGCCAGGCTGATGAACATCGCCACCGCGAAATGGCTCGTCGTGCCGCTGCCGCCCGACGAGTAATTGAGCAGTCCGGGTCTGGATTTCGCGAGCGCGACAAGCTCCTTCACGTTGGCGGCTGGAACCGCCGGATTGACGACCAGCAGATTCTGCACGATCGCGAACAATGAGATCGGTGCGAAGTCCGTGACCGGGTCGTAGCTCAGCCGGCGATAGATAATCGGCGCAAACGAATGCGTCGAAACCGATCCGGCCAGCAGCGTATAGCCGTCCGCCGTCGCGTGCGCCGCAATTTCCCCGGCGATGGTGCCGCCCGCTCCGCCCCGGTTGTCGATCACGATCTGCACGCCCAGCACTTCGGCGAGCTTGCCGGCGACGATGCGGGCGATGGCGTCGGTCGCGCCACCCGCCGGATTGGGCGTGACCAACCGTAGCGGGCGGACGGGGTATTCCTGTGCCGCTACGCTGCCAGCCGCCGCCAGCGCCGCGAGCAGCAGGAAAACGCGCCTTGCGCTCTCCTCAATCCTCAATCCCCGCTCCTCAATCCTCTCGTCACGTCTCGAGCGGCAGCCGGACCGACTGGCCGGTCGCGACCGCGCGCTCGATGGCGAGCGTCGTCTCCAGATTGATGCGCGCCTGCTCCGGAGTGGTGTGCACGGTGGGATGGCCCGTCACCAGGTGATCGAGCCATGAGCGCGTCTCGTTGCCGAGCGGGCCCCAGAAGTCACCGACCGCCCAATCGCCCGCGGTGTTGCTGCCGAGGAACGCCATGTTGACGTTGTGATCGGGCACGTAGGCATGCGCAATGCCCCTCTCCGAGTAGAGCAGATGGTCCATGTGATCGTCGTCGATGATCATCGTGCCTTCGGCGCCGAGCAGCTCCACGCGGTCGGACTGGCCCAGCGTCGGATAGCGGGCGGGCAGCGCGTAGCTCACGCCCAGGTTGATCACCGCGCCATCGGCCAGCGTGACGATGGCCCAGGTCACGTCGTGCGCGCCGTACCCGGCTTCCCTGAAAATGCCGGCCTGCCCGCGCGCCACGACTTCCACCGGCGGGTTGCCCTCAAGGAACCAGCACATCAAGTCGACGTAATACGTGAGCACGTCCAGGACCGGGGTTGCATGCGGGTCGCGCTTGAGGATCGAGAACGCCTGGGCGCGCGAATTGTAGACGCGGGCGTGCGCACCGACGACCCTGCCCAGGCGCGCGTGCAGCATCTGCTCCTTCGCGCGCAGGAAGCACTCCTTGAAGCGGCGGCTGTAGCCGACGCGCAAATGCCCGCCGGTCTGCTTGAGCGTCGCGAGGATGTCGTCAGCGTCCTTGAGCGTGAGTGCGAGCGGTTTTTCGACGAGCACCGGTTTGCCGAGCTCCAGCGCCTGGCGCACGGGCGCGGCGTGTTCGCCTTCGGGGGTGGAGACGAATACCGCATTCACCTCCGGCCGCGCGATGACCTCGAGGTTATCGCCGGAGTGAAAATCGGCGCCGGCCTGCCCGGCGAGCGCGCGCGCCCGCGCGGGATCGCGATCCGCGACCGCGAGGAACGTTACCGAGGGATGTTTGGCCGCAAGCCGCGCGCGCAGAGTGCCGATCCTGCCCGCGCCCACGACCGCAATGCCGAGTTCTTTGCGCTGCACCGTTTTTCTCCTCACGCTCCGCGCGGACCGATCATAACGGAATCGGGGAACACCAGTCCATTCTCCATGCCGGCGCCTTTTTCCTGCGGTCTCCCGGCGCCGGCGCTTTGTTGCTAAGATGCGCTAACAACAACGCGCGCTGCCCGGCGCCCGTCTGGAACCTCGGCGCCAGACGCGAGGCGAGAGCGCGTACCCGCGGCAGGCTGACTTCGCTGGAGGACGCTTATGAAAACGTTTGAGAGGCTGGTTTTTCTTGCGCCGGCAATACTGGCGGCGAGCGCGGGCGCTCCATCGGTGTCCGCGCAGGATTACCCCACGCGCCCGATCCGCTGGATCGTGCCGGTGCCGGCCGGCGCCACCACCGACATCGTGACGCGCATCGTGGGCCAGAAGATGAGCGAGAAATGGGGACAACAAGTGGTGACCGACAACCGTCCCGGCGGCGTGTTCGTGATCGGCAGCGACATCGTCGCCAAGGCGGCGCCCGACGGCCACACCATCGGCACGCTGCTCACGCCGCACGTGGTCAATCCTTTCGTGCTGAAAAACCTGCCCTATGACACGCTGCGCGACTTCACGCCCGTGACGCTGATGGTCATGGTGCCCGGCGTCATGACCATGTTCCCCGGGGTGCCCGCCAACTCGCTGAAGGACGTGATCGCGCTCGCCAAGGCGAAGCCGGGATACCTCAACTACGGGTCGCCGGGACAGCTCACCTCCGGCCATCTGTCGATGGAAATGCTGAAGCTGACCGCCGGCATCAACATCACGCATATCCCGTACAAGGGCGGCGCGCCGGCGATCGCGGATCTGATCGCCGGCCAGATCCAGTTTCTGATCAGCGGTCCGCCGGGCGTGTTGCCGCACATCAAGAGCGGGCGTCTGAAAGCGATCGCGACCACGGCGGCCAAGCGCTCGCCGGGCCTGCCGGATACGCCGACGTTCGCCGAGTCGGGCCTGCCCGGTTTCGACACCTACGAATGGTATGGCGTGTTCGCCCCGGCCCGGATACCCAAGGACGTACTCGCCAAGCTCAGCCAGGAAATCGCGCGCATCGTCAAGCTGCCGGAGGTCAGCGAAAAACTCGCCGCGCAGGGTGCGATCCCGGTCGGCAACACCTCCGCGGAATTCGCCGGCTTCGTCAAGCGGGAAATGGATGTCTGGGGCAAGGTCGCCCAGCAAGTCGGCTTGAAGCCGGACTGATGCAGGACGTGCGGCGGGCTTATTTCTTTTTCCAGTATTCGGGGTTCCGCCTGAACAGCTTCTTCGGGATCATGCCGTAGACCATTTTTACGTTGTTCACGGCTTCGCCCACCCTGAAATCGACGCTGAGGCTGGCAAGCGCATAGGCGTCCGCGGCAGACAGTCCCGCCCGGTGTTGCAGGAAGTCAACTGTTTCCTGGACGGCGTTCTTCAACGCCGCGTCGAGATCGGGATCCATGCCCATCGAGTAGTAATGCGCCGCGTCTTCCGCGCGCGGCCATTGCATGCTTTTGCCCGCGCCCTGGTGCACGATGAACTGCAGCGTCGGCGTGAGCGAGATTTCGATCGCCGTGCCGTCCACTTCGCCATCGCCCTGCACGGCGTGTCCGTCACCGGTGTAAAACAATGCGCCGTCGTTGAATACCGGCAGATAAAGCGTCGCGCCGGCCGTTGCATGCTTGAAATCCATGTTGCCGCCGTGGGCGCCCGGCGGTTTGCTGCTGACCAGCGCGGGGCCCGGCGGCGGCGCGACCGCCATGATGCCCATGAACGGCGCCAGCGGCACTTCGATATCTTTGCCGAACAGCGCGACCTTGCGCCGGAGGTCGAGTTTGATGACCTGCGGCGCCGGGTCCGCCAGCAGCTCCGGCAGCACGCCCCATCCCGGGCCCGTCGAATTAATTCCGTACGGAACGCGAAACTCGACATCGAGGATGCGCACTTCGAGCATGTCGCCCGGCTGCGCTTCTTCGACGTAAATCGGCCCGGTGAGCACGTGCGCGCCCGCGCCCTGCGGCGGACGCGCCGCCCGATTGTAGATGTCGATCGCATCCCGCAGCACTTGCTCCGGTGCTATGCCGGCGGCGCCAAAATGGGTGACGGGATCCTGTTTATTGATCCCTTGGTGCGTGACCGTGTCGATGCGGACGATTTGCCCTGACTTGATGCGCAGCACCGGTGGCAGGTCCGCCGGTATGTGGCCCCAAACGACGGTCTCCGGCGTCGAGCGTAAAATCGCAGCGGACTTCAGGGTTTCCCCGTGCTTGTCGCGGTGAGCTCGATCATGTTCCAGTCGCCGCGTATCGGGGTGCATGCGTCCGTCATATCTCCGCAGCGGCTCGGGTCCAGGTAGCCGGAATTGCTCTCGGTACGCACCGTGCGCCCCAGCGCCGGCGCGTACCAATCGGTCTCGGTGATGTTGGTCTCGAAGCGGACGCCGTCCCAATCTCCCGCATACACGCGCCGCCTGACCCTGATCGTATCGAACGCTCCGGCCGGCACGGTGATGCGCTCGGCTCCGAGTACTTCGCCGTCGACGCGCACGCTGTTACGCCGCCCGGTAGCCGGATTGAGGGCATTGACGCGCACCGACCAGGATTTGCCGGTTTCGAGCGGCAGCACGTAAGCGGGATAGGCCGGCGCAAACGCGTATTCCACCGGCTGGTCGTGATTGGTAACCGGGTGCCGCAACCAGTTGCCTTCCCGGGTGTAAATCTCGGTGCGTGCCGGTCCCAAGGCCGCGATATCGGTGGCAACCGACACCATAATTCGATCCGCATCGATCGTGTCGACGCGGTAGCTGATTTGCCCGCGCACCTCCTTGTTATAGCCGTTGACGACGCGATAGACGTAAGTGTCGCCCACCGCCGGTGCCGATGCAGCATCGGCTGGGACGCCGGTCGCAACTACGATCACGGTGGCGGTGACAACCGGCGCCAGAACGCGCGCCCAGCAAGGGCACGCCGTGATGGGGAAACTCGATGTGTTCATCATCATGGCCTCCATGTCCGCTCCGACACCCGCTGCGGTGCTGGTGAATTCAAAGCCGGCTCGCTGTGCTGTTTATTTTAGGCTCATCCAGCCATTATGGGTGAGCCCGCCCGCGCCCCCTCTCCCTTGATGGGGGAGGGTTGGGGTGAGGGTGAACGGCTCGCATTTTCCCCTCACCCTGTCCCTCTCCCACAAGGGGCGAGGGAATTTGCCGCTTACTCTGTCGCGAATTGCTCGCTAGCTACCCCCACCGGGCTACAGCTTCCGCAATTGCCGTTCGACCGCTTGGCTCTCATCCTGAAAGTGCTGGCCGTAATTTTCCTGGACATAATCGGCAATGGGGTCGTAGTGCTTGGACGGAATGTCGTCGGGGGCGTCAATGCGAACGATCATTAACACCGTACGAGCAATCAGCCACGCGACGCAAACAAACAGACCCAGCACAATGAATAAGTTAGTCATGAGCCCCTCCATTCACAACAGCGAGTGTCTCGCCACGCCACCAAGCTAACTTATTAGCAGCCCCGGCCATAGCGGACTGATGGACTAGTACTAACGGATTAAGCCTCGCTAACCCGTTGTTATTCGGCCCGTCCTCGCCCGCTCAAACGCGCGGGCCGTAGAACAAACGCGCCAGAACCTGCTAAGGTAGCGGTGAAGAAGCGGATAGCGCGGGCCCGCCAGGGCCGTCGCGAAAAATAATCGAACCATGGGGAAGATCATGAACTACAGTGAACACCGCAATAGACTGCGCGCGCTCATGGCCGGCTCGAAGTGCCTGTCGCCGGCGAGCGTGTACGACCCGCTGTCGGCGCGCGTTGCGGAGGCCGTTGGCTTTGAGATCGGCATGCTGGCGGGATCGGTCGCCTCGAACACCACGCTCGCGGCACCCGACTTGATCGTGCTGACGCTCACCGAGTTTGCCGACCAGATCCGGCGCATCATGCGCGCGAGCAAGCTCTCGCTCGTCGTCGACGCCGACCATGGCTACGGCAACGCGCTCAACGTGATGCGCACGATCCAGGAGCTCGAATACGCCGGCGTATCGGCGTTGTCCATCGAGGACACTGCGCTGCCGACGCCGTTCGGACAGGCCGAGGGCAAGGAAAGTCTGATTTCGATCGCCGAAGGGGTCGGCAAGCTGCGTGCCGCGGTGGCGGCGCGCCGCGATCCGTCGCTCGTCATCGCAGGACGCACTTCGGCGCTCAGGATCGAAGGCGTCGAGGGCACGGTCACACGCGCCAAGGCCTACGCCGCGACCGGTGTCGATGCAATCTTCATCGTCGGGCTGCAAACGCTCGCGCAGCTCGAGGCGATTCACGCGGCCGTCAAGCTGCCGATCATCGTCGGCTCGGCGCCCGCTTCGCTCAAGCGCGAAGACCTCGCCGCGCGCGGCGCCCGCATTCTGCTGCAGGGCCACCAGCCGGTCGCGGCCGCGGTCAAGGCGCTGCACGAAACCTACGCGCATCTCTTCCGCGGCGGCGCGCCCGCCGATCTCAAGTCGAAGCTTGCCTCGGCACAGGAAATGGAGCAGCTCACCGACGGCGAGAGCTACAGGAAGTGGCAGCAAGAGTATCTGCGTTGATACCCTCCCCGCATTCGCCGTTCCGGTCTCAGGCCAGACTCTCCGCCATGAGCTTCAGCGCGGCAGCCGCAAACGCATACATATTGGCGACGCGGTCGCTGCTCCCCGTCGCGACCGTGCTGGCGCGTTCGACGCGGCCGGCGACGGCAAGACAAGCCAGCCCCGCCGGATTGCCGTAGCGGCCGCCGGTCGGTCCCGCCGCGCCGGTCTCCCCGATCCCCCAGTCGGCGGCGAAACGCTCGCGGATCAGTTGCGCGCGGACGAGCGCGTTTGCTTCGGTCGCCGGGCGCGTGCCGGCGAATGATTCTTCGCGGAAGTCCTTGAGCGCGTGCCACGATTGCCGCGTGTACAGGACGGTGCCGCCGAGAAAGTAGGCCGAAGCGCCCGGCACCGCGAGCAGTGCTGCCGCGATCAAACCGCCGGCGGACGATTCAGCAACCGCAATGGTCTCCTTGCGATCTTTCAGGAGAACGGCCACTTTCTCGGCATACGGCAGGAGCTCGCGCATCATCGGTCCTTTCTTTGGCTGCATCCACGCCGCAAGTTCTTCGGTGTCTTCGTGGTAAAGCGGTGGCGGCGATGCACGGGTGTTGTCCTGACTATCCAAGAAGTTTCTTGACCAGCGCGACACATTCATCGAAGCTTCGCCGGTAATCGAGGACTTCAAGCTCGTCGAATGTATCTCTTAAGGCCGTGTCCTGTGAGGCGATTCTCTGCAGGACTGTGTCTCGACGATCGCGGAGGATGGGCCCTATCTTCCATAACGCTTTCGGCTCCTTCTCCGTCACCATTGCCAAGTCGAAAATATCTCGAGCGGTAAACTCGACGCCGCGATGCCAGATCTTTTTCGCGACGATTTCGGTAGAAGTCTCGACCTGAACCTGACGCCCGAACAACTCTTCCGTGATCGTAGGATCGTTAGTCAAGGGCACGGACGCGACGAAGTCAATCTCGCCTTCTGGGAAAATGAGTTTGAGTGAGTTCGCTTGCTCAAGGTACTTGCCTGTGAGCGACTCGGCCTTGGTATTGAGCCTGGGATTCAAATAACCCAGATACTGCGGATCGGGTACGAAGATGTCTATGTCCTTGCTGAAACGGTGGTGGTGCCGCCGCATGAGAACGGTCCCGCCGCCAAAGCTCCAGTCTTCGAGCGTAATCCCTGCGTAGCTGACCGAATCGATCAGTTCAAGGGTGCGCTGAAATAGCGTCTCCCAGATTTTCAAGCGGTGGTCTTCAGCCATCCTTCGACGCTCCGCGACACACCCAGGTCGCTCGCCAGTTTGCGCAGGTTTCTCTCAAGTTTCCCCGGCTTCGTCCACCCCGCTGCTTCTTCAGCGAGCCCTTGCAGCAGGGCAACCGGCGCCTCGTCGAGCAGCGTCCTCAAATGCGGGGCTCGCTTTGCCGGGACCTTGCCGGTCACGAGCGCATGGATCAGTTCGTCCTCGGTGAGCGCGCTCTTAAGGCTTATGTTAGCGGTCGTGCACGCCATGCTTACGTAGTCCGGCCGGCGCGGCCGCATCCCCTGCTGCATCGTGAGGTTCAGCCCGAGATGGTTAAGTACGGCCAATACCTTTCGGATGCCCAAGTCCCGCACAAGCCCGCTCTCCAGCAGGTTGAGGGTCTCGCGAGAAAGCCCTGCCGCGCGGGCGAGCTGCGCCTGCGTCAGCCCACGAGCCTGACGGGCCCTCCGGATTTCGCTGCCCAGCTCCTGAATGCGCACCGATCTTCTCTAATATTAGATATATGCAACATTACAGAGACCCCAATGCGATGTCAAAAGGAGGATGTCCTGCAGATGGGCTTGACATCGCTAATAGTCTGCGAGACTATAAGTCTTAAAGAATGCCGAGTTGATGATCTGAGCGTAACGGAGACCCTCATGCGAACCATTGAAGTGGATTTCGACGTGTATAAGGCGCTGATGTTGCGGCGGCCGTCCGAGGACGTCACCGAAAATGACGTGCTTCGCGACCTCCTCCAGCTTCCGCGCAAGAAGGGGCCAAGCGCGACGCCTGTGGGCCCTGCCCCGGGTGACTGGATCACCAAGGGCGTGCGGTTTCCCGCCGGTACCGAGTTCCGGGCACACTACAAGGGGCAGACCTACCTCGGGCGCGTGGAATCGGGCGCGCTCGTGCTCAACGGCAAGCGTTACGATTCCCCATCTTCGGCAGCGGTCTCGATCACCGGAAGCGCGGTCAACGGCTGGCGATTCTGGGAGGCCCGATTGCCTGGGGAGGCGAGTTGGAAGATGATCGAGTCACTGCGCAGGCGGGTTGGGTAGTCGTTGGGGAGGGGCAGGCCGTGTCGAAGAAGGGTTCCTTATGCGCAAGACGTTCAGCGCGAATCAGATCGAGTTCGTTAAAAGGGGCCAACGCTTTACCTTGTAGCGCTTGACGCAAGAATTCCGTTTTCATTTTGGCAACGGGGATGCACATCTTTTCAACCGATGATTACGGAAAACCAGTCACCGAAATTTCCTGGGGAGGTTCCAATACTGTCCGCGGGAAAATGCGTTACTGCAAGACGTGGATGTGGCCGGACTCGACCCGTCCTGCGGGCAGGATCACCTGAATGGATTGCGGACGCTTAACCGGCGCTCGAAAACCTGCCCGTGCTGCAAGTCTTCCGAATAAAGTTCTTTGCATCCAGCCACCAGCGCCGAAGCGACGATCATGGCGTCGTAAATGCCAAGCCCGTAACGGGCGGCTATTGCAAGTCCGCGCTCGTGGGTCTCGACCGATAGCGGTTCGACCGGGCACACGGCACGAACCTGGGTCAAAATTTCGCCGATGTCCGCCCAGCCCATGCCGAGCTTGCGAGAAGCGACAGCGGCGAACTCATTCAATACTTGAACGCTGACCCGCCCGCCGGCGGCAAGCAGTTCCTCCGCGCGGTCCGCCTTGGCCGCGTCCTCTGACAACAGGTAGAGCACCACGTTGGTGTCGAAAAACACCTCAGCGGCGGTCATTCGCCTCGATCCGGTCGAACTTGAAGTCCGCCGGCAGCCGGCCGCGATACTTGCGCAGACGCGCGAGCAATTCGCGCGCACCGGGCGCTTTCTTCACCCTGAAGGCGCGCGCGCCGACCACATGGATCTCGATGTCGTCGCCCTCCTTGAGATGGAGCGCCTCGACTATCGATGCGGGAAGACGCACCGCCAGGCTGTTGCCCCACTTGGAAACCTGCATTTCTCATAATCTCCGATAGATAAACATATTGACAATGTATATCTTTCGCGGCCCGATTGCAATACCGGCCCCGCGCCTGAACGGGGGTCGGAATCATCTACCGAGAACTGCTGACTCGGGTAGTGTTGAAAAGGGACGGAGAGTGGGTCTGGTTGGACTCGAACCAACGACCAAGGGATTATGAGTCCCCTGCTCTAACCAGCTGAGCTACAGACCCGGGTGTGAGCGACGCATTTTACCAGCGTCGGCCGCGGCCCGTTTGGTTTAGAATTCCACTCAATTGATTTTCCGCGGGACCACGGTTCATGCCAGCCAACTCGCAACCGCCACTGCTCTTTACCCCGATCACGCTGCGCGGCGTGACCGCCCGTAACCGCATCGTGGTTTCGCCGATGTGCCAGTACTCGTCGGCGGACGGCGGGCCAACCGATTACCATCTCGTGCATCTCGGCCAGTTCGCGATGGGCGGCGCGGGCATTGTGTTCTGCGAGGAAACCTCGGTCGAGGAGCGCGGCCGCAAGTCGTATCACTGCGCCGGCATCTACAAGGACGCGCACATCGCGCAGTACCGGCGCATCAACGAATTCATCCGCGCCCACGGCGCGGTGCCCGCGATCCAGATCGGCCACGCCGGGCGCAAAGGCTCGGGCGGCGCGCCGTGGGAAGGCTACCGCCCGCTGACCGCCGACGACGCGCGGCACGGCAACCCGCCGTGGCAGACGGTGTCGGCGAGCGCGCTGCCGGCGAGCGACGGTGCGCCGTTGCCGCACGCGCTCGACCGCGGCGAGATCGCGCAAGTCGTCGCGCACTGGCGCGAGGCCGCGCTGCGCGCGCGCGATGCCGGCTACGACATCATCGAAGTGCACGCCGCGCATGGCTACCTAATCCACCAGTTTCTGTCGCCCGCCGCGAACCAGCGCACGGACGGCTACGGCGGTGATCTCGCCGGCCGCATGCGCCTGTGCCTCGAGATCGTCGAGGCAGTGCGCGGCGCGTGGCCGTCGGACCTGCCGGTGTTCATGCGCGTCTCGGCGGTCGACGGCACCGCCAGCCGCTGGAACGTGGACGACACCGTGGCGCTGGTCCGCGCCGCGCAAGAGCGCGGTGTGGAAGCCGTCACCACCTCGTCCGGCGGCATCACCGGACCCGGCACGGCGCATGTGGTGCCGCGGCTGCCCGGCTACCACGTGCCTTATGCCGAGCGCGCGCGGCGCGAGACGGGCGTAAAGACGATCGCGGTCGGCCTCATCACCGAGCCGCGCCAGGCCGAAGAGATACTGCAGAAGGGCCAGGCCGACCTGATCGCGCTCGCGCGCGAGCTGCTGTGGAATCCGCACTGGCCGGTGCACGCCGCGCGTGAGCTGGGGATGCCGAACTACCTCGATCTCCTGCCGCGCGGTTACTCGTGGTGGCTCAAGCGCCGCGAAGAGATTCGCGACGTCACGCGGAAGGCAACCAAAGCGTAGCGCGTCGTAACCGATCGCCCGCCCCAACCCGGAAGCGGGACCCGGGCAGGCTCCAGCCCCCGCCGAACGGGAGGCGATGCCTAGTTATGAGCCTTCGGTGTCGAGGAAGCTGCGCAGCCGCTCGGAGCGCGACGGATGGCGGAGTTTTCTCAGCGCCTTGGCCTCGATCTGGCGGATGCGCTCGCGCGTGACGTCGAACTGCTTGCCGACTTCTTCGAGCGTGTGGTCGGTGTTCATCTCGATGCCGAAGCGCATGCGCAGCACTTTCGCTTCGCGCGGCGTCAGTGTGTCGAGCACGTCCTTGGTCGCGTCGCGCAGGCTCGCGTAGACCGCTGAATCCGACGGCGCCATGGTCGCCTGGTCCTCGATGAAATCGCCGAGGTGCGAATCGTCGTCGTCGCCGATCGGCGTCTCCATCGAAATCGGCTCCTTGGAAATTTTGAGGATCTTGCGGATTTTCTCCTCGGGCATTTCCATTTTCTCGGCCAAGAGCGCCGGATCGGGCTCCTGCCCGGTCTCCTGCAGGATCTGGCGCGAGATGCGGTTCATCTTGTTGATGGTTTCGATCATGTGCACCGGGATGCGGATCGTTCTCGCCTGGTCGGCGATCGAGCGCGTAATCGCCTGGCGGATCCACCACGTCGCATAAGTCGAGAACTTATAGCCGCGGCGGTATTCGAATTTGTCGACCGCCTTCATCAGTCCGATATTGCCTTCCTGGATCAGGTCGAGGAACTGCAGCCCGCGGTTGGTGTATTTCTTGGCGATCGAGATCACCAGGCGCAGGTTGGCTTCGGTCATCTCGCGCTTGGCGCGGCGCGCTTTCGCCTCGCCCATCGACATCTGACGGTTGATTTCCTTCAGGTCCTTGATCGGGATGCCGACCTTCTTCTGCAGGTCGAGCAGTTTCTGCTGCTGTTCGACCACCGCGGGCTCGAAGCGCTCGAGCGCGTCGCTCCACGGCTTGCGGGAGGCGATTTCGTTCGCGGCCCAGCGCAGGCTGCTTTCCTTGCCCGGGTATTCCTTGATGAAGTGCTGGCGCGGCATTTTCGCCTTGTTGACGCACAGATCCATGATTTCGCGCTCGTGGCTGCGCACCCGGTCCACCAGCCCGCGCATGCTGGCGCACAGCGCCTCGACCTGCTTCGCGCTGAAGCGGATATTCATCAGCTCGTTCGAAATCTGGTCGCGCGCATGCAAGTAAGCCTTGCTGCGCGAGCCGTGGCGCGACAAGGCACGCAGCTTCTTGTTATAGAGATTGCGGATCACCGCGAAGCGCTTGAGCGCGCCGCCTTTGAGGCGCAGCAGGTCGGCGGTCTGCACCGCGGCCTGTTCTTCCTCGCTCATCTCTTCTTCTTCGGCCTCTTCCTCTTCGGTGTCCTCTTCCTCTTCGTCGGCGGCCTCGGCGGCAAGCTCGTCTGCGGTCGGATCAACCAGGCCGTCGACGACCTCGTCGACGCGAATTTCGTCTTTTTCGATGCGCTCGGCGAGGGCAAGGATTTCGGCGATCGTCGTCGGGCACGCCGAGATCGCCTGGATCATGTGCTTCAAGCCGTCTTCGATGCGCTTGGCGATCTCGATCTCGCCTTCGCGCGTCAGGAGTTCGACCGACCCCATCTCGCGCATGTACATGCGCACCGGATCGGTGGTGCGGCCGAACTCGGAATCCACGGTGGAAAGCGCGGCCTCGGCCTGCTCGACCACGTCTTCATCGGCGACCGGCGGCGGCGTATCGGACATCAGCAGCGTTTCGGCATCGGGCGCCTCGTCGTAGACATGGATGCCCATGTCGTTGATCATGGCGATGATGTTTTCGATCTGCTCGGCGTCCATCATGTCGTCGGGCAGATGGTCGTTGACCTCGGCGTAGGTCAGATAGCCGCGCTCCTTGCCGAGCACGATCAGGTTCTTCAGGCGCATGCGGCGCGCTTCGGCTTCGACCGGCGACAGTTCCTTGCGCTCGAACTCGCGCACCAGCGCTTTTTCCTTCGCGGTCAGGCGCTGGCGGGTTTTAGGCTTGATTTCGGGGGCGGCCGGCGCTGGCGGCAGCTTGTCCGGTTTGCCGGCCTTGAGGGCGGCTTTTTCGCGCGCCTTGGCTGCTTGCTTCTCGGCCCTGAGCTTGGCCGCGAACTGCTTGGGCGTGAGCGCCTTGGGCTGTTTCTTGACTGCGACGGGGCGGACCGGTTTACGGGCGGCGGCCTTGCGCGGCGCTGCTTTTCTGGCCTTGGCTTTGCTCTTCAGCGCGACTTTCTTCTTACCCGCGGTTTTTTTCTTTGCCGCCACCTTGGATTTCACCGCTTTTTTGTGCTTCGCCATAGCTGGTCTCACCTGTCGGGTGGTTTACGCCGAAAAAGCCGAAAATTATACCTTAAAATCGCTGCCTTATCACTTCGCGATCCCCGTTCGCTGGGGTTGCAGCAAGGCTCTGTATTCAGACTGCTCTTCCGGACTAAGGTTCTGCTTTTCCTGGAGAATCTTGCGCCGCAGTTCCCGCGGCCCCTCATTGATCGCGACGATGAGGTTGTCCCATTCGTGGAGAAACTGTTCCTTGATCTCATCGTCCTGAAAACTGGCCTCCGGGCGGCCAAGCAGGGTGGCCTCGATTTCCCGCACGAGGTTTTCGAGGTTGCCGCCGCGAAAATATTCACCGATCTTGGTGGTAGCCGACTCGTTGAACACTTCCAGCAATGCGTCAAGCAGAGCTATTTCCTCTTGCTTGATTTTCGGCGCGCCGCGGGCGGCAACCAGGTCTTTGCGGTCAACCAGGCTGCATAAATTGGGGCGCAACATCAGTAATTCAATAACCTTGCGTGCCGGGGTCCGCACCGCTGCAGACGCAAGTCTTGGCGGCGCGGAATTCGCCGGTTTGGATTTCTGTACCCCGTACTCGCGATCCAGATCCTGCGTTGATATACCCGCGATCTGCGCCAGGTTCTGACGAATCATCTTGCCAAGAAATTTGGCCCGGATCTGGACGACGAACGGCCGCGCTTCCTGCAGCAGCCGCGCGCGGCCTTCGTGGGTGTCGAGGTCGACGCGCGATTTGAGTTCATCCAGCAGGAATTGCGACAGCGGCTTTGCACCGCCGAGCAGTTTTTCGAATTCGTCCTTGCCGAGCTTCCGCACATAGGTGTCGGGGTCCTCGCCCTGCGGCAGGAACAGGAACGACAACTGCTTGCCGTCGACCAGTTGCTCGAGGCTGTTCTCGAGCGCGCGCCACGCGGCGCGGCGGCCGGCGTTGTCGCCGTCGAAACAAAATACGATTTCCTCGGCCTGGTGCAGCAGCTTCTGCACGTGCGTCGGCGTCGTCGCGGTGCCGAGCGTGGCGACCGCGTAACCGATGCCCGATTGCGCCAACGCCACCACGTCCATGTAGCCCTCGACCACGATCACGCGGCCAGCGTCGCGGATCGCGCGCCGCCCTTGATATAAGCCGTAGAGCTCGCGCCCCTTTTCGAACAGCGCGGTTTCGGGCGAGTTGAGGTATTTCGGCTCGCCCTGATCGAGCACGCGCCCGCCGAAGCCGATGATGTGGCCGCGCTGATCGACGATCGGGAACATGATGCGGTCGCGGAAACGATCGTAGCGCTTGCCCTCGTCGCCCTGGATCACCAGTCCGGCGGCAACCAGCGCCTTGGCATTGTAGTCGGGGAACACCGCCTGCAGGTTCTGCCAGCCGTCGAGCGCGTAGCCGATGCCGAATTGCTTGGCGATGTCGCCCGACAAACCGCGCTTTTTCAGGTACTCGATTGCGCGCGACGCATTTTTCAATTGCTGGCGGTAGTACTGCGCGGCCTTGAGCAACACAGCGTAGAGGTCATCGCCCTCTTCGGTCTTGCCGCGCGGGCGCTCGCTTTTGACTTCCGGCACCTGCATGCCGACGCTTTGCGCGAGGTCCTTGACCGCATCGATGAAACCGACACCCGCGTACTCGATCATGAAACCGATCGCGGTGCCGTGCGCGCCGCAGCCGAAGCAGTGATAAAACTGCTTGGTTGGGCTCACCGTGAACGACGGGGTTTTCTCGCCGTGAAACGGGCAGCACGCGACGTAATTGGCGCCGGCGCGCTTGAGCGGCACGTAACGCTCGACCACGCCCACGATATCGACGCGGTTGAGCAGGTCCTGGATGAACGATTGGGGGATCAAAGGATCAGGGAATGGGAAATGGAGAATAGGGAATGGCAACCCCACTCTTAACAGCCTCCGCAACCCTAATGATAGTCGATTCCGGCGCGAGTTCCAGTGCGGGCGGAAACGCGCGTTCTTAGCCTGCGAGCTTGGCTTTGACCAGCACCGAGACCTTGCCCATATCCGCTTTGCCGGCCAGCCTGGGCTTCAGCACCGCCATCACTTTGCCCATGTCCGGCATGGCCTTGGCGCCGGTCGCCTGCATTGCGGCAGCGATTTCGGCCGCGACTTCGGCCTCCGACAGCGCCTGCGGCATATAGGCCTGCAGCACAGTGATCTCGAATTTCTCGGCGTCGGCCAAATCCCGGCGGTTGCCCGCTTCGTACTGCGTGATCGATTCACGGCGCTGCTTCATCATCTTGTCGATGATCGACACGACATCGGTGTCGGAGAGCTCGATTCGTTCGTCAACTTCCTTCTGCTTCACCGCCGCGAGCAGCAGCCGGATCGCGGACAGGCGCGGCGCATCCCTGGCGCGCATCGCGGCCTTCATGTCTTCGGTGATTTTGACTTTGAGTGACACGCAGGATTGAGGATTGAGGGGTTAAGAGGATTGAGTGAAAGCAAAAGGGGACCGAGCATTAACTCGATCCCCAATCCTCGATCCTCGATCCTAGTACAGCTTGGGCGGCAGCATGTGCGAGCGCAGGCGCTTGTAGTGGCGTTTCACCGCCGCGGCGTGCTTGCGTTTGCGCTCGGAAGTGGGCTTTTCGTAGAACTCGCGCGCACGCAGTTCGGTGAGCAGCCCGGTTTTTTCGATGGTGCGCTTGAAGCGGCGCATCGCCACTTCAAACGGTTCGTTTTCCTTGACTCGAACGGTCGGCATAAAGCGGTTACCCAGTCGGAAAATGCGAAAGGCGCGTATTATAACAGCGGCAATCCCGTTTTCAAAGCACTGATTCAACCCCGTTTTTCGCCCTCTTATGCTGGTATTAGGCATCGAAACCTCGTGCGACGAGACCGGCGTCGCGCTCCACCACAGCGAACGCGGCCTGCTCGCCCACGCGCTCTACACCCAGGCCGCGCTGCATGCCGATTACGGCGGGGTGGTGCCCGAACTCGCCTCGCGCGACCACATCCGGCGCGTGCTGCCGCTGACGCAGGACATCCTCAGACAAGCCGGCTGCTCGCTCGCTGACCTCGGCGCGGTCGCCTACACCGAGGGGCCGGGGCTCGCCGGGGCGCTGCTGGTCGGCGCCAGCATTGCGCACGGCCTCGCCTGGGCGCTCGGCGTGCCGGTGCTCGGCATCCATCATCTCGAGGGCCACCTGCTGTCGCCGCTGATGGTGAAGCCCGCGCCCGCATTCCCGTTCATCGCGCTGCTGGTCTCGGGCGGCCACAGCCAGTTGATGCGGGTGGCCGGCGTCGGCGCTTACGAATTGCTCGGCGAAACGCTCGACGACGCCGCCGGCGAAGCGTTCGACAAGACCGCGCAGCTGCTCGAGCTTGGCTACCCGGGCGGGCCGGCGTTGGCCAAACTCGCTGAACGGGGCAAGCCCGGCCGCATCACGCTGCCGCGGCCGATGCTGCACAGCGGCGATCTCGATTTCAGCTTCAGCGGGCTCAAGACCGCGGTAATGACGCAGGTCAAAGGGCGCGCCCTCGGGATGCAGGCACGCGCCGATGTCGCGGCCGAATTCCAGGCGGCAATCGTTGAAGTGCTGGTCGCGAAATCGCTCGCGGCGCTTGCAGACACCGGGCTGCAGCAACTGGTGGTCGCGGGCGGCGTCGGCGCCAACCGCGAATTGCGCACGCGGCTGACCCGCGCCGCGGAACGCCGGGGGTTGCAGGTCTTTTATCCCGCGCCGGAATTCTGCACCGACAACGGCGCGATGATCGCATTCGCCGCCGCATTGCGGCTGACACACGCCTCTCGCCTCTCGCCTCTCGCCTCTCGCAGCTTTTCGGTGCGGCCGCGCTGGGACCTCGCTACGCTCGTGCCGGCCTAGTTGCCTTTCTGCTGTTCGGCAGCGCCGCCTTCGCGCTCGTCGATTTTCCCTTCCGTGCCGGCAAGCAGGTCCCGGATGTTGGTTTTGTGGCGCCAGATCAGCAGCAGTGAAATTACGCCGACCGCAGCCGTGAACGGATGCACGCCGTAAAGCAGAAAGCAGAAAAACGGCGCGAACACCGCAGATATCAATGCGGCAAGCGATGAGATACGGAAGAAGAACGCGATGATGACCCAGGTCGCCAGCGTGCCGAGCGCCAGCCAGCCGTTGAGCGCAAGCAGCACGCCGAGCGCGGCGGATACGCCTTTGCCGCCCTGGAAGCGGTGAAACACCGGATACATGTGACCGATCACTACCGCCACTGCGACCAGCGACATCTTGTAGACCGGCGGCACGGCCGTCGCGAAAATATAGTCGGTCAGAAATACGGCGAGCCAGCCCTTGCCACAGTCGCCGAGCAACGTCAGCCCCGCAGCGACTTTCCGGCCCGTGCGCAGCACGTTGGTCGCGCCCGGATTCTTCGAGCCGAACGAGCGCGGGTCGGGCAGTCCCATCGCGCGGCTGACGACCACCGCAAACGAGACCGAGCCGATCAAATATGCAATCAGGACAGCAGCTATTGCCATCGCGCGAATTCACATAGAATAAGCACCGATTCTAACCAAAAACGGCGGGGATGGAAGGTTTTGCTTTTCCCCTTCACCCTTCACTGAATTTAAATGGACATCATTTTCATCAGCGAGCTCAAGATTGAAACCCTGATCGGCATCTACGAATGGGAACGGCAGAAGCCGCAGACGATACAGCTCGACCTCGAAATCGGCCTGCGCGGCGAGCATGCGATGAAAAGCGACAACATCGGCGACACCATCGACTACAGCAAGATCGTCGGCAGCATCGAGCGGCTGCTCAAGGAGCAGCACTTCTCGCTGCTCGAGAAAGCCGGCGCAGCGATCGCCGAGGTCATCATGCGCGAATTCAAGGCGCCGTGGGTCAGGATCAGCATCGCCAAGCTCGCGCCGCTGCGTAACGTCAAGCGGCTCGGCGTCACCATCGAGCGGGGCAAGCGCGCGTGAGCGCAGAGGCGCTGATCGGTGCCTCGCTGATCGTTTTCCTCGCATTCTTCGTACGCGGCATCTCCGGCTTCGGCTCGGCCACGATTGCGATTCCACTGCTCGCGCATTTCATCGCGCTCAAGCTCGCGGTGCCGTTGCTGTTGATCCACGACCTGCTGTCGACGCTCGCCACGGCAAGCATCGATCGCCGCGCCATCGACAAAAGCGAAATCGCCGCGCTGCTGCCGCCTGCGGTCGTCGGCGTCATCATCGGCGTCACGCTGCTGGTCACGCTGCCGGTACAACCGCTGCTTGCGACGCTCGGTGCGCTGGTGATCGTATTCGGCATCCGCACGCTGCTTGACCCGCAGGGCCGCGCCCCCATATCGCGGCTGTGGGCGGTGCCGGCGGGGCTGGCCGGCGGCGCACTCGGCGGCGCATTCGGCAGCGGCGCCGCAACGCCGTACATGATCTACCTCACGCACCGGCTCGCCGACAAGTCGCGCGTGCGCGGCACGTTTTCCGGGTTCGCGATTTTCGATTACACGTTCCGCGTGATCACGTTCGCGGTGACAGGCTTACTGCTAAGCGGCGAGCTGTACGTGCTGCTCGCGGTCACGCTGCCGGCGCTGATGCTCGGCCTCTACCTCGGCAACAAATTACACGGCCGTATTTCCACGCAGCGCGCGTTTCAGGTCATAGGCTCACTGTTGATCGTCAGTGGATTGTCGCTGCTGTGGAAGGCCTATGGCCCGTGAGAAGTGAGGAGAAAACCGATTTGCAGTGGTCATCTTTCCGCCTCTCGCCTCTCGCCTCTCGCCTCTCACCTCTCGCCTCACCCTCTGGGGTGGTGCTTTGCGTGCAGCTGTTTCAGCCGCTCGCGCGCGACATGAGTGTAAATCTGCGTCGTCGAAATGTCGGAATGACCCAGCAAAAGCTGCACCACGCGCAGATCGGCGCCGTGGTTCAAGAGGTGGGTTGCGAACGCGTGGCGCAGCGTGTGCGGCGAAATCGACTTGGTGAGCCCTGCGCGCGCGGCGTGGCGCCTGAGCAGATGCCAGAATGCTTGCCGCGTCATTGCTCCACCACGGTTGGTGACAAACATCGCGTCGGCAACGCGCCGGGCCAGAATCTGCGGCCGCGATTCCTTGAGATAACGCCGTATCCAAGCCAGCGCTTCCTCGCCGAGCGGCACCAGCCGCTCCTTGGCTCCCTTGCCCATGATGCGCACGACACCCATGTCCTGGCTCACCTGCGAAATCCTGAGCGTCACCAGTTCGGAGACGCGCAGCCCGCTCGCGTAGAGCGTCTCCAGCATGGTGCGGTCGCGCAACCCGAGTGCTGCCTCGACGTTCGGCGCAGCGAGCAGCTTCTCGACGTCTTCTTCGGTCAAGCTTTTGGGGAGCCCCCGCGGCAGCTTCGGCGCGTCGATGTTGATGCTGGGGTCGGCGCTGATCTTGCCCTGGCGCAGCGCAAATCGATAAAAACGCTTGAGACTCGACAGCAGGCGGCCGGTGGTGGTCGCTTTGGTACGGGCAGCGACGCGGTGCGCGAGGTAGGCGAGTAAATCGCTGTGCGCGGCGGCGAGCAGCGTTGTGTGCCGCTCGTGGTCGAGCCAGAGCTGGAACCGGGTCAGGTCGCGGCGGTAGCTGTCGAGCGTGTTGCGCGACAACCCGTCTTCCAGCCACAACGAATCGCAAAATTCGTCGAGAACCGGATCGTCAGGCGCCTTCATGGCGCAGCAGCCATTTCTTTATTTCGATCGGTTCGCCGCCGCGCGCATGCATGAAACCGCCGATGCCGCCGCTCGCGACCACGCGGTGGCACGGAATCACGAGCGGGATGCGGTTCGCGCCGCAAGCGCCGCCCACCGGGCGTGGCGCGCTTTTTAACTGCCGCGCGACGTCGAGGTAGGTCAGCGTCTTGCCGCTCGGGATCGAACAGATCGCCTGCCACACGCGGCCCTGGAACGCGGTGCCGCGAAATTCAAACGGCAGATCGAAGCGGAATTCGGGATCGTCGAGATAGCGCTCGAGCTGGCGGCACACTTTCGCGGCCAGCCGGTTGATCGGCGCGAGCGTCGCCACGCCGCGCGGCAGGTATTCGATGCCCGTCAGCAATTCGCCCGCGGTGCGGATGCCGAGCACCGCGAACGGCGTCGGCAGCCTGGCATGGAAGGATTCCAGCATTGAGGGCGCTCGAACCCCCTCCCCAACCCTCCCCCTGCCAAGGAGCGGGAGCGAGAAGTGGCGATCACGCTGCAGCATGGGCCCCTTCCTTGCGCAGCTTCTGCATCACGATCACCACCGCGATCAGCGCGATGCCGACATAGTCGAGGAGCGGCTTCGGATACATCAGCGCGAGCCCGGCGATAATCAGCAACCAGCGCTCGGGCCAGGTCGTCTTCTTGAACAGCCAGTTCTGCACGCCGGCGGCAAGCGCCGCGATGCCGATCATCGCGGTCACGCTGACCACCGCGATCTCGCCCCACGGGGCGCTCGCAAGATTCTTGAACGAGCCCATCAGCAGGAGCCCCAGGCCCGCCGGGTCGAGCACGAACATGAACGGCACCAGGAACGCCGGCATCGTGTATTTCCACGATTGCAGCGTCGTAATGTACGGATCGCCGCCGGTGATCGCCGCGGCGGCAAACGGCGACAGCGCGGTCGGCGGCGACACCTCCGACAGCACCGCGTAATAGAAGATGAACATGTGCGCCGCGTAACCGGCGACGCCGAGCTGGATCAGCGCGGGCGCCGCGATCACCGCGCAGATGATGTAGCTCGCGGTGACCGGCACCGCGAGGCCGACGATCCACACGATCAACGACGTGAAGATTGCGGTCAGCAGCAGCTTGACGTCGTGCAGCAAGCTCGCGGTCTGCTCGAAACCCACCGCGCCGAGCAAACTCATGATTGCGCGCGTTCCCGAGTCCGCGTACTGCAGCACGATCGAGCTGAACTTGAGCCCGAGGCCGGTCAGCGTCACGACGCCGACGATGATGCCGGCCGCCGCGCACGTCGCGCCGACGCTCAACATCCCGACCGAGCCGCCTTCGAGCGCCTTGATCAGGCCGGAGTTCCATAGTCCCGGGCCAAGCGGCCGCTTGCCGCGCAGCACATCGTAGGAAATCAGCGCGCAGTCGACATGCAGGAAACTGCACGCGAATGCGACCGCGGTCGCCCAGAACACCGACACCACCGGCGAGAAACCGATCACCATGAAAAAGATGATCGCGACCAGCGACAGGAAGTGGAACCAGTAATTACGCGTGAGTACCCCCATAGTGGCGTGCTTTTCGATGATGACGTCGGGCATGCCGAACTTGCGCGCGTCGATCTCGACCATCAGGAACAGCGCGAAGTAATACAAGAGCGTCGGGATCGTCGCCATCAGTATCACGTCGAGGTACGAGATGTTGAGGAACTGGGCGATCAGGAACGCGGCGGCGCCCAGCACCGGTGGCGAGATAATCGCGCCCAGGCCGCCGGCTGCGAGCAGCCCGCCCGCGGCGTTCTTGCCGTATCCGGCCTTCACCAGCATCGGGTAGGCGACGGTACCCAGCGTGACGGTAGTCGCAACACCGCTGCCCGACGGCCCGCCGAGGAGGAACGACGCGAGCACGACGGTGCGGCCGGCGCCGGTCGGCTTGCCGCCCATGGCTGCGAACGAGAAATCGATGAAGAACTTGCCGGCGCCGGAATACTGCAGGAACGCGCCGTAGATCGTGAACAGGATAATCAGCGACGACGAGACATCGATCGCAACGCCGAAGATGCCTTCGAGCGTCATGTACATATGGCCGACGATGCGGCCGGTGTCCATGCCGTAGTGCGTCCACGGCGCGGGCAGATAAGGGCCCACCACGGCATAAATCAGGAACAGCACGCAAATGAAAGGCATGATCCAGCCCGTGCTGCGGCGCGCCGCCTCGAGCACCAGCAGGATCAGCGCGACGCCGAGTATCTTGTCCCACGTGTCGGGGTCGATCGCGCGCTCGAGAAACGCGTCGCCGCCGAACAGCATGTTGCAGACGATCACCAGCGAAATGAGCGCCGCCAGCCAGTCCCACCAGCAGACGCGATGGCGGAAGCGCTTCACGACCGGAAACAGCAGGTAGCACAGGACCAAAATGAAGGCGACGTGGATGCCGCGCAGAATATGCGTCGGCATGATGCCGTAGGCGGCATACAGGTGGAACACCGACATGATCACCGCCAGCGCGGTGGTGAACACCCCGAGCGCGCCCGGCAGCTTGTTGATCGCGCCTTCTTCTTCTTCGATGTAGTGCTCGGCCTTTTTCAGCGCCTCTTCGGTGACGACCGGCTCGTCCTGGCGCTGCGGCTGTTGGTTCTCGCTCATGTTCCCCCACCTTCTCCGATGGGCGGAAATCATAGCACGCACCGGCTATCGCCCAGCCACCAATAAAAAGCCCCATCCCGGTGTCGGGATGGGGCTTGCATGAGGTAACTTAAGGAAGCCCTGATCAAGTCTCGCCATCAATCAAAGCTTCCCCTGATTCAGGGGATTTACAAAGGGGGGTCGCCCCCTTGTTCAGACATTCCTTAATTCAGCTTGATACCATGTTCGGCGAAATATTTCCTGGCGCCGGGATGGAACGGGATCACCGCCGCGCCGGGGGTCTGATATTTATAGTCGAAATTCTTTGCATCAGCATGCACGCGGATCATGTCGTCCTTGTGCTCAAAGATGGTCTTGACGATATCGTAGGCGAGCTGGTCGGGGAGCTTCGCGTCCGCCACCAGCATGTTCCAAACCGTCGCGATTTGGTTCGGCGTGTCCTGCCCCGGATACGATTTCGCGGGGATCACGTCCTTCACGTAGAGCGGGCCGTATTTCTTGACCATCGCATCGGTCGCGTCAGCATGATCGATCAACTTCAGCTTGATGCCGGGGGTCGCGGCAAGGTCGGTCACTGCCGGTGTCGGTATGCCGCCGACCCAGAAGTAGGCATCGAGCTTGCGGTCCTTGATCGCATCGGACGATTTGCCGGGATCGAGCCGTTCGCGAACGATGTCTTTCTCGGGATCGATGCCATAGGCCTCGAGCACGCGATACGCCATGATCTGCGTCGCGCTGTTCGGCGCGCCGGTGGAAACGCGTTTGCCTTTGAGGTCGGCTATTTTATTGATGCCGGTGCCCTCGATTGTAACGATATGCATGCGGTTCGGATACAGCACCATCAGCGCGCGCACGTTGACCGGCTTGTCTTGGAACTTTTGCTGGCCTTTGTATGCGTCCCAACTCGCGTCAGCCATCGACAGCCCGATGTCGGCCTTGCCCTGGCCAATCAGCAGCAGGTTGGCCATCGAGCCGTCGGTGGTGCCCGCGGTTGCGTTAAGATTTGGCACGTACTTGGTGAGCACGTCGGCGAGCCCCCCGCCCATCGGATAGTAAACGCCGGTGGTGGGGCCGGTCGCGATAAAAATATTGGTCTTGGTTTGCGCGGTCCCAGTGAGCGCGAACAGCGCGCCCGCGGCGAACGCGAATAATCTCAATAGCTGCTTCATGGTACCTCCGATATGAGTGGTCTGGACTGGCCCGGACTGCACAACTGCGTATGATACGGGCTGGCGGGAAACCCGCCAAGCGACAGTATCTAGAACCATTTCAAAAATGCATCCTGGCCGTTCGTGCTGAGGTATCGAAGCATGAACGGCCGCATCCACCGGGGCATTAGCCGTGTTCGCCCTTCGATACCTCAGGGCGAACGGCCCGAGTTCAACAGCGGCTCGAAACGATTCGCTTTGTGAGTGGATTCTGTTATTTTACGGGTTTTTCCGTTGCCGCGAGAAAACCATGCCGAAAATCCAGTCCGTTTCCGTCTGTGTCGCGCGCGTTGCGCTCGACAACGTCACGTCATTCGCAACCCGCACGGTCAGCGCGCGCGACTATTGCCTCGTCAAGGTGCGCTCGACTGCAGGCATTGAAGGCATCGGTTTCTGCTATGTCGGCTCGGCGGGCGGCAATATCGCCAAAGCTGCGGTCGAAGAACTGCTCGCGCCCAAGCTGATCGGCCAGGATTCGTTGCGCGTCGAAGGCCTGTGGCAGGAGATGTATGCGGAATCGCTGCTGCAGGGACGCGCCGGCAGCGTGATGCGCGCGCTCAGCATCCTCGACGTGGCGCTGTGGGACTTGAATGCGCGGAGCAGCAGGCTGCCGCTGTATCAATACCTCGGCAGCGCCGTCACCGGCAAGGTGCCCGCTTATGCAAGCGGCGGCTACTACCTCCCCGGCAAAACGTCGAAGAAACTCGGCGACGAGATGGCGTCTTACGTCAAAGCCGGCTTCAAGGCCGTCAAAATGAAAGTCGGGCGCCTCTTGCCGCGCGAAGAGGAGGCGCGCATGAAAGCGGCGCGCGACGCAGTGGGCCCGGACGTGCACCTGATGCTCGACGCCAACAACGCATGGTCGGACCTGCCGACTGCGATGCGCTACATGGAACGCTACGAGCCTTACGATCCGTACTGGATGGAAGAGCCGTTCAGTCCCGATGAGATCGACCTGCATGCGCGGCTCGCCAAGCTCACGCGCGTTACCATCGCCACCGGCGAGATCGCCTACGGCCGCTGGTACCACAAGGAACTCCTGGACAAGGGCGGCGCCGAAATCCTGCAGACCGACGCCGTGGTGTGCGGCGGCATCACCGAGTGGAAGCGCATCGCCGCGACCGCGGCAAGCTACGGCGTTACTATGTGCCCGCACTGGTTTCACGACCTGCACGCGCACCTCGTCGCCGCGACGCCGAACGCGCGCTACGTCGAGTTCTTCCCCGACGACCAGGTCCTGAACTTCCGGCGCCTCGTCGACACGCAGTTGAAGCACAAAAACGGCGACCTGCTGCTGCCGCAGACGCCGGGGCTGGGCTTCAACTTCGACGAGAAGGCGGTCAGGAAATACGCGCTCAACAAAGCGAAGCCGTGGACGATTGTGAAATAATAAGCCTCGCCGCCAAGGACGCGAAGGACGCCAGGGAAGCGAAGACGGAAAATGGTGAAAACCGGCAGATCCTGTTCTTGGATTTTCTATTCACTATTTACCATTCCCTATTCACTGCCTTTTGAGCTCGCTTCTTTATGACTCTCCCCGCAATCCCAACAATCTCCTCGCATGGGGCCGAGATACCGGCCATCGGCTTCGGCACGTCGCAGCTCGGCGATTGCGGCGAGATCGTCGCGACCGCGCTCAGGCTCGGCTACCGCCACCTCGACACTGCGTGGAAATACGGCAGCGAGAAAGGAGTGGGCGCAGGCATCCGCGCCTCGGGCGTGCCGCGCAAGGAAATTTTCCTGTGCACCAAGGTCTCGCACGAGTACCTGCGCGCCGCCGACTTCGCAAGATCGGTCGATGAGAGCCTCAAGAACCTGCAGGTCGATTACGTCGATCTCTTGCACGTGCACTGGCCGACCATCGACAAGATTCCGCTCGCGGAAACCATGGGCGCGCTCGCGAAGGCGAAGCGCGACGGCCTCGCGCGGCACATCGGGGTTGCGAATTTCAACATCGCGCTCACCGAGGAGGCGATTCGCCTGTGCCCCGAACCGCTCGTGACGTTGCAGGCCGAGTACCATCCGTATCTCGACCAGACCAAGGTGCTCGACTACTGCCGCAAGCGCGGGCTCGTTTTCACCGCCTACTGCCCGCTCGGCCGCGGGCGCCTGTTCAAGGATCCGGTCATCGCCGGGATCGCGCGCGGCAAAGGCAAAACCATTGCCCAGATCGCGCTCAGGTGGCTCATGCAGCAGGGCAACATCGCCGCCATCCCGCGCTCCGCGAACCCCGGGCACATGGCCGAAAGCCTCGATGTTTTC
>JAHFRL010000004.1 GCA_023266235.1 Betaproteobacteria bacterium
TAAGCGGCTGCCGGTGGCACCTTGATGTAGATCGGTTCGTTTGGGATGCTCGTGTCCACTTAGTTTCTCCGTGGACACGTGAACACTATCTCCGACGAAGTCAGCGCCGGCCGTCGGCGCCGCCGCAAGCACAGCGTCGAGTTCAAGTCGCAAGTCGTCACAGCGTGCAGTCAACCCGGCGTATCGATCGCTGCGGTGGCGATGGCCAACGGCGTCAATGCAAACCTGGCTCGGCGTTGGGTTCTCGATGTCGAGCGTCACGGCGAGAGTCAGTTGGTGACGACCTCCGACAGTGGCATCGTGCCGCCGTCCTTCGTGCCGCTCCAACTGCCACCGGCGCAGCCTGCACCTGAGGACATTCGCATCGAATTGCGCCGCGGCACGACCGTGATCAACGTGAGTTGGCCGAGCGGCGCTGCGGCCGAGTGCGCCGCGTGGATGCGCGAGCTACTGCGATGATTCGGATCGATGCTATGTGGCTGGCGGTCACTCCGATCGACATGCGCGCGGGCGCCGATCGCCTGTTGGCGAGCGTGGTGCATGTCTTCGGCGCCGCGCAGGCGCACCACGGTTACCTCTTCGCCAACGCTCGCTCGACCCGAATCAGGCTCCTGGTGCACGACGGGTTTGGAGTTTGGTGCGCAGCGCGGCGCCTGAACAAGGGCAGCTTCGAGTGGCCACGTGCGTCGGCAGCGGTGGCAGCGCCGATGACGTTGAGCAAGGATCAGTTCGACGCTCTGGTTCTCGGACTTCCGTGGCAGCGCCTCGAGCAATTGAGACTGATCACTCGCATGTGAGGGAGCGTGCAATAGCAGCTACCGCATGCAATTGGAATAACCACCGATAGCCTGTCGCCTATCGAGCTTGCACAATGATTGCATGCTCGATGTGCATGCGATAAAAACCCAGGACCTCAAGGCGCTCAATCCAGCCGAACTGGCCGAGTTGGCAACGCAAATGCTGGCCCACATCGGGGAGCAAACCAAGCACATCGACGCGCAGGACAAGCGGATCGACTCGCAGGCGCGGGCCATCAAGTGGCGCGATGCGAAGATCGAGAGCATCACGTTCCAGCTCGCCAAGCTGAAGGCCTGGAGGTTCGGCGCCAAGACCGAGCGCATGAACGCCGAGCAGCGCGAGATCTTCGAGGAGACGTTCGCCGCCGACCAGGCGAGCCTGGAGGCCCAGCTCGCCGCCCTGCAGGGCATCTCCCCGGACGGCACCGCAGGCGGCAGGGCACCCGAAGACAAGCAGCGTCGCCAGCCCAAGCGCGAGGCACTGCCGGCCCACCTGCCGCGCGTGGACCAGCGCATCGAGCCCGAAGACACCCACTGCCCGACGCCAGAGTGCGGCAAGCCGATGGTGCGCGTGGGCGAGGACATCAGCGAGCGACTGGACATCATTCCGGCGCAGTTCTTCGTGCAGCGGCAGATCCGCGGCAAGTGGGCTTGCAAGTGCTGCCAGCTGCTGGTGCAGGAGCCGGCTGCCGCGCAGGTCTTCGACAACGCACTGCCAACGCCGGGACTGCAGGCCCATACCGTCATCAGCCGCTTCGTCGACCACGTCCCCTACTACCGGCAGGAGCAGATCAACGCCCGCTCGGGCGTGCACACACCGCGTTCGACGCTGGCGGCCTGGGGCGGGCACACCGGAGCGCAGATGATGCCGCTGTACGAGGCGCAGCGGGCCTTCGTGCTCGCCTCGCGCATCGTTCACGCCGACGAGACGCCGATCTCGCTTCTGGACCCCGGTGCGGGTAAGACGAAGAAGGCCTACATGTGGGCCTACGCGCGCGGGGCCTACGAGCCCGAGCGCGGGGTGGTGTTCGACTTCTGCCCCGGGCGCGGCGGCAAGTACCCAGCCGAATTCCTCAAAGGCTGGTCGGGGACGCTCGTGGTCGACGCCTACTCCGGCTATGACGGCGTGCTGTCGCTCGAAGGGCGCCACACCGCTTATTGCTTTGCGCACGCGAGGAGGAAATTCGACGAACTCTTCAAGACCAATGCGAGCCCTGTCGCCGCGCAAGCGATCCAGCGAATCGCCTGGCTGTACAAGATCGAGGCCGACGCCAGGGTGTTGACCTGCGAGCAGCGGCTGCAGATGCGACAAGAGCGATCCAAACCACTGTGGGAGCAGTTGCATGTGTGGCTCCAGCTCGAGCGCACGCGGGTGCCCGACGGCAGCGCCATCGCCAAGGCGATCGACTACAGCTTGAACCACTGGGAAGGGCTCGGGCGATTCCTGCTGGACGGCGATGTGCCGCTGGACAACAACCACTGCGAAAACCAAATCCGGCCTTGGGCCCTTGGTCGAAAAAATTGGCTCTTCATTGGGAGCCAATTGGCCGGCGAGCGGGCTGCGGTCGTGATGAGCCTGCTGCAATCGGCCAAGCTCAACGGGCATGACCCCTGGGCTTACCTCAAGGACGTGCTCACGCGATTGCCGATGCAGTTGAACAGCCGAATCGAGGAGTTGCTGCCTCATCGGTGGCAGCCTGCC
>JAHFRL010000255.1 GCA_023266235.1 Betaproteobacteria bacterium
ATTCAAAATCTACAACGGCAACAAGCGTTCAATCTCGATGTTCAGGGTGTGCACGTGTGCAAATACATCGCCGATTTCACCTACGAAGATCAATCCGGCCGGCTTGTCGTCGAAGACGTGAAGGGGATGAAAGCCGGGGCAGCTTACTCGATGTTCCGGCTGAAATGTAAGCTCATGCTGGCTTGCCATGCGTTGCGCGTGGTCGAGATTTGAGCTTACACCGCAGATGCTCCGCCGCCATCGCAACCGCTTGCGAAATCACCTGCTGCCCCTTCTCCCAGCGCCAGACGGACGTTTTCTCGACTCCGAGCAGCTCGGCTAATTCGACCTGGGTGAGGCCGAGGGATTTGCGGAGATTTTTGAGTTCGATTGGGGCCATAGTTACTCAGAAGCGGTTATTGTCTTACCGCTAAGCACTGCGTAACGAAATGTTGAGTCTTCTATCGACCTGCGACTGGGGCCGATGCCCCAGTTGTCGTTTCCCCGGTTGTCACCTACCGGGTAATTACAATACAGGGCTTCCTCTACTGTATCAGAGGCATCAGAGGCTATAAAATGGACAGTGGTGTAGCTGTATCTATCATGCTTTATTATTATCATTTTTCACTCCTTTTAACTGGTCCAATCTCGAGCGCCGCTTCAGTGAGCGGTCCCGCTCAGTGAGCGGTCCCGCTCGGGGTAAAAGCTACAACTCGAATCGGATCATGCCGAACCGCTCAGACTCGCCGACTGCGAATCGGCCTTTGCGATCAATAACCGTCCCGCATTCCGGGTCCCCGTAACAGCGCGCCTCTTTATCCGCCGCGCATTCATCGGAGTGCTCAGAATGCTCCCAGACAAGCCAGCGGAGTTTCAGTTTGAGCTCGGGGTACTGCGCGCAAAGATCGTCGAAGCGCTGTAGTTCATCAACCTCCCCGCACTTCGCGGGTTGGTCTTTAATCGGCTCTCTGTATGCATTTCGCGCCTCGGAACTGGGGTACGCGGCCGCTTGCTCAGCGAGCATCCACGCTTCGTACTCGTTTTTGTAGGTGTCGTTGCACGTGAGGCCGTGCGCGAGATTGGCCTTCAGTTTCTCGCTACCGTGCGCGAGTATCCAGGCCTCGCGCTCCTGCTGCGCTTTGAGCTGCGCGGCGTCTGCGTCTGCCGCGTTGCGGCGCTTAATCTCATTGCACAGCGCGCGCGACGTATAGCCGACGCCTGCCACGCGAATGTAGCCATAGTACTCATCGACAACTTCGCCGCGCGCGTCCGGGTCCGCGAGGAATGCCTGATACGCGGCTTCGGCAAGCGTAGCCTTCTTTTCTTTTTCTTCCGCTTCCTTCTTTTCTTTTTCTTCCGCTTCCTTCTTTTCTTTGGCGCGGATATCGTCGATCGCGGCGAACGTCGCGCGGATGTCGTCGAGCGACGTGGACTCGACATAAGCAGTCCGTCCGTACACGCGGAAATCGACCGCGAGCTTCGCCTGACCGCTCTGGTCAATCTCCGCGCGCCTGAAAAGCGGATCGGTCGGGTCGAGCTCATGCACGACGGTCTGTTTCGTCGCCGCGTTCGTGCCGGCGATTAGGGCGTTTCTCTGTCCGCTCTCACTGAGCGTTACTGCAAATGTGACTTTGACTTTCATTTTGATTCTCCTGCCCCCGCACAGGGGGCGAATCCCTCCGACAATCGAGGGCAAGGCGCGCGCGGGAGTTGCACCCGCGGGACTGTTACGCGCGCTACTCCTGGTAATGCAGATCGCAGACTCGATCCGGCGAGTCGATAAACTCGATTGCCAGGCGCATGCAACCGGGCACGTAGCAATGCCGCTGCGTCTTAGCCGACGCCTTCTTCTGCGCCTGAGCCGCGGCATGTTCCTTGATCGACTCGGGCCGCGAAACCCATGTCCGCCCATCGGCGGAATACATGGTCACGGCCTGGCCAGCGACCGAAACCGTTTTGGTCATCATAGATAACCTCCGGCGAAGCCACGGGCGGGATCTCCGTACTTCCGCGACGCGGGGAAGTGATCGAGAAACCACTGCACCTGCTTGTCAGTCGCGCATTGCAGCACGACTTTTCCGCCGTCCAAGCGGCAGATAAAAGCGCGGCCTTCACGGGCCGCAGCCTCGGGCAGTTCGGGGATATGCTCCTCATGATGGAGCAGATTCGCAACGTTCGCCGGGGCCGACACGGACCCATAATCAGCATCCATGCCGCGGCCGGTTGGCACGCCGTCGCTCAGCCTTACGGCTTGCAGGTTTTTCGCTCCGCTGAGCAATTTTCGCGCGCGCGCGACATCGGCGAGCACATCCGCGACGGCCCGACGCTGGAACGCCGCGCGAGACTGCGCACGCCAGGTCATGAGCGCATCGGGGTCCACGCCAGGACATTCGCCGCGGTAGGCTGCCGCGAGGCAATGGTCCGCGGCCGCAATCAGGCCAAGGTCCTGGCAACGCAGGAGCCATACGCCACACGCGCCGCAGACGGCTCCGCCAGTGCGGAGCT
>JAHFRL010000057.1 GCA_023266235.1 Betaproteobacteria bacterium
GCTTCGGCGGTGGCGGTGCCGGGGCGACAGACCGTTCCTTCGGCGGTGGCGGTGCCGGGGCGACAGACCGTTCCTTCGGCGGTGATGGTGGCGGGGCTGATCGCTCCTGCTGCCGCGGGGTTCTCTGCTGAGACTCGGCCGGCTGCCGGCTCTTTTCGGCGGGGGCGGGCGCTGCCTGCGTCCGCAACTGCTGATAGTGCTCGCGCACAACCGGGTCACGCGGCTGGTAACGGTAATTCTGGCTCACGAGCGCGTGCTGCTGCTCCGCGTGCGGATACCGGTCGCCTGAATAATTCCGCTGGTAGGCCGGCAGCGGGGCGGGCGACGGAGCCGAGCGGCGGTCCCATCGGTCCCAGCCGCTGCGGCGCTGCTCCCATTCACGGCCCCAGCGCTCGCCCCAGTGTGGCGGCCCATCCCGCCGCCAGCCGTGGAAGAACGGCGGAGGAACCCGATAGTATTGCACCGGGATACGCAGCACAAAGACGGGCACGGCTACGGGCATGACGATGCTCCACGGACCGTTGTACCAAAAACTCGAGTGCCAGTTATCCCCGTCGTAAACCCAGTACATGCCGTCGTAAAAGAAATAATTCGCGCCTAATCGCGGCGCGTAGTAGACCGGGTAGCCCGGCACCGGGACGAGCTCCGGGTACACCGGCACGTTGATCCCGATGCTCACGCTCACCTGAGCCGTGGCCGGTATCGTCAGGCACAACAGCATCAACAGCACGATCAGTCGATAGCGCATGATCCGTCCTCCAGTCCGAATATCGGGGCTCGAGTCAATGCTTGCCGAAGCGCCATGACTCCGACCCAGTCGATTCAGCCCCAAACGACGCAACGACCGTACCAGACTACGCTAAATCGTTTAGCGGCAGGCACTTATCGCGAAAACCTGCAATCCGCAAAAGCCCCCGAATTGTTGCCAATTTGCGACAACCGGAAGGCCTGGATCAAGAAGCGCTTGATTTTTCGGGCGTCTCATTGTCGCCGTTCGGCAACGTTTTGGCCGATCGCGGATATGACGATGGCAAGGAGAGCGGCAACCGGGCGAGCTATCCCGAACCTGCACAAACGCCTGGGTTGTTAAGTCCTGGCGAGCTCACGCGGGGTCGCGGTGTCACAGCGCGGCTCCTGTTTTGCGCGGACGAAGAAAAACGGGATTGCCCCGCGTCACGGATGCTGCGATTGGGCGGGCAGCTCAGCGAGCTCGATCAGGCAGTTTTCCGTGGCGGCCGGGTCGATGAAGGCGATGCGGCAGCCGGCGTGGCCGATGCGCGGCACCTGGTCGAGAAGCGGTATCCCTTTTGCCTTCAGCTCCGCCAGCGCCTCGTCGATATTCTCGACCTCGAAGCAGATGTGATTGAGCCCGCCTTTGCCCTCGGCGACCAGGCGCGCGTGTTTGCTGTCGGGCATGGTTCCCGCGAGCAGCTCGACCATGGACTCGCCGACCGGATAGAGGGCGAGCCGCACGGGGCGCCCGGCGGGTTCCTCAACGCCGCCGAGAGGGATGCCGAAACAGTCTTCCCAGAGCCGCCGGCTCGCTTCGAGGTCCCGCACCACCACGCCGACATGCTCGATACGTTTGATCTTCATCGTTGTCCTCTCTGATGCTGTCACGGCTTTTTGATAAAGGAAGGCTCGGTAAATAACGACGTTATGACGACTTTATGGATGTCGGAATTATCCGGAACCACATACAGTATAGGGGTAATCATTTCCTCGAATATGCCGCGCAGGCTGCGGGCGCCGGTCTTGTACTCAAAAGCTATTTCCGCGATTTGCCCGAACACTTTCGGGTCGATGCTCAGCTCGACGCCCTCATTCCTGAATATTTCCCGAAATTGATTGTAAATGGAGTTTTTGGGTTCGGTCAGAATCCTGACCAGCATTTGCCGGCTCAGGTTCTGGAAACTGGCGATGATGGGCAGCCTTCCGGTGAATTCAGGAATCAGTCCAAACTCGAACAAGTCGGTTGGTTTTACGCGCGTATTCAGCCGGTCCAGAATATTCTGATTGTCATCGCTGGAGGTGGAGATAAACCCGTAGCCATGGGTCTTGGACATGATCTCCTCGATGCCGACAAACGCCCCTCCGCATATGAATAATATGTTGGTCGTGTCGATATATTGCGCGTTACCCAGCTTGACGGGGGAGCCTTCCATGATTTTCAGGAGGGCGTGCTGCACGCTTTCCCCCGAAATGCTGCGCGGTTGACCGTCGGTTGCCTTGAGCTTGTCGATTTCATCGATGAAGACAATTCCATGTTGGGCTCTGCCGATATTGCCGTCCGCCTTGTCGACCAGCCTCTGCAAGATGGCCTCTATTTCTTCATTGACATAGCGGGTTTGCGCCAATGAAGTGGCGTCCGCGGTCACGAACGGAACACTCAGAATTCTCGACAATGTTTCACACAACAAGGTCTTGCCCGTGCCGGACGGGCCGATGAGCAGGACATTGCTCTTGGCGATTTCGATGGCATCCTGCTGTGACTTTGCAATCTTCTTGTAATGCGAATAAACCGCGACCGCCAATATCTTTTTGGCTTCATCCTGACCGATAACATACTGATCAAGATATCTCACGATGAAACTCGGTTTTACCCGTTTGTCGAGCACGGTCGTGTCCTGGTCGTTCGATCATCCATGATACCGCTTCGGAGCCGGCAGGGCGGGGGCGCAACCGCAAAAGTTTTTGCTTCGCCTGCGCGATCGTCAGGCGTGCTACGATCTTCGCCAAGTGTTGACCGGCAACAGGAGTCCATCCCGGTCGCCGGTTTGGACGCGAGCCGAAAATCAGGAAATTCCGCATGCCGAGGTTGCGCGTTTCTCCCGACGTTGAAATGCACTATCGGGTCGACGATTTCACCGATCCGTGGCGACCGTCCGCAGCGATCCTGCTGTTGCACGGTAATAACGAGAGCGGCGCCGCGTGGTACGGCTGGGTGCCTCAGCTCGCCCGCCGTTACCGGGTTGTGCGCCCGGACATGCGCGGTTTTGGCGCCTCGACGCCGATGCCGCCTGACTTTCCCTGGACGCTGGACGTCGTGATCGACGATTTTGTCCGGCTGATGGACGCGCTGAATATCGATCGGTTCCATCTGGTCGGCGCGAAAATCGGCGGCGTCATCGGCCGCGCCTTCGCGGCGCGCCGCCCCGACCGGGTGCGCACGCTGACGGTGGCGGGTTCCCCGCCGCCGGTGCGCGCGGACAGGGGAACACTCTCCGTCAGGGTCAAGGAGATCGAAGAGCACGGCATCGAGCACTGGGCGCGGCGCAGCATGGCGGGGCGCCTCGGCAGCACGTTCCCGGGTGCGGGCGTCGATTGGTGGATCGAATACATGGGCCGCACCCCGGTCTCGACCGAGATCGGTTTTGTCGGCTCGATCAATTTTTCGGACATCACGGACGACGTTGCGAAAATCCAATGCCCGATGCTCGTCATCACGACCCGGGAGAGCGGTCTTGCCTCGGTCGGTGAGACCCGTGCCTGGCAGGAGCAGGTGCCGGATTCCGAGCTCGTGGTGTTGCCCGGAGATTCGTTCCACGTCGCGGCGACCGACCCCGACCGCTGCGCGCAGGTAACGCTGGAATTCATCGCACGCAAAGGTGACGCATGAACATTCGCGGGAACGCAGTCAAGCCGTCTGCGCGCGGCGCGGTTGCCGCGACCGCCGCCTTGGCCGCAATCCTGGCGGCATCCGCGGCGTCCGCGCAGAATTATCCGAGCCGGCCGCTACGCATCGTCGTGCCTTATCCGCCTGGAGGCGGCACCGACGTCGTCGCCAGAACGGTCGCGCAGAAGCTCACCGAGCTGCTGGGCCAGCCGGTGATCGTCGATAACCGCGCCGGCGCGAACGGCATCATCGGTTCCGACGTGGTCGCGAAAGCCCCGGCGGATGGCTATACGGTGCTCATTGCAATTGCGACGCACGCGATCAATCCGACGCTGTACGCGAAGCTGCCGTATAACACCGCCGATCTTGCGCCGGTCTCGCTGCTTGCCGAATACCCGTTCGTGATCACGGTGCACCCGTCGCTACCGGTGAAAACCACCGGGGAATTGATCGCTTTCGCGAAGTCGCGTCCGAATCAATTGAGCTACGCGTCGTCCGGCAACGGCAGCGGACCGCATCTCGGCATGGAGCTCTTCAAGAGCATGGCCGGCATCGACATGGTGCATGTGCCGTACAAGGGCGCGGGACAGGCGATGACCGACCTGATTTCCGGCCAGGTTGAGGTGTTCCTGAACAATTTTCTCGCGGGAATGCCGATGATCAAGGCGGGCAAATTGCGCGCGCTGGCGGTGACGGGCCGCCAGCGCTCGGGCGCGGCGCCCGAGTTGCCGACAGTCGCGGAAGCGGGCGTGCCCGGCTATGCTGTCACCGGATGGTATGGCATGCTGGTCCCCGCGGCGACGCCGGCGTCCGTGGTGCGCGCGCTGCACGACGGTACTGTCAGGGCGCTGAAATCGAAAGACGTGAGCGAGCGGCTTGCCAACGAAGCGGCGGTAATCGTCGCCGGTACGCCGCAGCAGTTCGCGGATTTTCTGAAGACCGAGATCGACAAGTGGGCATCGGTAATCAGCCAAGCACGAGTGCGCCCTGAGGCATACTAGAAGGAAAGTAAAATTCCCGGTCCACAGCGGGCACAGGGTTCACAGGGAAAAGATCAAAATCAGGAATGCATCGGTTTTCTCATGCGCGGGCGGCTGCAACCGGCCGGCCGCCCCACCAGGCAATTTACATAACGGGAGACCAATCATGTTGTGGGCCATTTCCTGCACCGACAAGCCGAATACCGCCGCGATCCGCGAGAAGTTCCTGCTGCCTCACCGCGAACACCTGCAAAGCTCGCAAGGCATCCTGGTGCTCGCGGGCGCGACGCAGACCGACGATGGCACGCAGGCCATCGGCAGCCTGTTTATCGTCAATGTGAACAGCCGTGCCGAGGCCAGGAAATTCTCGGACGGCGACGCCTTTACACAGAACGGCGTATTTGCAAGCATAACGATCACGCGCATGAAGAAGGGGCAATGGAATCCCGCGGCCGCGGAGGGTGCATAAACGGCCGCATTGTCAAAGGAGAACACGATGAGCCGGCTTCTTCCGCTGGTACCCGACACGCTGTCGCCCGAGCAGCGCCGCGTTTACGATGCGATTGCCGCCGGCCCCCGCGCCGGCGTGCGCGGGCTGTTCCTGGCGCTGCTGCATGTGCCCGAACTCGCCGATCGCATACAGCATCTCGGCGAGCATCTGCGCTATGGGACCTGCTTCCCGCCGCGGTTTTCCGAGCTGGCGATTCTGATCACCGCCAGGCACTACACCTGCCAGTACGAATGGCAGGCGCACGAACCGCACGCGCAGAAGGGCGGCCTTGCGCAAAGCATCATCGACGCTGTCAAGGAACGGCGCCGCCCCGCAGCCATGCAAGCCGATGAGGCCGCCGTCTATGATTTCACGACCGGGCTGCTGCGTAACGGCAAGGTCGCGGACGCGGTATACGAATGCACGGTGAAAACGTTCGGCGCGCGGGGCGCGATCGAGCTCGGAGCGCTGATCGGCTACTACATCATGATCGCCATGACGCTGCTCGCGCACGAAGTGCCGCTGCCGCCCGGGATGGCGCCGCCGTTGCGCGCGTAAAGCGCGAACCCAAGGCAGCGGAGATGATTTTCGACAGGCGGCCGCCCGCTGCGCATCAAGGTTGAGTGAGATGTTTCCGCCTCGCGCTTTCCCGGTCTCGTCTAACCCGACTTGCGGGCGGCGACCGGGCGGGCCAGCCAGCCCCCGGCCGCCATCATCAGTGCATTTATCCAGAACACCGGCAACAAGCCGAACGCGGACGCGACGAACCCGAACAGGGCGGGCCCGCTCACCCGCATGACGTTGTTGACGCTTTGACGCAAACCGAGAGTCTCACCCGACCGGCCCGCCGCGGAGCGGCTGAAGATCAGCATGGTGGTGACCGGTTGACCGCAGCCCATGCCGAGCCCGAACATGAAGGAGACCGTGGCCAGCGCGACTGTGCTCCCGAAAAACGGCACCAGCAGGAAACCCATCGCGGCGAGATAGAACGAATAGGCGAGCAGCCGCTCTTCACCCAGGCGCAGAATCAGGCGCGGCATGCCAAACCGCACCACAAACGCAGCCACGGCAAAGGTCGCGAGCACGGCACCAATGGCCGAGCCCGAGAGCCCGATTGCATGGCCGTAAATGGGTATATAAAACTGATACAGGTCCTGGCCGACCTGCACCAGGCCGCTGATCACGAGTATGCGCACGATGCCCTTGTCCGCCAGCGTATCGCGAATGCTGCCGGCCGCTGCCGCGTGGCGCGTCCCGCCGGGCAGAACGCCGCCCCATAGCGCAAGCAGCACGGCCGCCGCAAGCGACAGCGACGCCACGTACAGACACGCGACGGCATTCCCGGAATAATCGATTGCAAATCCGGCGAGCAACGGGCCGATAAAATTCGTGGCGGCGCCGACCAGGCTCGAGTTGCTGAAATTCCGCGCATGCTCCTGCGGCTTGCTCAAAAGGCCCACGAGGTTCTGCAGCAGCACGTTGTAGAACGCAAACGACAGCCCGATCAGCGTCCCCGCGATGTACAGCGCGGGCAGATCGCGCACGAAAAATGGAATCAGCATGCCGCAAGTGCCGCAAATGCTCCCGAACAAGAGCAACCCGCGCGAGCCGATCCGGTCGGAGACGATGCCGATCGGCCAGGAAAGCGCCAGGGGGAACGCGTAGAACGTCGCGACCAACAGGCCGACGGCCGACGGTTGCGCGCCCAAATTGAGCGCATAGAGCGTGAGCACGACCCGGGCCGAGCTGATGCTGGCAAAACAAAACAGCATCAGGGCAAACGTGAGATATAGGGGCATCAGGGGATCAAGTCCGGCTCATCGCCGCAGCGTGGCCATTGTACTGTCACCGAATGCGCAAAGGGTTATTGCGCAAGCCAATATCTGTGCGCTCTTCGGGGTGCATTGGCATCCACCCGGGCCGCGACGATAATATGGCCACGCCAATTTCGCGGGGGTTTGTCGGCCATGCATCGGCGCCTGTTTTTCCATGGCGTACTGTTCCTGTTCGTAGCGCTGGCCGCGCTGGCGCGCGCGGACGAGATAGTTCTCTACGAAAAGCCCTCGGCCTTCGGCACGATCGTCGTCACGGAAGACGACAACGGCCTGCGCGTGCTGCGTTTCGGCAGGAGCGGGCCGCGCCAGAGCCTCGTCAGGCCGGGCGATCCGGATTATCTGGGGTTGCCTTATACGCGGGTCGCGCTCGTCGGGCTGGCGCTGTGCGAAGAGCCGCGCCGCATCCTGGTGATCGGGCTCGGCGGCGGCACGCTGCCCATGTTCCTCCATAAGCACTATCCGGGCGCGACCATAGACGCGGTGGACATCGATCCCGACGTCGTGGACGTGGCGAAGAAATTCTTCGGTTTCCGCGAAGACGACCGCATGCGCGCCCACGCGGCCGACGGCCGGCAGTTCATCGAGCAGGCCAGGCAGCCCTATGATGCGATCTTTCTCGACGCTTTCGGCAGCGACAGCCTGCCGGCGCACCTGACCACGCAGGAGTTCCTGCGCGCCGTGCGGCGGGCCCTCAACCCGGACGGCGTCGTGGTCGGCAATATCTGGGGGCGTCATTCCAACCCGCTCTACGACTCGATGGTCCGCACCTACCAGGAAGTGTTCGACGAGCTGTTCATTCTGGACGTGCAGGAGGCCGGCAACATGATCCTGCTCGCACTGCCCCGCCGGCAGCCGCTCGACCGTGACGAACTGGCGCAACTGGCGCGGAAAATAGCCACGGCCAGGCGGTTCCGTTTCGACCTCGGCGACCCGGTCAACTACGGCTTCCTGCACGCGCAGGAAAAAAATCAACGCGGGCGCGTGCTGCGGGACGCGGACCTGAAATAGGCGCATCCGGTTCCGCCGTGGGAGTGGCGCCACCGGCGTCCGCACTAGGCGCTAAACGCCGGAAAACATCGCTGCCGACGGCCTCGCCGAGCTTGCGCCCGGTCAAGCCTGCGGCGTGAAATGCGTTCGAATTCCCCTCTCGACCGTGGAATAACGGGCGTTCCCGCGTGTTCACTCTCGAGCCGTAGCTCGCAGCGATCGCGTGCGGCGCCGGTATCCGGATTTTCACACTAAAGGAGAGTCGATCATGAGCACGATGTCAGGAATCACACGGGGAATGCTTGCCGCAGCCGTCGCGGCGCTGGTTTTCACGCTTGCCGGCTGCGCGGACATGGGGACGAGCGGCGCGGGCAAGGTCACGTTGAGCGGCAGCCAGGAAGTTCCGCCGGTCACAACCGCGGCGTCCGGAAGCGGAACAATCATGGTAAACGTGGACAAATCGGTCAGCGGCAGCGTCACGACCACCGGCGTCGCCGCAACAGCGGCTCACATCCATACAGGCGCGCCGGGGCAAAACGGCCCGGTCATCATTCCGCTCGCCAAGACTGGCGACGGCACATGGTCTGTTGTGGCAGGCGCGAAGCTGACGGACGCGCAATATGACAACTACAAAGCCGGCAATCTCTATGTCAACGTGCATAGTGCCGCCAACAAAGGCGGCGAGATCCGCGGCCAGTTGAAGCCGTAATCAGTCCCGACGCCGCCATCAGGCGGCGATTGCGCCCCGGCCGCAGGACCGCCCGGGGCGTTTTTCATTCCGGCCCGCCCGCAAGGTTGCCACGAGCGCGGCCAAACAATGCGGCCGGATTTATCCGCGGATGAACGGCGCGTTGCGCGGCGATTAATCAGGAAACGGGAAACGGTAAATAGTCGATGGGGAAAAAGCAGCGCGTCCCGCCATTCCCTGTTTCCTATTCCCCGTTCCCCTTCTCCCTGAGATATACCGGCAGATCCATCGTCGGCGGCCGCGCGGGCACCTGGAAGAACAGGTCGGCGGCGAAGCCGCGGTGATAGCTCGTATGGGTGACGACATGGAGCAGGATTTCGCCGCGCGTCATCATGCCCTTGTTCCCGCCGATCAACTCGAAGTTGACCGTCTCGCCGAGCGCGGCGTCCGATGCCTTGTCGCTCCACGCGATGTACCAATTGTCGACATCCTGCTGCGAGCGCCACAGCTCGGCCAGCGGCGGATGCCCCGGCGTATTGCGCGCGGTGTAACCGTGCTCGCGGCCTTCGAGGTGCGCCTGCCAAATCCGGTCGATCACGTAGATGTGGTTGAGCGTGTGGACCATATTCTTGAACAGGCTTTTGCGCTCCTTCGTCGCCTCGCCTTCAGGTAGCGCGGCGACCGCGTCGTACATGAGCTTGTTCGACCACGCGTTATAGCGCGTCAGCATGCGCGCGGTCTGGGTGGTTATCATGGTTTTGCCTCCTTGAGAACGGTCTTTGCGCGATTATGGCATCGGCTTCGAGCTACCGCATCCGCGGCCTTGGGGCCGCATCGCCCAAGCTTTGAATAATCCGCTCTGATGCCGTAACCTTGCCATCAGCTTGGCACAAAACATGGGCCAGGTCACCACACCGCCAGAGATGGCGCGCAACGATAGCGTAGCCGACCATCGCCGGCGCCAAGGAGGAAACGATGTGCCCCGTTCGCAGCCGTGGTTGCGCCATCGTCGCGGCGCTGTTCTGCGCGTTGTTCTGCGGCGCCGCGATCGCGCAGGCCTATCCGAACAAATCGATCCGGATGATCGTGGCGTTTCCGGCCGGCGGGCCGAGCGACATACTGGGCCGCGCGCTGGGCCAGAAACTTTCCGAGCACCTCGGCGAGAACGTGGTGCCGGACAACCGCGCGGGCGCCGGCGGCAATCTGGGGCTCGCCATGGCCGCCAAGTCCCCGCCCGATGGCTACACGATGGTGCTGTCCTCGCCGACGATTGCGATCAGCCCGTCGCTTTATGCCCGTCTCGATTACGATGCCGCCAGGGACCTCGCACCGATAGCGCGCCTGGCTTCGATCCAGAACGTCCTGATCGTGCATCCATCGGTGCCCGCAAAAACGTTGCGGCAGTTCATCGCTCTTGCGCGCGCTCATCCCGGCAAGCTCAACTACGGCTCGGGCGGCGCGGGCACCACCAACCACCTGGCGAACGAGTTGCTGGTCAGCCTCGAAAAGATCAATCTGGTGCACGTGCCGTACAAGGGCTCATCCCTGGCGATGCTCTCGCTGATCGGCGGCGAAGTGGACGAAGTGATCGTGGCGGTGGCGCCGGCGTTGCCGCAGATTCGCTCCGGCAAGGTGCGCCCGCTGGCGGTGCTCTCGGAGAACCGCGTGCCGACCCTGCCCGACGTGCCGACGTCGAAGGAGGCCGGCGTGGACAACTTCGTGGTGCCGATCTGGTACGGCATGTTCGCGCCTGCCGCGACGCCGCGCGAGATCATCGTGCGGCTCAATCAGGAAATCACCCGGGCGCTGGCGGCGCCCGACTTGCGCGAACGGCTGGCCGCCTCGGGCATCGACCCCTGGCCGAGCACGCCGGAGGAGTTGGCAAACCTCGTGCGCGGCGAGACGGCGCGCTATGCAAGCATCATCGAAAGAGCCGGCTTGCGGGCGGATTGAAGCGCGGGATTGAGGATTTAGACAACTCTAGTCCCGGCTTTCGTTTTTCTCCGCGTCCTTTGCGTCCTCCGCGTTGAGAGTTTTGCCTTTTTTATCGGCGTTCAACTAGACACTATTCACCGTCCCTGATCGCGGCCCATCTGCGGCCGCATGAGTTTCCTTTTTTCCCCCGCGGGCCTTATGATTGGTTTTTGCCCCGCTTTCGGCCCCGGAACGGGATCATCGAAGGAGACCTCAATGGCAGGTGACGCGACAGAAGTGCTGGCCAAATTCGCGGCCGGTCTGAAATACGACGACATCCCGGAGCGCGTCCGGGACTACTGCAAGAACGTGCTGCTCGACACATTGGCGTGCGCCGTGGCTGGCCACCAGGGCGAGGAAACCCGCCAGATTGCGGCGCTGGCATCCGGGCTGGCGCAATCGAACGAAAGCAGCATCATTGGCGGCGATCGTCTCTCGCTCGCCGGCGCCACGATGCTGAACGGTTACCTGATCACCGCCGTCACCATGTGCGACATCCACCGTTCCACCCTGACCCACATCACACCGGAAGTGATTCCGCCCGCGCTGGCCATTGCGGAGCGTGATGCGTTGGCGGGTCGCGATCTGTTGGTTGCGATTGCCGCCGGCTGCGAAGTCACGACGCGGGTCGGGATCGGGCTGGATTACCCGGAGTTTCGACGGCGCGGTTGGCACGGGCCCGGCGTCATCGGCCCGTTCGGCGCCGCCGCGGCCGTGGGCCGCCTGCTCGGCTTCGATACCGACACCATGGCCACCGCCTTCGGCCTCGCGGGCAGCCAGGCGGCCGGCACCTTTGCCGCGTGGGGCACGCCGACGGTCAAGTTTCACCAGTGCCGCGGCGCGCTCTCGGGGCTGCTGGCGGCGCTGCTCGCGCAGCAGAAATTCGTGGCGACCCGCGAATTTCTCACCGCCAAAGACGGCGGGCTCTACGCCACCTACGCGAACGGCGGCAAGCCCGAGGCCGTCACCGCGGATCTCGGCAAGCGCTGGGAGTTGGAACAGATCGCGCTCCGCTTGTGGCCTTCCGCGTCCACCATTCAGGGGTTCATTACCGCGCTGTTCGACCTGGTGGAAAAACATCAGCTCACCGCGGGCAAGGTCAGGCGGCTGCGCGTTGCCATGAGCAAGACCGCCGTCGACATGCACGGGATCTTTCCCCGCTACAAGGCGAAGTTCGAAGCCCTGCTGTCCACCCACTACGCGGCGGCGGCGATTCTGCACGACCGCGAGCTGACGCTCGCGCAATTCGAGCCCGCGCGCTACGACGATCCGAGGCTGCGGCGGTTTGCGGCCGAACAGGTGGAAGTGAAGGCCGATCCAAGGCTGACCGGCGTGCAGGCGGTGGTGGAGGCGGAAACCATCGACGGCCAAACCGTCTCCATGCGTTGCGACCACCCGCGGGGGTCTGCCGAAAACCCGCTCACGCGCGCGCAAATCGAGGCCAAATTCCGGACCTACGCGAAGGCGCGACTTGCCGATTCCCGCGTCGAGGAAGTTATCGGGGCGGTGACGCGGCTGGAGGAGCTTGGCTCGGCGCGCCGGCTGCTGGACCTGCTGCGAGCGGGCGATGAGCAGCCATTACGCAAGTCGGCGGCGGCTTAGAGAATGAGTGATTGAGTGACTGAGTAACCGAATCACTGAATCACCAAACCGGAGGAGGCGCGCATGAACCGCATCACCCCGTCTTGTCTGCTGTTCACCGCGGTTGCGGCGTGCGCTGCCGGGCCGGCCGCCGCGCAGGCCAGCGACTATCCCAACCGTCCGGTGCGCATCGTCGTCCCGCAGGCGGCGGGCGGCGGCGTCGACATCGTGGCGCGCGCCATCGCGCAGAAGCTTACCGAAGCGTGGGGCCAGCAAGTGATCGTGGACAACCGCCCGGGCGCGAACGGCATCATCGGCATCGAAGCCGTTGCCAAGTCCAAGCCCGACGGCTACACGCTCGCCGCTCCGTTCACGTCGGTGCTGACGATCAATCCTTTCGTGTACAAGTCGCTCCCGTACGACGCATTCCGCGACTTCGCGCCGATCATGCAAAGCGTGAACAACATCATCGTGCTCGTCGTGAACCCCTACCTGCCGGCGCGCTCGGTGAAAGAGCTGGTCGCGCTGGGCAAGTCGCGTCCGGGCGATTTGGTTTACGGCTCGTTCGGCATCGGCAATCTGACGCACCTGGCAGCGGAGCTGCTGCGCATCGAGACCGGCTTGAAGATGGTGCATGTTCCCTACAAGGGCGAGACGCCGGCGGTGACCGACCTGATCGGCGGCCAGTTCGTGCTGCTGTTCGCGACCTCTGCCGGCGTCAATGCCCATATCAAGGCAGGCCGGCTGCGGCTGCTCGCGACCGGCGGCGAAAAGCGCGCCGCAGCGTATCCCGACACGCCGACGATGGGCGAAGCCGGCTACCCGAACGCCTCGGTGACGGGCTGGTCGGGGCTGGTCGCGCCGGCCGGCACTCCGCCGGAAATCGTCCAGAAATTTCAACACGAAGCCGCGCGACATGTGCGTTCGCCCGAGCTCGCCGAGCGCTTGACTGCGCTCGGCGCCGAGCCGGTCGGCAGCACGCCCGAGGAATTCGCCGCCTTCATCAAGGCGGAAGCGGGCAAGTGGTCGCGCGTGATCCGCGAAGCCGGGCTGTCCCTGAGCCAGTAGCAGCGCGGCACCCCGTGTGCGCTGCCTCGCGCGGAAGCGCCGGCAGCGGCAACCTTGGCGTATGCGCGGGAGTATGATAGATGCCTTTCGCGTCGTTCGTCCAAGGTGGGCCTGCCATGGCCAAAGCGACTTTTCACGGAGTCTTTCCCTATCTCGTTTCGCCGATCAGCAACGCGGGCGAAGTCAAAAGCGACGTTCTCGCCCAGCTCTGCGACGATCTCATCAACGCCGGCGTGCACGGACTCACGCCCCTCGGCTCAACCGGGGAATTTGCGTACCTGACGTGGCCGCAGCGACGGCGGATCATCGAGGTCGTCGTGGCCGCGGCGCGCGGCCGCGTTCCGGTGGTGGCGGGCGTGGCGGCCACCACGACCGCCGACGGCGTGTTCCAAGCGCGCGAAATGGAGCGGCTGGGCTGCACTGGCATTCTGGCCATACTGGAGGCGTACTTTCCGCTGACCGATGACGGTGTCCACGCCTACTTCAAAGCAGTTGCCGAAGCCGTCAAGCTGCCGGTGGTGCTCTACACCAATCCGAACTTTCAGCGCTCGGACCTGAGCCTGCCGGTGATCGACCGCCTGAGCCGCATTCCGAACATTCGTTACCTCAAGGACGCTTCATTCAATACCGGGCGACTGCTGTCGATCATCAACCGCGTCGAGGGCCGCATGCAGGTCTTCGCGGCTTCCGCGCACATCCCGGCTTGCGTCATGCTCATCGGCGGGGTCGGGTGGATGGCGGGTCCTGCCTGCCTGATCCCCCGCCACAGCGTCCAGCTCTACGACCTCTGCTGCAGCGGCGATTGGCCGCGGGCGATGGAGCTGCAACGCAGCCTGTGGGCTTTCAACCAGGCATTTGCCAAGTACAATCCCGCCGCTTGCATCAAAGGCGGGCTGCAGCTTCAAGGTTACGAAGTCGGCGACCCACTCGCCCCGCAAGCGCCGCTGTCTCCGGAAGGCATCGATGAAATGCGGCGGGCGCTGGCTGCGGCGAGCGTGCTGCCGGGCACTGGCGCGAATAAAAAGGCTTACGCCGGCAAGCGTTAAGACCCGCTCAGGTATCCTGCGAGCATCTCGAAACGTTGCACTCCAGACGTGAATGCACCTGCCAGCTTGCGCTGGAATGACGCTGCCAGGTAGGTTGTGTTCAAGCGCTTATCCCCACCTCCCGCCCTGTTTTGAGCTCAAGTTTTTCGGCAGCGCTGCACCCGTTGCCGGCGAGCTCGACCAGGCCGAGACTGTTTTCGTACCAGAAGACGCCGCCCGCCGCCGCGTCGGAGAACACGCGAGCGTAGTTGAGCCACTTGCCGCCAGCGACGATGCGCGCATCGCGCGGCAATCCCTGCGCGCGCAGACCGGTGAAGGCGTTGCCGTAATGGTCGATGTAGATGATTTCGCCGAGATCGGCGGCGCCGAAATCAACCCTGAGCCGCGCGCTGAATTCCGCCTTGCCGGCAGGAAATTCGCCGTGCGCGATCGCCGCCGCGACCGGCGCGAACAGGTCGCGGCCGTGAAACGAGGCCGACATTTCTACAGGCCGCCAGGTGATGCGCCAGTACTCGCATGCTCTGGCGCGCGCTGCGAGTACCGACAGCAGCCCATTGTCCGGCCCGACGAACCAGCTGCCGTCAGCGTTGAGCGCGACCGCATCGCGCGCGCCGCCGACGCCCGGGTCGACCACCGCCAGCGTCACGCTACCCGGCGGAATTTGCGCAGTTAATGCTGCGAGCAGATGTGCGCTCGCCTTGACGTTGAACGCCGGCGCGGCGTGCAGCAGATCGATCACCGGCACGTTGGGCGCGTGCTGCAGCAGCACCGTCTTGACCTGGCCGACGTACAGATCGGCAGCGCCGAAATCGGTAAACAGGAAGATCATTCAGGAATTCTAACCGCCAATTTGGCGTCGCAAGCAATAAAAAAGCCGACCCGAAAGCCGGCTTTTCAAAGTATCGCGATTATTATCATGCCGCCTTGGCAGGCGCTTCTTGTTTCTTGTCCTCGCCGGGCTCAGGACGATCCATGAGCTCCACCAACGCCATCGGGGCGTTGTCCCCCTTCCGAAAGCCGTATTTCAGGATACGCAGATAGCCGCCGTTGCGTTTGGCGTAACGCGGACCCAGCTCCCCGAACAGCTTGGTCACAATCTCGCGATCGCGGAGGCGGTCAAATGCGACCCGGCGGTTGGCGAGCGACGGCGTCTTGCCGAGCGTAAGCAGCGGCTCCGCGACGCGGCGCAGTTCCTTCGCCTTGGGCAGCGTGGTCTTTATCACTTCGTGCCGCAGCAGCGACACGGTCATGTTGCGCAGCATCGCCAGGCGATGGCTGCTGGTGCGGTTGAGTTTTCTTAAGCCGAGACGGTGACGCATAAGGGTTCCCCGGTGAGGAGAGAGGAGTAAGAGATGAGGAGCGAAGCGCGCCTGCGCGCAAATTCATCCCTCATCCCTCATCCCTCATCCTTGTTTCTAGACCTTCTCCAGCCCGACTGGCGGCCAGTTCTCGAGCCGCATCCCGAGCGTCAGGCCCCGCGATGCGAGCACTTCCTTGATCTCATTGAGCGACTTGCGGCCGAGGTTCGGGGTCTTCAGCAATTCGGTCTCGGTGCGCTGGATCAGGTCGCCGATGTAATAGATGTTTTCCGCCTTCAGGCAATTGGCCGAACGCACGGTGAGCTCGAGATCGTCGACGGGCCTGAGCAGTATCGGGTCGATCTGCTGGGCCTTTGGCTGCTCGATCTGCACCGGCGTGCCCTTGAGATCGGCAAATACGACGAGCTGGTCGACCAGAATGCGCGCCGCGTAGCGGATCGCTTCTTCCGGCTCGATCGCGCCGTTGGTTTCGATGTCGACGATCAGCTTGTCCAAATCCGTACGCTGCTCGACGCGCGCCGAGTCGACCTGGTAGCTGACGCGGCGCACCGGGCTGTACGAGGCATCCAGCATGATGCTGCCGACCACGCGGGTGGTGGCGACATCCAGTTGCTCACCGCGGCTGGTGCGCACCGGCGCTGGCACATAGCCGTGGCCGTGCTCGACCTTGATCTGCATGTCGAGCTTGCCGCCCGCGGTGAGATGCGCGATCACGTGATCGGGATTGACGATTTCGACGTCGTGCATCGGCTCGATGTCACCCGCGGTCACCACGCCCTCGCCCTGCTTCTTGAGCATCAGCGTCGCTTCCTCGCGGTTGTGCAGCTTGAGCACGATGCCCTTGAGGTTCAACAGAATATCGACGACGTCTTCCTGCACGCCGTCGATCGTCGAGTACTCGTGCAGGACGCCGCTCATTTTGACTTCGGTCGCGGCGTAGCCCGGCATCGATGACAGCAGAATGCGGCGCAGCGCGTTGCCGAGCGTGTGGCCGTAGCCGCGCTCGAACGGTTCCATCGTCACCTTGGCGTGGAACGGCGAAATGTTCTGCACGTCGATAATACGCGGTTTAAGAAAAGTGCTGCTTTGCATGGCCTGTTCCTCTAACGATTACGGAAGCTCTGATAAAGTTTTTCTACCAACCAAAGCTTCCCTGATTTAGGGGATTACAAAGGGGGCGTCGCCCCCTTATTCAAAAATTCCTTACTTCGAGTAGAGCTCGACCACCAATGACTCATTGATGGTGGAGGGCAGATCGCTGCGTTGCGGCAGGCTCTTGAATGTGCCTTTGAGCGCCGCGGTGTCGACTTCGAGCCATTCCGGATAACCGCGGCCAGAGGCGGCTTCAAGCGCCGCCTTGATGCGCAGATGCTCCTTGGCTTTCGCCGCCACTTCCAGCACGTCACCTGGACGCAGCTGGTGGGACGGAATGTTGACGCGCTTGCCGTTCACCAGGATGGCGTTGTGGCGCACGATCTGGCGCGCTTCCGAGCGCGATGCGCCGAAACCCATCTTGTATGCGATGTTATCGAGACGCGACTCGAGCATCTGCAGCAGGGTTTCGCCGGTAACCCCCTTCTTCTGTTCGGCACCACGATAGGTGTTGCGGAACTGGCGCTCGAGCAGGCCGTAAATGCGGCGCAACTTCTGCTTTTCACGCAGTTGCACGCCATAACCCGACAGCCGGCTGTTTTTCTGGCCGTGCTGCCCGGGCGGATAGTTGCGGCGCTCGATCGCGCATTTGTCGGTAAAGCACTTGTCGCCTTTGAGGAACAGCTTCTCGCCCTCGCGGCGGCACTGGCGGCACTTTGCATCAAGATTTCTTGCCACAGCCGGTTCTCCTTAGATACGGCGCCGCTTCGGCGCACGGCATCCGTTATGCGGGACGGGCGTGACTTCAGCGATGCTGGTGATCTTGAATCCGACCGCGTTCAGCGCGCGCAGCGCCGACTCGCGGCCCGGTCCCGGGCCCTTGATGCGGATCTCGAGATTCTTCACGCCGCATTCCTGCGCCTGCTTGCCGGCACGCTCGGCCGCGACCTGCGCCGCGAACGGCGTGGACTTGCGCGAACCTTTGAATCCGGCCGAGCCGGTGGTCGCCCACGACAGCGTGTTACCTTGGCGGTCGGTGATGGTTATGATGGTGTTGTTGAAGGAAGCGTGAACGTGCGCGATGCCTTCGGCGACGTTCTTCTTTACCTTCTTGCGAACCCGGGTATTAGCTTTTGCCATTTAGATTCCTGTTAAACCGTTACTGCCTTGATGATCTTGATCGCCGCTTTGCGCGGGCCCTTGCGGGTACGCGCGTTGGTGCGGGTGCGCTGACCGCGCACCGGGAGCCCCCGGCGATGGCGCAAGCCGCGCCAGGTGCCGAGATCCATCAGGCGCTTGATGTTCATCGAAACTTCGCGCCGCAAATCGCCTTCGAGCGTGAACTTGGCGACGTGTTCGCGCAGTTTGTCCATTTCGGTATCGGACAAATCCTTGATCTTGGACGTGATTTTGATGCCCGCCGCAATGCAGATGGCGCGCGCGCGGCTGCGCCCGACGCCGTAAATCGCGGTCAGCGCGATGTCTGCGTGCTGATGATTCGGAATGTTTACCCCACTAATACGGGCCATATTTGTCTACCCCATTACGCCAAAACGTGCGCTAAAAATCGAAAACCGGTGATTATAACCTGCTAATTTTCATCAGTAAATACCAAATTCCTGCGATCAGCCCTGGCGCTGCTTGTGGCGCGGGTCCTTGCAGATCACGCGGACCACGCGTTTGCGCCGGACAATCTTGCAGTTGCGGCAGACCTTTTTCACCGAAGCCCGTACTTTCATGATTGCTTCCTCAAAAATTCGGTACCCATCAAACGGGAAATGGGGAATGGCGAGACGCCTCTCTGTTTTCCCAATTCACCATTTACTATTTCCAATTCACCCTCTTCACTTCGCGCGGAACACGATGCGGCAACGCGTCAGATCATAGGGCGTCAATTCCACCGTCACCTTGTCACCCGGCAGGATGCGGATGTAATGCATGCGCATCTTGCCGGAAATGTGGCCAAGCACGACGTGGCCGTTTTCCAGCTTGACCCGGAATGTTGCATTGGGCAGGGTTTCCGCGATCTCGCCCTGCATCTGTATGGTTTCTTCCTTCGCCATCTAACGTGTCGGAAATACGCCACCGCCCTTGAAGTTGGCCTTCTTGAGCAGACTTTCATACTGATGGGACATGGCGTAAGCCTGCACTTGAGCCATGAAGTCCATCGTCACCACCACGATGATCAGCAAACTGGTGCCGCCGAAATAAAACGGCACGCTCTTCCACACGATCAGGAACTCGGGCAGCAGGCACACCAGCGTCACGTAAATCGAGCCCGCCAGCGTCAGGCGCAGCATGATCTTTTCGATGTAGCGCGCGGTCTGGTCGCCAGGCCGGATGCCGGGCACGAAGGCGCCGCTTTTCTTCAGGTTGTCGGCGGTTTCCTTCGGGTTGAACATGAGCGCCGCATAAAAGAAACAGAAGAAAATGATCGCCGCGGAATACAGGAAAACGTAAATCGGCTGCCCCGGGTGCAGCTTCTCCGAGATGCTGCCCAGCCAGCGCATGTTCTCGCCGGTGCCGAACCAGCCGGCCAGCGTCGCCGGGAACAGAATGATGCTGGAAGCGAAAATCGGCGGGATCACGCCCGACATGTTGAGCTTGAGCGGCAAGTGCGATGACTGGCCGCCATAGACCTTGCGCCCGACCTGGCGCTTGGCGTAATTGACCAGGATACGGCGCTGGCCGCGCTCGACGAAGCACACCAGCGCGGTGACGCCGATCACCAGCGCCACGATGAAAAATACGGTCAGGATCGAGAACGCGCCGGTGCGCTGCAGCTCGAGCGTGCCGACCAACGCGTTGGGCAGGCCGGCGGCGATACCCGCGAAAATGATCAGCGAAATGCCGTTGCCGATGCCGCGCTCGGTGATCTGCTCGCCGAGCCACATCAGGAACATGGTGCCGGTCACCAGCGTGATCATGGTCGTCAGGCGGAACGCGAGCCCGGGGTCGAGCACCAGGCCGCGCTGCGATTCCAGCGCGATGGCGATGCCGAGGCCCTGGAACAATGCCAGCCCCGCGGTGCCGTAGCGCGTGTACTGCGTGATCTTGCGGCGCCCCGCTTCGCCTTCCTTTTTCAGCGCTTCGAGCGTTGGCGACACCACCGTCATCAGCTGCATGATGATCGACGAAGAGATGTAAGGCATGATGCCGAGCGCGAATATCGTGAAGCGCGACAGCGCGCCGCCCGAAAACATATTGAACATGTCAAAGATGCCGCCGCGCTGCGACTTGAACAGATCGGCGAGCGCGACCGGATCGATGCCCGGCACCGGGATGTGCGCGCCGACGCGGAACACGATCAGCGCGCCAAGCAGAAACAGCAGGCGACGCTTGAGGTCGCCCATCTTGCCCTGCATGCTGAACATGGAATCCTGGTTAGCCAACTTTACTCAGCTTTCTTGGTTTTCTTGACGGCGGGTTTGTCGTGCCCGGCCTTGGCTTTGCCCGCGGCTTTTTTGTCATCCGCCCCCCTGGCTTCGGTCCTGGCTTCGGCCTTGGTTTCTTTGGCCTTGCTCTTGGCCTCGGCTTTCGCTTCGGCGCTGATCTCGGCTTTGGCCTTTTCTTCAGCTATGGTCGCGGCCGTCGTGGCGGCCCGCACCCTGGCCCTGGCCGTCGCTTCAGCCCTGGCCGCAACTTTCTTCCCCTGCTTGGCGGATGCCGCGTCGGCGCGTGCCGGCATCTCAACCGTGCCGCCCGCGGCCTCAACCGCGGCTTTCGCGCCTTCTGAAGTGAGCAGGCCATGCAGCGTGACCTTGCGTTTGATTTCGCCGGAAACGATCACCTTCGCTGACAGCGCGTGGATCGGCACCACACCCGCTGCCTTGAGCGCGAGGATGTCGATGGTGTCGGCGTTGAGCCGGTTGAGGTCCGACAGGCGCACTTCGGCAGTATCGTCGCGCGTCGGCGAAATAAAGCCGCGCTTCGGCAAACGCCGCTGCAGCGGCATCTGCCCGCCCTCGAAACCGATCTTGTGATAGCCGCCGGCGCGCGCGCTCTGCCCCTTGTGACCGAGGCCCGCGGTCTTGCCGGTGCCGCTGCCGATGCCGCGGCCGACGCGTTTTCTCGCGTGCTTGGCGCCGGCTGCCGGCTTGATTGTATTCAATTGCATTTAGCCCTCACACTTCAGGAGGTAACTGACTTTGTTGAGCATGCCGCGCGTGGCCGGCGTATCGATTACTTCGACCGCATGGTTGATGCGGCGCAAGCCCAGGCCACGCACCGTCGCGCGGTGCGTCTGCATGGTGCCGATCAGGCTTCTGACTAGCGTAACCTTGATGGTTTTTCCCGACTGCTTCGCCTTGGTCATGGCTTACCCCGTGATCTCTTCGACCGTCTTGCCGCGCTTGGCTGCGATTTCGCTCGGCGCGTTCATAGCCTGCAGGCCGTTCAAGGTTGCGCGCACGATGTTGTAGGGATTGGTCGAGCCCAGGCATTTCGCCAGCACGTTGGTCACGCCCATCACTTCGAAGATCGCGCGCATCGGGCCGCCGGCGATGATGCCGGTGCCGTCGGACGCCGGCTGCATGTAGACCCGCGAGGCGCCATGCTTGCCGATCACCGCATGGTGCAGCGTGCCATTCTTCAAATTGATCTTGACCAGTTTGCGGCGCGCTTCGTCCATCGCTTTCTGCACGGAAACCGGCACTTCACGCGCCTTGCCCTTGCCCATGCCGACGCTGCCGTCGCCGTCGCCGACCACCACCAGCGCCGCAAAGCCCATCACGCGGCCGCCTTTCACCACCTTGGTGACGCGATTGATCGCGACCATTTTCTCGCGCAGGCCGTCACCGCGCTGTTCGCCGCCCGACATCCTGTTTGCTTGCAGTTTCGCCATATTGGATCCTGATTAGAACTTGAGTCCGTTTTCGCGTGCCGCATCGGCAAGCGCCTTGACGCGGCCGTGATACCGGTAGCCGCCGCGGTCGAACGCGACCGCTTCGATGCCGAGCTGTTTCGCTTTTTCCGCAATGCGCTTGCCTACCGCGGCGGCGGCTTGGACATTGCCGCCGTTTTTGACGCTCTTGCGCATTTCGGGCTCGAGCGTCGAGGCGCTGGTCAGCACCTTGTCACCGCTTGCATCGATCACCTGCGCGTAAATGTGGCAGTTCGAGCGGTGCACCGTCAACCGCACCGCTTTGAGCTCCGCGATTTTGTGGCGGGTTTGCCGCGCCCGGCGCAGCCGCGCTTCGTTCTTGTCTTTCATGTCTCGCCTCTACTTCTTCTTGGTCTCTTTCAGCACCACTCGTTCGTCGGAGTAGCGCACGCCTTTGCCCTTGTACGGCTCAGGTTTGCGGTAGGCGCGCACTTCGGCGGCAACCTGTCCGACCACCTGTTTGTCGATGCCTTTGATCACGACCTCGGTCTGGGTCGGCGTCTCGACCTTGATGCCCCTCGGCATCCGGTGCACGATCGGGTGCGAAAAACCGAGCGTCAGGTTCAATTTGTCGCCCTGCGCTTGCGCGCGGTAGCCGACGCCGACCAGCGTCAGCTTCTTTTCATAACCCTTGGTCACGCCGCGCACCATGTTGGCGACCAGCGCGCGCACCGTGCCCGACATCGCATTGGCGGTGTTCGAGTTGTTCGCCACCCTGACCTGTACTCTGTTCTCGACCTTTTCGACCGTGACCTGCTCCGACAGGAACTGCTTGAGCGTGCCGAGCGGGCCTTTTACCGATATCTCGCCCGCCGACAGCTGGACTTCGACGTTGGTCGGCAGCTCGACCGGAAAATTACCTATTCTTGACATCGCGATTCCCCGTTTGCGCCAACGCTATGCAACGATGCATAACACCTCGCCGCCGATGCCCAAGCCCCGCGCCTTGCGGTCGGTCATCACGCCTTTCGAGGTCGAAACTATCGCCACGCCGAGGCCGTTCATGACCTTCGGTATGCCATCGCTCGGCTTGTAGACGCGCAGGCCGGGACGGCTTACGCGCTCCAGCTTCTCGATCACCGGACGGCCGGCGTAGTACTTGAGGCCGACTTCGAGCACCGGCTTGCCGTCCAGCGGACGCACCGCGAAGTCATCGATATAGCCTTCGTCCTTCAAGACTTTGGCGATTGCGGCCTTGACCTTGCTCGCGGGCATCGCGACTGAAACTTTTTCCGACAGCTGCGCATTGCGGATGCGCGTCAGCATGTCGGCGATCGGATCACTCATGCTCATGGTTTGGGTTTCTCCTGCTGCCTACCAGCTCGCCTTGATCACGCCGGGAATCTCGCCGCGCATCGCGATATCGCGCAGCTTGCTGCGGCCGAGACCGAATTTGCGGTACACGCCGCGCGGACGGCCGGTCAGCGCACAACGGTTGCGCAAACGCACCGGGCTCGCATTGCGCGGCAGCTTCTGCAGCCTCAAGCGCGCCTCGTAGCGATCTTCGGGGGAGTATTTCTGATCGTTGATGATCGCAATCAGCTGCTCCCGCTTGGCGGCGAATTTCTTCACCGTCTTGCGGCGCTTCTGGTCACGGAGTTTCAAAGCAAGTTTGGACATGGTTCAGTTCCTGAACGGGAATTTGAATGCCGCCAGCAGCGCTCTGCCTTCCTCGTTGGTTCTGGCGGTAGTGGTGATCGTGATGTTCAAGCCGCGCAAGGCATCGATCTTGTCGTACTCGATTTCGGGGAAAATGATCTGTTCCTTGACGCCGAAATTGAAATTGCCGCGGCCGTCGAATGACTTGGCCGGGATGCCGCGGAAATCGCGGATGCGGGGAATCGCAACCGTGACCAGGCGGTCGAGGAACTCGTACATGCGCGTGCCGCGCAACGTGACTTTGCAGCCGACCGGATAGCCGGTGCGGATCTTGAATACCGCGATCGATTTGCGCGACTTGGTAACGAGCGGTTTCTGGCCGGCGATTTTCCGCATGTCGGCGACGGCGTTGTCCATGATTTTCTTGTCATTAACCGCCTCACCGACGCCCATGTTGAGCGTGATTTTCTCGATGCGCGGGACCCGCATCACCGTCTTGTAGCCGAACTGATTCATCAACTGCTTGACCACGTGGTCGCGGTAATGCGCCTGGAGCCGGGCGGTGGGTGCCGCCGATTTTATCGTTTTGACTGGCGTGCTCATGCGTCGATCACCTCGCCGTTGGATTTGTAATAGCGCACGCGGCGGCCGTCGCCGAGCAGCTTGACGCCGATGCGGTCGGCTTTTTTCGTGCCCGGATTAAAAATCGCGACGTTAGACACATGCAGCGGCATTTCCTTGTCGACGATGCCGCCGCTGGCGCCCTTCATCGGGTTCGGACGCTGGTGCTTCTTGACGCGGTTCGCGCCCTCGACCAGCACGTGCTCGAGATCGACCACCCGCAACACGGTGCCGCGCTTGCCCTTGTCCTTGCCTGTGATGACGATCACGTCATCGCCTTTCTTGATCTTGCGCATGCAATGTACCTTTGGCTCTTACAGAACTTCCGGCGCGAGCGAAACAATCTTCATGAAACGCTCATTGCGCAGCTCGCGCGTTACCGGACCGAAAATGCGGGTGCCGATCGGCTCCAGCTTCGGCGTCAGCAGCACCGCGGCATTGCTGTCGAACTTGATCATCGAACCGTCGGAACGGCGTATGCCCTTGGCGGTGCGCACGACCACCGCGTCGTAGATTTCGCCCTTCTTGACGCGGCCGCGGGGAGCCGCGTCCTTCACGCTGACCTTGATCACGTCGCCGATGCCGGCGTAGCGGCGCTTCGAGCCGCCGAGCACCTTGATGCACATCACGGCGCGCGCGCCGGTGTTGTCGGCAACATCCAAGATGGATTGCATCTGTATCATTTTTGCTCTCGATTAAAAGCTGCAACTTTTTCCAACTTGATCCGCCCGGCAACGTGCCGGCAGTCAGTCTTGGAACCCGTCCGGGTCAGGTCATCCGCGCCAGCCAAGCCGCAAAAGCCGCGGCGCGACGCAAATGTTTAATTTTACAGAAAATCCCTATCTATTTCAAGCGTTTTTAGGCCATGCAGGCACTTAAACCGTGCGCGCCTTGTCGATCAGCTTGGCCACCCGCCAGGCCTTGGTCTTCGCGAGCGGCCGGCACTCCTCGATCAGCACCGTATCGCCTTCCTTGAACTCGTTCTGCTCGTCATGGGCGTGGTACTTCTTCGAGCGCGTGATGATTTTGCCGTAAAGCGGGTGTTTGACGCGGCGCTCGACCAGCACCGTCACCGTTTTGTCCATTTTGTCGCTGAGGACGCGGCCGGTCAGCGTACGCTTGATGCTGCTCGCTTCAGTCATGACTGACGTACCTTTTCGTTAATGATGGTGCGCACGCGCGCGATGTCGCGGCGCACTTTCCCGATCTGGCTGTTGTTGGTCAGCTGCTGGGTTGCCACCTGCATGCGCAGGCCGAACTGCGCTTTCAGCAGCTCGTTGAGCTCCTGCTGCAGCTCGGCCGGACTCCTGGCTCTCAATTCGCTCGCTTTCACGGCTTAACCTCCAACCATACGGTGCACGAACGTGGTCAACAACGGCAGCTTGGCGGACGCCAGCCGGAACGCCTCGCGCGCGGAGGCCTCGTCGATGCCGTCCATTTCATACAGCACTTTGCCGGGCACGATCTCGGCGACCCAATACTCGGGATTGCCCTTGCCGTTGCCCATGCGGACCTCGGCCGGTTTCCGCGAAATCGGCTTGTCCGGGAAAATGCGGATCCAGATGCGGCCGCCGCGCTTGATGTGGCGCGTCATCGCGCGGCGCGCAGCCTCGATCTGGCGCGCCGTCAAACGGCCGCGCGTGAGCGCCTTCAGGCCGTATTCGCCAAAGCTCACCTTGTTGCCGCGGGTCGCAACGCCCTTGTTGCGGCCCTTCTGTTCCTTGCGGTATTTCCTTCTAGCTGGCTGCAGCATGCTTGACTCCTGACTTCCTCTTCTTGGGCGCAGCCTTCGGCTTCGGCGGGGCCGGCACTTCGGGCTTCGGCACTTCGAGCGCGGCCTGCACCGCCGCCAGCGGCTGCTCGTGCTTGCTCATGATTTCGCCTTTGAACACCCACACCTTGATGCCGATCACGCCGTACGTGGTCTTGGCTTCCGAGGTGCCGTAGTCGATGTCGGCACGCAACGTATGCAGCGGCACGCGCCCCTCGCGATACCATTCGGTGCGCGCGATCTCGATGCCGTTCAGGCGCCCCGCACTCATGATCTTGATGCCCTGCGCGCCGAGCCGCATCGCGTTGGTGATCGCGCGCTTCATCGCACGGCGGAACATGATGCGCTTCTGCAGCTGCTGCGCGATCGAGTCGGAGATCAGTTGCGCGTCGAGCTCGGGCTTGCGGATTTCCTCGATGTTGATGTGCACCGGCACGCCGAGCATTTTCTGCAGCTGGCCCTTGAGCGATTCGATGTCCTCGCCCTTCTTGCCGATCACCACGCCGGGACGCGCGCTGTAAATCGTGATCTTGGCGTTCTTCGTCGGACGCTCGATGATGATTTTGCCGACCGCGGCGTGCGCGAGCTTCTGCTTCAGGAACTCCCGCACCTTGATGTCTTCCTGCAGCATGCCCGGAAAGTTCTTGCTGTTCGCATACCATTTCGACGACCAGTTGCGCAGCACTGACAACCGGAAACCGATCGGATGTATTTTTTGTCCCATGACTATTTCCTTCCGTCGCCGACGGTCAGGTGAACGTGGCAGCTGTGCTTGAGGATGCGCACGCCGCGGCCTTTGGCGCGCGCGGCAAAGCGCTTCAGCACCGGCCCTTTTTCGACGTAAATGCGCGTGACTTTCAGCTCGTCGATATCGGCGCCGTCGTTGTGCTCGGCGTTGGCAATCGCCGATTCAAGCACCTTGCGGATGATGACCGCGCCTTTTTTCGGGCTGAAGGCGAGCAGGTTGAGCGCTTTCTCGACCTGCAGGCCGCGAATCTGGTCGGCAATCAGCCGGCCTTTCTGGGCCGACAACCGCACGCCGTTGAGTTTTGCCGTGGTTTCCATTACCGCATTCCTCATTTTCTGACCGGCGCAGCAGCAGCGGCAGCGGCCGGCGCAGCAGCAGCGGCAGCGGCCGGCGCACCAACGCTCGATTTCTTGTCGGCCGCCGCGGCTGCCGCCACGCTGCCCGCCTTGGAGTGACCCTTGAAAATCCGCGTGTGGGAAAATTCGCCGAGTTTGTGGCCGACCATGTTTTCCGAGACGAAAACCGGAACGTGTTGCTTGCCGTTGTGCACCGCGATCGTCAGTCCGACGAAGTCGGGCAGGATGGTCGAGCGCCGCGACCACGTCTTGATCGGGCGTTTGTCGTTGGACGCGCGCGCCGCCTCGACCTTGGCCATCAAATGGTAGTCGACGAACGGGCCTTTTTTGATTGAACGAGCCATGGTTTTTACCTCGTTATGCGGCGCTGACTTTGGCGTGCCGGCGGCGCACGATCATGCTGTTGGTGCGCTTGTTCTTGCGCGTGCGGTAGCCCTTGGTAAGCGTGCCCCACGGGCTGACCGGGTCCTGGCCCGCGGCGGTCTTGCCCTCGCCGCCGCCGTGCGGGTGGTCGATCGGGTTCATCGCGACGCCGCGCACCGTCGGACGGATGCCGCGCCAGCGTTGCGCGCCGGCCTTGCCGATCGAGCGCAGGCTGTTCTCTTCGTTGCCCACTTCACCGATCGTCCCACGGCAGTTGACGTGCACTTTGCGGATTTCGCCCGAGCGCAGCCGCAGTTGCGCGTAATCGCCTTCGCGCGCCAGCAGCTGCACCGAAGTGCCGGCAGCGCGCGCGAATTGCGCGCCTTTGCCCGGCAGCATC
>JAHFRL010000184.1 GCA_023266235.1 Betaproteobacteria bacterium
CCGGGTCGCGCTCGAATACAACCCTTATTTCTTCCTTGAGACGGGAGAACATGTTTGATTTTAAAGAAAATAATTATATAGTATACGTTACCCCAGTAAATCAGTCAACTATTGAGGCCGCAGGTTCGCATCGTGTAATGGGCAGGTGCTCAGCGCCGCAGTTTGTCGACCGCTTTCAGAAACCCGCGCAGGATGTTGACCTCTTCGGCCTCGAGCCGTGCACGCGCGAACAGCCGTCGTAATCGCGGCAGCAGCCGCTTCGGATTGGCGGGATCGTGAAAACCGGCATGCGCCATGGTTTGCTCGAAGTGCTGATACAGCTGCTCCACCTGCTCGAGGGCAGCCGGCGCAAATTCTGCCGCCTGCGCCTCGCCATCCAGCGCCAGCGCCATGCGCAATTCGTACGTGAAGACCTGCACTGCGGCGGCCAGATTGAGCGACGCATATTCCGGGTTGGCGGGAATGTGTGCCCACACCTGGCACAAGCTTGCCTCCTCGCTGGTCAAGCCCGACGTTTCATTGCCGAACACGATCGCAACCGGGTGCGCTACCGCCCGTGCCAGCAGTTCGCGCGCCGCCTGGCGTGCATTCATCATCTCGTGCCGCAGCTCGCGCTGGCGCGACGAGGCCGCGACCGCCAGCACGCAGCCGCTGAGCGCCGCCGCCAGACTGGCGTGCACCTGCACGTGCTGCAGCACATCGCGCGCGCCGGCCGCACGCGCCTCAGCCTCGGGATCCGGAAACACGCGCGGGTTGACGAGATACAGTGCGCTCAGGCCCATCGTTTTCAGCGCGCGCGCCGCCGCGCCGATGTTGCCGGGATGGCTGGTCCGCGTCAGCACCACGCGAATATTTTTCAGCGGGCCGCTGTTATTCACGTACAATGCCGCGCATGAAAAATGGATCGGCAAGCGCAGCAACGCCGGCAAACGCGAAACCACGGCCTGGCCTTTCCGCCCCTCGCCTCACGTCTCTCGCCTCACGCTAAACATGCATCCCATGCTCAACACTGCAGTGAAGGCTGCGCGCCGCGCCGGCAATATCATCAACCGCGCCGCGCGCAACCTCGACATCCTGTCAGTGACGCAAAAAGCCATTAACGATTTCGTGTCCGAAGTCGACCGCGAAGCCGAACAGGCGATTATCAAGCTATTGCTCGAAGCCTACCCGGGCCACTCGATTCTAGCAGAGGAAAGCGGCGCCGCCGGCAAGTCGGAATTCCAGTGGATCATCGATCCGCTCGACGGCACCACCAATTTCCTGCACGGCTTTCCGCAGTATGCGGTGTCGATTGCGCTCGCGCACAAGAGCGTGCTGACCCAGGCGGTGATTTACGATCCGGTGCGCAACGACTTGTTCACGGCAACGCGCGGCCACGGCGCCTATCTCAACGATCGCCGCATCCGCGTCAGCAAGCGCATCAAGCTGCAGCAGAGCCTGCTCGGCACCGGATTTCCGTTCCGCGAGTTCGCGCATATCGACACTTATCTCGCGATGTTCCGCGACCTGACGCAGAAGACCACCGGGCTGCGCCGCGCCGGCGCGGCGACGCTTGATCTCGCCTACGTCGCCGCGGGACGTCTCGACGGCTTCTGGGAATTCGGCTTGAGCGCGTGGGACATGGCAGCCGGCAGCCTGCTGATCACCGAAGCCGGCGGCCTCGTCGGCGATCTCGAAGGCAACAGCGATTATCTGGAATCCGGCAACATCGTCGCCGGCAATCCGAAAATCTTCGCGCAGCTGGTGCAGGCGCTCGCGCCACATCTCACGCCGACCCTGAAAAGCCGGAAGTAATATATAATCCGCGCCCCTTGGGGCCAAGGGCTGTGCGCGCCGTGCGTGAACTTCGCGGCCCCTCGAAACACCAACCGGAATCATCGTCTTGATCACCACCGCTGGCATCACCATGCAATTCGGGGGCAAGCCCCTGTTCGAAAACGTCTCGGTCAAGTTCGGCCAGGGCAACCGCTACGGTCTGATCGGCGCCAACGGCTGCGGCAAGTCCACCTTCATGAAAATCCTCGGCGGCGATCTCGAGCCGAGCGCGGGTTCGGTGGCAGTCGACAAAGGCGAGCGCCTCGGCAAGTTGCGGCAGGACCAGTTCGCCTATGAGGACATGCGCGTGCTCGACGTGGTGCTGATGGGCCATGCCGAAATGTGGCGGGCGATGCGAGAGCGCGATGCGATTTACGCCGACCCCGATGCGAGCGAAGACGACTATATGCGCGCGGCCGAGCTCGAACACGATTTCGCCGAGTTCGGCGGCTACACGGCAGAGGCGCGCGCTGGCGAGCTGCTGCTTGGAATCGGCATACCGCTCGAGCAGCACAAGGGCCCCATGAGCGCGGTAGCGCCGGGCTGGAAGCTGCGCGTGCTGCTGGCGCAGGCGCTGTTCGGCGACCCCGAAATCCTGCTGCTCGACGAGCCCACCAACAATCTCGATATCAATTCCATCCGCTGGCTTGAGGGCGTGCTGAACGCGCGCTCAAGCACCATGATCATCATCTCCCACGACCGGCATTTTCTGTCCAGCGTATGCACGCACATGGCCGACCTCGATTACGGCGAAATCCGCATCTATCCGGGCAATTACGACGACTTCATGCTCGCATCGACGCAGGCGCGCGCAGGCCTGATCGCGGAAAACGCCAAGGCCAGGGAACGCATCGCCGACCTGCAGGATTTCGTGCGCCGCTTCTCGGCCAACGCGTCGAAGGCGCGCCAGGCCACCTCGCGCGCGCGGCTGATCGAGAAGATCAAGGTGGAGGACATCAAACCCTCCAGCCGCCAGTATCCGTACCTGCGCTTCGACATCGACGATCGCGACCGGCTGCATCGCTACGTGCTGGAAGTGCAGAAGCTCGCCAAGGGTTACGACCAGCCGCTCATCCGCAACTTCAACCTGCGGGTCGAGGCCGGCGAAAGAATCGCGATCATCGGTCCCAACGGCATCGGCAAGACCACGCTGCTGCGCTGCCTGGCCGGCAATCTGGCGCCCGACAGCGGGACCGTCAAATGGACGGAGCGGGCGCGCCTTGGCTACTGCGCGCAGGACCATGCCGGGGAATTTGCCGCCGACGAAACACTCGCTGAATGGATGGCCGAATGGAAAGGCCCCAACGATGACGACCAGACCGTGCGCGCCACGCTCGGCCGCCTGCTGTTCTCGGGCGACGATGCGATGAAACCGCTCAATGTGATTTCAGGCGGCGAGCAGCAGCGCATGGTGTTCGGCAAGCTGATCCTGCAGAAACCCAACGTGCTGCTGATGGACGAGCCGACCAACCACCTCGACATGGAATCGATCGAATCGCTCAACACCGCGCTCGACAAGTACAAGGGCATGCTGATTTTCGTGTCGCACGACCGCGAGTTCGTGTCCACGCTCGCCACGCGCATCATCGAGATGACGCCGGCGGGCGTCGTCATACACGCGGGCAACTATGAAGATTACCTGGCCGCGCAGGGCCTGGCGGCCTGACGCGACGCGGAAAAAGCGGCGCGCCTGCTCGACATCACGCTCACCGCCCGCCATCCATGAAACCGCTCTGCCGAAGGCCATTGGTAATGCTAGCATTACCCATTACCGTTGATGCAGGAGGTTTTGATGCGCACATCCACCAGCAAACTGACCAAGAAATACCAGGCCACCATTCCGGAGCCGGTGCGCAATATCCTGCGCGTGGCGGCGGGCGACGCCATCGCCTTCGATATCGTAGGGAAGGAGGTGCGCTTGCGCAAGGCGCGGCCGGTCGATCTTGCTTTCGCGCGCGCCCTCGAAGGAACGCTCACCGAGTGGACCACCAAGGCGGACGAGGAAGCCTACCGTGATCTCCGAAGCGTTCGACGTGGTGGTCGTTCCGTTTCCGTTCACCGATCGCGCGACCAGCAATTGATCGTTCGCAAGGCCGGATCGCTGGCCACCAAGGACAGACAGGCGGTCGCAACCGCAGTCAGGAAGTTGCTGAAATCCCTTGCCTGACTGGCCCGACGACCTGCTCGCGCATCCCTTAGCTTGCTGAATTGCCAACGATGAAGTCCGCAGTACCCATCCCTGCCACCGACGTGGCGGGTCACACCCCGATGATGCAGCAATACCTACGCATCAAAGCGGGCCACCCCGACATGCTGGTGTTCTACCGCATGGGCGACTTCTACGAGCTGTTCTACGGCGACGCCGAGAAGGCCGCGCGGCTGCTCGATATCACGCTGACCCGCCGCGGCGCCTCCGCCGGCGAGCCGATCAAAATGGCGGGTGTGCCGTACCATGCGGTCGAGCAGTATCTGGCGAAACTCGTCAGGCTCGGCGAATCGGTCGCGATCTGCGAGCAGATCGGGGATCCCAACACCGCCAAGGGCCCGGTGGAGCGTCAGGTCACGCGCGTTGTCACGCCCGGCACGCTGACCGATTCGGCGCTGCTCGACGACAAGCGCGACAATCTGCTGCTCGCGTTGTGGCAACAGCAGAACACCATCGGCATCGCGTGGCTCGCGCTCGCCGCCGGCCGCTTTCGCGCCACCGAGATCAAGGCAACCAATCTCGCCGCCGAACTCGAGCGGCTGCGCCCCGCCGAAGTGCTGATCGCGGACAGCGCGAACGTCGAGTTGCCGGGCGAAACCGCCTGCGCGACGAGGCGGCTGCCCGAGTGGCAATTCGACCTCGCAGCTGCAACGCGTGCGCTATGCCGCCAATTCAATACGCGCGACCTCACTGCATTCGGGCTCGACGCGCATCCGGCCGCCACTTGCGCGGCGGGCGCGTTGATCGAATACGCACGCGCCACCCAGGGTAGTTCCATCGCGCACGTCGCCGCGCTCACGATTGAAAACTCGGGTGCCCATGTCGGGCTCGACCCGGCAACACGGCGCAACCTCGAGATATCGGAAACCATACGCGGCGAGCCGGCGCCGACATTGCTGTCACTGCTCGACACCTGCGCGACCAGCATGGGTAGCCGCCTGCTGCACCACACGCTGCACCATCCGCAGCGCGACCGCATGCGGGTCCGCGCCCGTCTCGCCGCCGTCGCATTGCTCGCCGGCGACGGGGCCGCAACCTGCCAGGCATTGCGCGACGAACTCAAGGCGTGCGTCGACGTCGAGCGCATCACCGCGCGCGTGGCGCTGAAAAGCGCGCGGCCGCGCGATCTGTCGGGACTGCGCGACACGCTGGCGCGGTTGCCGCAAGTGAGCGCCCGGGTCGCCGCGCTCGACAGCCCGGGATTGCAGGCACTGGCGATGGATGTTCAGCCGCTGGAAAGCGTCGCGGCACTGCTCGCGCGCGCGGTCCAGCCAGAGCCAGCGCCGGTCGTGCGCGAAGGCGGCGTGATAGCCGACGGCTTTGACACCGAGCTCGACGAGTTGCGCGCGATCCAGAACAACTGCGGGCAGTTCCTGCTCGATCTCGAAGCGCGTGAGCGCGCCCGCACCGGCATCGCCAATCTCAAGGTCGAGTACAACCGCGTGCATGGCTTCTACATCGAGGTCACCCGCGTGCAGTCCGGGAAAGTGCCCGATGACTACCGCCGCCGCCAGACGCTGAAGAACGCCGAGCGCTACATCACGCCCGAGCTGAAGACGTTCGAGGACAAGGCGCTCTCCGCCCAGGAGCGCGCACTGGCGCGCGAAAAGCTGCTCTACGACCAGCTGCTCGATCAACTCGCGCCCGCCATCCCGTCACTGCAGCGCGTAGCCGCGGCGCTCGCCGAGCTTGATCTGCTCGCGACGTTTGCCGAGCGCGCGCAGACACTCGATTTCTGCGAGCCCGAACTCACTGAGGAGCCGCTGATCGAAATCGACGCCGGGCGCCATCCGGTGGTCGAGGCGCAGATCGGCAATTTCATCGCCAACGACGCGCGGCTCGCAGCCGCGCGCCAGATGCTGCTCGTCACCGGCCCCAACATGGGCGGCAAATCGACTTATATGCGGCAGGTCGCGCTGATCGCGCTGCTCGCGCACTGCGGCTCGTTCGTGCCGGCGCGGCGCGCGAAGATCGGTGCGCTCGACCAGATCTTCACGCGTATCGGCGCCGCCGACGACCTCGCCGGCGGGCGCTCGACCTTCATGATCGAAATGACCGAAGCGGCCTACATCCTGCACCACGCGACACCCGCGAGCCTGGTGTTGATGGACGAGATCGGGCGCGGCACTTCGACCTTCGACGGGCTCGCGCTCGCGTGGGCGATCGCACGCCACCTGCTTGAAGCGAACAAGAGCCTGACGCTGTTCGCGACGCATTACTTCGAGCTGACGCGGCTCGCGCAGGAATTCAGGCAGCTCGCCAACGTGCATCTCGACGCAATCGAGCACAAAGACCACATCGTGTTCCTGCACGCGGTCGAGGAAGGTCCCGCCAACCAGAGCTACGGTCTGCAGGTCGCGCAGTTGGCCGGTGTGCCGGCAAGCGTGATCCGCGCCGCGAGAAAACACCTGCTGCAACTCGAGCAGGACGGCGTCGCGCGCAGCCGGCAGCCGGATTTGTTCGCAGCGCCTTGCCGCCCCGCGCCGGAGCCCGCGCCTGCAATCGGGCCCGCGCTGCTCGCAAAGCTGCACGAAATCGATCCGGATGCGCTGACGCCGAAGCAGGCGCTCGAAGCGCTCTACGCGTTCAAAAAACTGCTCTAATGATGATGCCCGTGCGCGCCATGCACGTGGCCGTGCTCGGTTTCCTCGGCAGTCGCGGCGCGCACTGCGCCGACGGTGCAACGGAACCGCAACGCCATGCCGGCGAGCGGATGGTTGCCATCGACCACGACTTTTTCGTCGGCGATGTCGGTCACGGTGTAAATCAGCATCTCGCTCGAACCTTCGGCTTCACCCTCGAAGCGCATGCCGATCTCGAGCTTGGACGGAAACTTGGCGTGCGGCTCAATCTGCACCAGTGTCTCGTCATACTCGCCGAACGCGTCGACCGGCCGCAAATAGACTTCGCACGTTTCGCCGGCATACTTTCCCTGCAGCGCCTGCTCGACGAGCGAAAATATCCCGTCGTAACCGCCGTGCAGATATTCGATGGGCTCTTCGGTCTTCTCGATCAGATCGCCTTGCGAATTCAGCAATTCGTAATGCAGAGAAACCACCGTGTCTTGCGCTACCTGCATCGCATGCTTCTTAGCAGGCCCAGCACTTCCGCCGCATGGCCGCGCGGGCTGACCCCGTACAGCGCGTGCTTGAGCATGCCGCGCTTGTCGATGATAAAAGTCGAGCGTTGGACGCAGGTCTTTTTTTTGCCGTCGTGCTCTTTCTCGCGCAGTACCCCGTAGTTACTGCACACCTCGCCGTCAATATCCGCGAGCAGCTGCACTGAGAGACCGTGTTTGTCGCGAAACGAACCATGGCTCAGGCAATCATCCATGCTGACGCCAAGCACCACCGTATCAAGGCTCGTGAATTCATCCTGCATATCGCTGAAGTCGATCGCCTCCATGGTGCATCCCGGGGTGTCGTCCTTGGGATAAAAATACAG
>JAHFRL010000256.1 GCA_023266235.1 Betaproteobacteria bacterium
ACCATCAGCGCGCGAATCGTTGTACCGACAGCATCGGTGGCGAGTGCAAATCACAGTGGCCGGATTTGCACCTTGACACGATGATAGACCCGACCTCTCACCCCCCCAGCCACCGGTTCTCAGGAGAGCCTCGCAAGATTCGAACGCAACCGCTGTTAGATCACAACGATTTCGCGCCAGTGCCCAACTTCATCCCCTTTGGCGCGCTCCGTTCTTGCCGTAATACCCATCTGCGGAATGCGGTCACCGTAATACAGCGGGGCGGAATCAAGATGTTGCTTTTTGTTCTTTCGCTTCGGATTTCCGTGCGGTAAACTAAGCGTGCTTTAAGTCTGTTGATTTTCCCGGCTGAACGCGCAGGAAAATCCATCATGTAACATTATTCCATGGAGGTACCTATGGCTACTCCTCGCATTGGCGACACCGCTCCTGATTTTACGGCTGAAACCACCGAGGGACAGATCCGGTTTCACGAGTGGATCGGGGACAAATGGGCGATCCTGTTCTCGCATCCGAAGGATTTCACGCCCGTGTGCACCACCGAGCTCGGATACATGGCCGGCCTCAAGCCGGAATTCGACAAGCGGAACACTAAAATCATCGGCTTGAGCATCGATCCGGTCAGCGATCACAAGAACTGGGTCAAGGACATCCAGGAGACGCAGGGGCACGCAATCAACTATCCGCTGATAGGCGACGCTGACCTCACGGTCGCAAAGCTCTTCGACATGATCCATCCCAACGCGAGCGGCGGCAAGCGCACCGCGGTGGACAACGCGACGGTGCGCTCGGTGTTCGTCATCGGACCCGACAAGAAGATCAAGGCGATGATCGTTTATCCGATGAGCACCGGCCGCAATTTCGACGAGGTGCTGCGCCTGCTCGATTCGTGCCAGTTGACCGCGAAACATACGGTCGCCACGCCGGTAAACTGGAAACCGGGTCAGGACGTGATTATCCCCGCTTCCGTTTCCGACGAAGACGCCAGGAAGAAGTATCCGCAGGGCTTCAAGACGCTGAAGCCGTATCTGCGGGTCGTGTCGCAGCCGAAGTAAATTGAAACGGACGCCGTGGAGGGGTGGGCCCCTCCACACCACCCAGGTCGCGGTCGGCGGTTAGTTGGTCTTGCCGCCGAACGTGCGTTTCGGCGCAACGCGTTTCCAGTCCTCGGGTTTGCCGTGATAACTGCGTAAGTCGCGCGGGCCGTGTGTCGTCACCACCGGAAACGTGCTGTATTCAGTCTTTGCGACCGCGCCCGCCGATGGCTGCGGTTTGCCGGTCTTGTCCGATTCAGCCATTACATGCCTCCCTGTACTGGCGTCGATGGACGCGCCGGTGCTCCGATCAGCTGGTGCAAGTGCCTGCCGAAATCGGTGTTGTCCTGGTAGCCGCGGAACAGCTCCGCGCCCGGGCCCATGGCCCCGACCAGCACCGGTTCCGGGGTATGCCCCGAAGTGCCCCAGTAGTAGCCGGTCTGACGCGCGATCATCCGCCCCAGCACGTTTTGCGGCAAATAGCTGAAATTGCGCTCGAGCGTCTGCTGCTTGAGGATCAACTCACGCAGGTCGGGATCGAGCTTGAAGCCGGGAAAATGTTTCGCGAGCAATTGATCGAGCACCTCGCCCGCTGGCTTCTTGCCGAGCTTTTCCTTGACCGCGTTTAACGACATCGTGATGCGAGCCAGCATCCGCAGTTGCGCATCGCCGGTGTAAAAACGATTCTTGCTCGACAGCGTGCTCAGATCCTTCAGCGCGTAGGTCGGCGAAAACCCGCCGGTCTCATGGTCGCCGGTGACGACCACCAGCGTAGCGGGCGAAGTGCGCTGGAAATCGAGCGCGACCTTCACAGCATCATCGAACGCCCACAATGCGCGCATCAGCGCGGCTGCGTCGTTCGCATGCCCCGCGGTATCGACGTTCTCGTTCTCGACCAGCAGCACAAAGCCGTTTGGGCTCGCCTGCGAGAGCACCCTGAGCGCGGCGGCAGCCATTTCCGCGGTGGATGGTTCCCTGGCCGGGTCGCGGTCGTTTTCGAAATCCATGTCGTCGTCCGCAAACAGGCCGAGCAGTTTCGGCCCGCTTGCAGCCTTGAGTTCGGCGGTGTTGCTCACCACCTGCCAGCCCTTGGCGCGGAACGCGGCGATCACGTCCTTGCCGTCCTTGCGTTTGCCTCCGGGCACCCCTTCCGGCAGGAAATAGTCCGCGCCGCCGCCCATCAGCACGTCGGGTTCGAGCGCAAGATACTGATCCACCAGCGCCAGCGAATCGCGGCGTGATTTCGCGTGCAGGCTGAAAGCCGCGGGCGTCGCGTCGTGGACCGTGGCGGTGGTCACCAGCCCGACGCGCTTGCCCTTCGCCTTGGCCGCTTCCATCACCGTCAGCAACGCTTTGCCATCCGGCGTGACGGACACTGCGCCGTTGTTGACCTTGAAACCGGTGGCCATCGCCGACCCCGC
>JAHFRL010000010.1 GCA_023266235.1 Betaproteobacteria bacterium
TGGTCATGTTGATAGTGTTGACGGGTTGTTTTCTATGCTTTTAGATCGATAGTCATCTTTGTTCATCGCAAAGTGGCAACGACAAGGTCAAGCAGCCACGGGATGAAAAATAGGGGGACGTAGCCCGGTTTTTCTCAATTTCCGCCAGCCGCCTGATAGCTGAGCGCATTCGCAATCCGCGTTTGCTCAGCAGGCGAGAGCGTCGGAGCGCGCTCGACCACTGCGATGTGCGCGATTTGGTCTAGCGAAACTCATAGCACTCTCGAAAACACTCCGTTGAGAGAAATCGTGTAGATGAACGGTCCCGGCTGACGCGCAGCCCGGCGCGCGATTCCTAGCAGCGCCCTGACGAAAATCTCCGCCATCTCCGGGCCGGAGAGTCCTTGTTGAGTCAGGAAGAAAGCTTTCACTCGCGCGTGCTCGAATGCCGCGCGCTCAAGCGGATTGCGGCGAATTCGCTCATCCTTGGAAAGCACGACCCAGCCGCGCTGTCCGACTGCCGTAAGCCAATCAACGTCAGTCGCGTTCTGAGGGAAGTGATCATCATGGACTTCTACGCGTGCACCCACATCGCGCAATGCCTGCGCGACCACACGCTTGCCGAGGCTGCGGTCGACGAAGAAGACGAGCGAGGCGAGCCGCTCGGCGTCACGCCGCGAGCGGGAGCTCGCAGCGGATGACTTCCTCGATGTCCTCTTGCGGGCGGCCATAGTCCTCTGCGAGCGCCTCGGTTGATTCGCCGGCGCTAAAGCGCTCGACCACGACGTCCGCGCGGATGCCGGTGCCGTCGAGGACCGGCCGGCCGAACCCGAACCGCGGATCGATCACGACCGCTCCGCGTTCCCGCTTCGTGATATCTACCTTCGGGTTGCGCGGGACCAAGTAAAGCTTCATCGGTACGCCGGCGGTATCGCGCTGAACGCACCGGAGGTGCGCAAGGATGAATTGTTTCATCTCCACCTGGCCTTCCCTCGATAGGTTGAGCAGATCGCCGAACTTTTCGGCGAATAGGTCGACACCGTTCGTCTGGAAATCATGATCGGCGAGCGGATGCGGGCTCGGGAATTTTTTCTTCAGGTAGGCGACAGCCTGCCGGACCTGTGGCAACCCCACCTCGTGCTTGCGGCGGATCGCAGCGAGGACGAAAAGCTCGACCAGATTGACGAACGACATGCGCTTTGCCTTGCGGTCGGCGATATCGATCACCGAGGCGAAGCGACGGGGCACGCGTTTTGCGTCGTAGTAGCGCTGGCCGAGGCACCAAGCCCGCACCGTCGTCGGAGGCAGCCGCAGATAATGGGCGGCCTCGGCGAAGGAATAGATGGGTGCTTCGCGCAACTCGTTTACGGATGGGGCGGACATGATGTTCTCCTTCATGAACGTCCGGCGATTAATTGCACATTGTACCGCGTCGCTTAGCTTTTCGGGCGCTGCGCTGATATGCCTCACGGCACAAGCACTGCGGCCCCGGTAATGCGGCCTTCGCGCAACCGAGCAAGTGCTTCATTCGCCTGCGCGAGATCAAAGGTCTCTATTGAAGTCTTTACCGGCACCTGTGGCGCAAGCTTCAGAAATTCCTCGCCGTCGCGCCGCGTCAGGTTGGCGACCGACCTTACCGAGCGCTCGCCCCACAGGATGGCGTAGGGGAACGCCGGGATATCGCTCATGTGTATGCCGGCGCATACCACCGTGCCGCCCTTCGCGGTCGCGCGCAGCGCCTGCGGCACCAAGGAGCCGACCGGCGCGAAGATGATCGCCGCGTCGAGCGGCTCGGGTGGCGATGTGCCCGATTCTCCCGCCCACGCTGCACCGAGCTTACGCGCGAATTGCTGGCCGGCATCATCGCCGGGACGCGTGAAGGCGAAAACCGTGCGCCCCTGAAAGCGCGCGACCTGCGCCACGATGTGCGCTGCTGCGCCGAAACCGTAAATGCCGAGCCGTTTGGCGGCGCCCGCCATCACGAGTGCGCGGTAACCGATCAACCCGGCGCACAGCAGCGGCGCGGCCTCGGCATCGGAATACGCGGGCGGCAGCGCGAAGCAGTAGCGCTCGTCGGCAGCCGCGTATTCGGCATAACCGCCGTCGAGGTGGTAGCCGGTGAAACGCGCCTGCCCGCACAGGTTTTCGCGGCCGTTCTTGCAATAATCGCATATACCGCAGGTGGAGCCCAGCCATGGCACGCCGATGCGGTCCCCCGCTTTGAAGTGCGTCACCGCGGCGCCAGTCGCCATGACGCGGCCGACGATTTCATGGCCGGGAATGAGCGGCAGCTTGCCGCCGCTCAGCTCGCCGTCGATCACGTGCAGGTCGGTGCGGCACACGCCGCACGCGTGCACGCGCAACAGCACTTGTGATGGCGCCGGCTGCGGTTGCGCGAGGTCGGTGAGAACGAGTCCGTCATGCGGCCGGTTCAATACCATTGCGCGCATAGGTCTGATCAGTGCGTGCGGCTGTTGCGTTGCAGAAAGCGGATGATCTCCGCGGTATCGAGTGCGGGCGAAGTGCGCAACAGCGGGTCGCCGGTGACGCGATTCGCCCACGCCATGTTGCGCTGCATGCGCTCGACCACCCGCGGCCATTCGCGCGCGGTGTGGCGCTTGGGGTCGGGCGGCACGTGACATTGCGAGCACGCGATCGCGAATATCTGCCCCGCCGGCGAGCGGAAATCAGGATATTTGCCGGGGTCGATTTCCTTCTGCGCGTGTTTCTGCAGGTAACGCACCAGCGTGGCCCGCTCGTGCGCGCTCGGCGCTTTGACGTCAGCCATCATGTCCTGCATCAACTCACCCAGGTTGCCCCTGCCTTCCATGCGCCACACCATGCGCTCGACGACCGGCTGCCATTTCGCCGCATTGTGCATCGCCGGATTCGGCAGGTAGTGACATTGCACGCAATAGGTGGTGGCGAGACGCGCGCCTGCCGAGCGCGGCTCCGGCAGGTCTCCCGGCTCGACCGCCGGCGGCAGGATGCGCTCGAGCAGCGCGCCGTGCGGACTCTGCTCCCAGCGATACTTTGCCTTCGCGATTGCATCGGCCTGGGCGCTGCCTGCGGCGCCGCCCGCCGCGTGCGCGGCGGGCGCGAGACATAAGGCGATTGTCAGCACGGTTTGTCCTGTCTTCATCGCGCCAACCATAATCGTGTCGGGTGCGGCCGGTCAATACCGGCCGCAGCACTCACGCCGGACGCCGCTGTGCCGCATCGCCGACGATGGCGCCGTCGCGCAACTCGATCACCCGGTCGCAGCGCGCGGCCAGCCGCGGGTCGTGCGTCACAAGCAGGAACGCGGTGCCCTTGGTTTCATTGAAATGGCGCATGAGCGCAAACACTTCGTCGGCGGTATGCGTGTCGAGATTGCCCGTCGGCTCGTCGGCGAGCACCAGATCGGGCGCCAGCGCGAGCGCGCGGGCAATCGCCACGCGCTGCTGCATGCCGCCGGACAGCTCGTTAGGCGGCTTGTTCAGCGCGTCCGCGAGGCCGACCGCCGCCAAGAGTTGTTGCGCGTTGGCGCGTTGTTGTCGCGTGAAAGCGCCGTCGCGCATGAGTCCAGGCAGCATCACGTTCTCGAGCGCGGAGAACGCCGGCAGCAAATGGTGGAACTGGAACACGAAGCCCAGCGTTTCCAGCCGCGCGCGGGTGCGCTCGTCATCGCTTGCCTGCTGGATCGCACGGCCCTTCAGCAGGTAAGAGCCCGCCGTGGGCCGCTCAAGCAGCCCGATCAGGTTGAGCAGCGTGCTCTTGCCTGACCCCGAAGGACCGATCAGGCAGGCGAACTCGCCGGCGCGCACCGTGATGTTAACGCCATGCAAGACCTCCGCCGCGACGGCAGTGCCTTCGTTATAGGTTTTGCGGACGTCCGCAAGCTCGATGATGGTCGCGGTCATATCCGGATCGCCTGTGCAGGATCGAGTCGCGACGCGCGTCGCGCCGGCATCATGGCCGCGACCAGTCCAAGCGCGACCGCGGCAAACAGCGTGTACAGGTACAACTGCGGATCCAGTCGCGCTGCAAAGAGGCGCGTGCCGTCCGACGAGCGCAGTATGTTGCTCATGACGGACGTCAGTGCGTAGCCGCACGCGCAACCCAGCAGCGCGCCGCCCGCGCCGATCAACGCACCCTGCAGCAGGAACACCCACATGATGCGGCCGCGCGATGCGCCCATTGCGCGCAGGATGCCGATTTCCTTGGTTTTCTGTACCACTGCGACGACCAGCACGCTCGACACGCCGATCGCCACCACCAGCGCGAGGAAGAAGCGGACCAGCAGCGTCATGACCGTCTGATTGGTGAGCCCCGCGAGGAGTTGCGGATTCGCCTGCATCCAGCTCTCGACTTCATGCGGCATCGTGCGGCGCAGACGCGCGGCAAGTTTCTCCGCGCCAAAGAGATCATCCACTGCGAGTTCGAGACTGGACACGCCGCCCGGCAGAGCATGCAAAGCCTGTGCCGGCGCCAGTCCGATGTACGCGTAGGCACGGTTGAGATTACGGATGCCGAGATCGTAGATGCCGCGCACCTGATAAGCGTCCCCGGGCGAGGTCGGGGTCGAGAGCCGCACCTTGTCACCGAGGCCGACGCCAAGGTCTTTCGCCAGATCGGTCCCGATCAGCACGTCGCCCGGATCGAGACGCAGGTCGCCCGCGACGATTTTTTCATTGAAGCGGGTCACCGCGACGTACGGTGCGGGGACGATGCCCATGATCGTCACCGTCTTGTTGGCGTCGCCGCGGGTGATAATGCCGGGCCCCGCGGCGATCGGGGAGATCGCCCTGATGCCGGGGGTGGCTTCGAGCGCCGGCACCAGGGCCTGCCACTGATCGACCGAGCGCAACCGTTGCGCACGCGCCTGCACCTGCGGTAGCGCGGCCGCGGCCGAGGGCGCATCACGCAGCGGCCGCGCCACTTCTTCCGCCGGCCGGATCACGATATGTGCCTGCACGCCGAGTGTGCGTTTGATCAGGTCGCGCTGCAGATCGCCGAGAAAGCCGGTGATAAATACGATCACCGCGATGCCGATGGTGGTGCCCGCCACGATCATCAGCGTTTGCATGCCGCCTTCGCGCAGGAAGCGCAGCGCGACCGTCCATTCAAAACCCATCGCTGCGCCTGCTAGCGCCGGACTTCCAGCGCGTGGACGCGGGCGCCGTCATCAATGCCGCGCGTGAGCACGACGGTGTCGCCTTCGGCAATGCCGGAAAGAATTTCGGAGCGGCTGCCGGTGCGGATGCCGATTTCGACTTTCACGCTGCGCGCGGTGCCGTCACGCACCACCTGGACCGTCTGCGAGTTGCCGGATTCACGCACCGCCTCTGACGGGACAGTGAGCGCGCGCTCCTTGCGTCCGACACCGATGTCGATGGACACGGTCATGTCGGCGCGCAGGTAGTCCGGAGGTTCCGGCACGCGAAAGCGCGCCTCGACCGACCCGCGCGTGGTGTCGACGCCGGGGCTGATGTAATAGAGCACCGCCTTGAAATCCCGTTCGGGAAAGGCTTCGCTCGAGGCAAGAGCTTCCTGCCCTGCTTTCAGGTAAGGCAGATTTTTCTCGTCGATCTGCGCGGTGAGCCGCGTCTCACTGCTCGAATTGATGGTGAGCAGGCGCTTGCCCGGGCTCACGATGTCGCCCGGTTCGACCGCCCGCACCAGCACCGTGCCCGGCAATGACGCGCGGATGGTGGTTTGCGCGAGTTTCGATTCGGCCAGTTCGCGCGCGGCGCGGGCTTCCTGCTCCCGTAACACGGCTTCACGGGCGGCGACCCCGCGTGTTTCCTGTGCTCTCGCCTGGGTGCGCGCGGATTCCAGCTGGCTTTTGGCGACGGCGCGCAAGCGCTCCAGATCCTGCAGACGCGCTTCGCTGATGAAGCCTTTGTCGCGCAAATCGCGATTGCGCCGGTATTCATCTTCGGCAAATCGAACTTGCGCCTCGGCCTGCACGACGGCGTCGTTGGATTGCGGCAGGCTTAACTCGCGCACGGTCGCTATGCGTGCCTGCGCGCTGGCCTCGGCCGTGCGCGCCTGGTCAAGCGCGGACTTGAGTTCGCTCGTTTCAAGCAGGATCAGCGGTTGGCCGGCCGTCACGATCGCACCTTCTTCGACGAGCACTTTCTCGACTCTGCCGGTGATCACCGAGCCGATCTCGATCCGATTGGGCGCCTGCACCCGCCCGCTGACCACGATCGAATGCTCGAAGGGGCCTGCTTGCGCGCGCACCACCTCGACGGTTGGCCCCTGCAACTTTTTCAATGCGACAAAACCCGCTGCGCCGATTGCAACGAGGACGAGGACGATGCGAAGGATATTTTTGCGGGGGAGCATCGCGTGGCGCGCGGGCTATGAATACACAGGCCTATTCTACAGCAGCCTTTGTTTGTTCCCGCTGGTGAAACCCGCCAGCGGCATGTGATGGTGTCTGCCGAACGCGATCACTTTGAACAGTTCGCCCATTTCCGCCGGGCTCGTCAGCTTTTGCGCTTGTGCTGCAAGCGGCAGGTAGGCAGCGACGTTTTCAGCCGGCGTGGCGGCGAGCACGTCGGTGATGCCGCAATTGATCAGAAACTGCGCCTGGCTCGCATAGCCGAGCAGGTCGAGCCCGGATTGCAGGGCGGCATCCGCGATGGCGCTGAAGTCGACGTGCGCGGTGATGTCCTGCAACCCGACCAGGCAGAACGGGTCCTCGTGCGCATGGTGACGGTAATGGCACATCAGCGTGCCCGCACTGCGTTGCGGGTGGTAATATTCGCGCGCCGGAAAGCCGTAATCGAGCAGCAGCGCGACACCGTGTGCGAGGGATGCCGCGAGCGTGCGGACAAAAGCGTGCGCCGCAAGATGAATTTCGGTGGTGTAGCCCGGCGCGAGCTTGAGCCCGTTTGCTGCGGCGAGCACCGCTCCAGTTGCCGGCCGTGTGTCTGATTCGAACACGCCGTCACTTGCGGTCACGCCCAGCTCGGCTATGCCGTCCCCGCGCGTCTGGATGAGATGCACCGGCATTGCATCGAGCACTTCATTGCCGATCACCAGTGCTGCGAACGAGGCGGGCAGGGTATCGAGCCAGGTGACGCGCGCAGCGAGACGCGGCAGCTCGCGTTGCAACAGCGCGCGCTGGCGTTCTCCCAGGTCGGCGCTGGTTTCGAGGATCAGGTAGCGCTGCGGCAGGCAGTCGAGCGTAGCGAGTTCCGCCAGCAGGTCGCGCGCGAGCCTGCCGCTGCCGGCGCCGATTTCAATGATGTCGGCGACCCCCGCGCGCAGCACTTGCGCCGCCTGGCGCGCGAGCGTGCGTCCGAACAGGGGGCCTAATTCGGGTGCGGTGACGAAATCGCCGGCAGCGCCGAGCTTGCGCGCGCCAGCGCTGTAGTAACCGAGGCCGGGCGCGTGCAGCGCCAATTCCATGAAGCGCGCGAAGCTGATCCAGCCGCCCGCGGCTGCGATTTCGTCTGCAATGAGTTTGCCGAGCCGCCGGCAGTGTGCGACAGCGTCTGCGGAAGGTGCGGGCAGATGCGACAAATGAGCGGGTAACAAGCTGCCCATGATGAGTGAATAAGTTAGAATTGACAATACGTTACGAGATACGGGCGATGAGCGAAAATCTGACCGGCAAAACCGCCCTGGTGACCGGCGGCGCGAAGCGCGTGGGCGCGGCGATTTGCCGCCGTCTGCATGCGCAGGGCGCGAACGTGATGCTGCATCATCGCGCATCGGTAGCCGAGGCGCGCGCGCTGCAGCGCGAGCTCAACGCACGGCGCGCCGATTCGGTCGCGCTGATCCAGGCCGACCTGCTCAATATCGCGAGCCTGCCGGACATGGTGAAAACCACGCTCAATCAATTCGGCAGCCTCGACATTCTGATCAACAACGCGTCGAGTTTCTTTGCCACCGCGCTTGGCGACATCAATGAGAAAGTATGGGACGATTTGATCGGCACCAATCTCAAGGCGCCGCTGTTCCTGTCGCAGGCGGCGGCGGGCGAGCTGCGCAAGCGCCACGGCTGCATCGTCAACATCGTCGACATCCACGCCGAGTTTCCGATGAAGAACTACGTCGTCTACACCGTTGCCAAAGGAGGACTCCTGGCGCTGACGCGCTCGCTCGCGCGCGAGCTCGGTCCCGAGGTACGTGTCAACGCAGTGGCGCCGGGCACCATCCTGTGGCCGGAGGACGACACCTGGGGCGATGAGCTGTCGCGCCAGCGCATCGTCAGCCAGACTGCGCTGAAGCGTATCGGCGATCCGGACGATATCGCGAAAGCGGTGGATTTTCTGGTGACATCGGCGCCGTACGTGACGGGGCAGGTGATCGCGGTCGACGGCGGCAGGAGCATCACGCTATGAACGCTCCCGATCTCAAGCCGAAACAGCTCTATGCGGCGAACAAGCTCGCCAAGCGGTTGCGCCGCCAGGTCGGCGCGGCGATCGCCGACTACGACATGATCCGCGCCGGCGACCGCGTGATGGTGTGCGTTTCCGGTGGCAAGGACAGCTACGGGCTGCTCGATGTCCTGCTGCGGCTCCGCGCCAAGGCGCCGGTTGCATTCGAGATCGTCGCCGTCAATCTCGACCAGCGCCATCCCGGCTATCCCGAGCACGTGCTGCCCGGGTATCTGGCGTCGCTCGGCGTCCCGTACCGCATCGAAGTGCAGGACACCTACGCGGTGGTCAAGCGCGTGATCCCCGAAGGCAGGACCATGTGTTCACTGTGCTCGCGGCTGCGGCGCGGGGTGCTGTACCGGGTGGCGAAGGAAATCGGCGCGACCAAGATCGCGCTCGGCCACCACCGTGGCGACATCCTGGAGACGTTTTTCCTGAACCTCTTTTTCGGCGGCAAACTGAAAGCGATGCCGGCAAAGCTCGTCTCCGACGACGGCGCGCACATCGTGATCCGGCCGCTCGCCTATGTCGAAGAAGACGATCTCGCGGCCTATGCCGAAGCGCGGCAGTTTCCGATCATCCCGTGCGATTTGTGCGGCTCGCAGCCGACGTTGCAAAGAAAGCAGATCAAGCAGCTGTTGCACGAGTGGGAAAAACGCCACCCGGGGCGGGTGGAGACCATCTTCCGCAGCCTGCAAAACGTGCGTTCTTCGCACCTGCTCGACCGCGAATTATTCGACTTCGCGAGGTTAGCGGCGATCGGTACCCCGTTCCAAGATGGCGATAAAGCGTTTGATTCAGAAGAAGAATTCTCAACTTTCTCGGAGCAAAAGTAGGCGCTTACTTAGATTGAATCCAGTCCAAGAAAATGAATATCAGATTGTCAAAATAATTTTGTCATGGTAAGTTCTCGTCCAGAGAACAACCATGAATTGCGCTGATCGTCTCGTCGCCATTTTCGGTTCCCAAGCCGAAGTCGCGCGCCAATTCCGCCTTGACCGCGCCGTCGTCAACAACTGGGTGAAATCCGGTTATGTGCCGGCACGCTGGGCGATGGAAGTCGAAAACGCCAGCCACGGCCAGGTCACCGCCGCCGAAGTCCTCAACGAAGCCACCGCCAGAAAGCCGCTCCGGATGAAGTCGCGCCCGGACGGGGAGAGCCTGTTCGGATCGTTAACCAAAGGAAACGACACCATGAATCCATTTGTGCCAGCCAAACGCATCAGCTCGTTTCATCCGCCACAGCGCACGCTGATGGGTCCCGGCCCGACCGAGATCCACCCGCGCGTGCTGACCACCATGAGCCAGCCCGCGATCGGCTACCTCGACCCGATTTTCGTCGACATGATGGAGGAGCTGAAGACGCTGCTGCGCTACGTTTACCAGACCAGGAACCCGCTCACGTTCCCGGTCTCGGGCCCGGGCTCGGTCGGCATGGAGTTCTGCTTCGTCAACCTGGTGCGGCCCGGCGACAAGGTGATCGTGTGCCGCAACGGCGTGTTCGGCGGCCGCATGATCGAGAACGTCGAGCGCTGCGGCGGCGCCGCGATTATCGTCGAGGACGAGTGGGGCTCGCCGGTCGATCCCCAGAAGGTCGAGGACGCGTTCCGCAGGAATCCCGGCGTGCGCATTCTGGCGTTCGTGCACGCCGAGACCTCGACCGGCTGCCAGTCGGACGCCAAGGCGCTCGTCGAGATCGCGCACAGGCACAACGCGCTCACCATCGTCGATGCGGTGACTTCGCTCGGCGGCACCCCGGTGCTGGTCGACGAGTGGGGCATCGACGCCGTTTACTCGGCGAGCCAGAAATGCCTGTCGTGCACGCCGGGGCTGTCGCCGGTATCGTTCTCGGAGCGCATCGTCGCCGACGTCAAGTCGCGCAAGGACAAGATCCACAGCTGGTTCATGGACATGAACCTGCTGCTCGGCTACTGGGGTTCGACCACGCGCACCTACCATCACACCGCGCCCACCAATGCGCTGTTCGCGCTGCACGAGGCGTTGCTGCTGATCCGCGAGGAAGGGCTCGAGAACTGCTGGGCGCGCCATCACCGTCATCACCTCGCGCTCAAGGCGGGGCTCGAGGCGATGGGCCTCAAGTTCCTGGTCAAGGAGCAGTACCAGATACCGCAGATGAACGCCGTGCGCTGCCCCGAGGGCGTGGACGAGGCCGCGGTGAGAAAGACGCTGCTCAACGAGTTCGGCCTCGAGATCGGCGCGGGTCTCGGGCCGCTGGCGGGCAAGATCTGGCGCTTCGGTCTCATGGGTTACTCGTGCCGGCCCGACAACGTGATGCTGTGCCTGTCGGCGCTGGGCTCGGTGCTCGAGGACATGGGCTACAAGGTTCACGTCGGCGACGCGGAAGCGGCCGCGCATGGCGCTTATGCAGCGATGCACGCCAAGGCCGCGCAGGCGAAGAAGAGGGGCGTGGCGAAAGCCGCATGACCACAGTATTGCCGTGACACCTGGCGCAGCGGGCGGCGGCGGCTGCGGCAAGCTATAATCTCCTGCTGTGGCCGCCGAACTCCTCAATTTCGCCATCCTGTTTGCCGACGTCAGCGGCAGCACCAGCTTGTATGAAAAGCTTGGCGATCAACGCGCGCTCGCCGCGATCGAAGCGGTGCTGGCCGAACTGCGCAAGTCGATCGCGATCCAGCGCGGCCGCGTCATCAAGACCATCGGCGACGAGGTGATGGCGGTACTGCCGTCCGCCGATGCCGCCATGCAGGCGGCGTGCGACATGCAGAACCGCGTCGCGGCCATTCCTCCGGCAGACAACGTGCGGCTCGCGATCAGAGTCGGGTTTCATTTCGGGCCGGCAATCGAGGAGGGCGGCGATTTCTTCGGCGACGCGGTAAATACCGCGGCGCGCATGGCCGGGCTCGCCAAAGGCGGGCAGATCATCACCAGCGGCGCGACGGTCGACGCGCTGTCGCAGCTGCTGCGCGAGGCCACGCGTGACCTCGACGCGATGACGGTCAAGGGCAAGCAGGACGAGATCCGGATCTTCGAGGTGGTCTGGTGTGATAGCGAAGACCTGACCACGCTTGCTGGGCGCGAGACGCCGGTCAGCACGCATGCGCCGACGCTGACCCTGATCCATCGCGAACACACTCTCACGCTCGGCGCAGCCCGGCCATCGGCGTCGCTCGGGCGCGAAGCCACGAACGACCTGGTGGTCGCGGACAAGATGGCGTCCCGCGTGCATTGCAAGATCGAGTACCGCCGCGGCAAGTTCCTCCTGGTCGACCAAAGCTCGAACGGCACCTACATGACGGTCGAGGGTGACGCCGAGATCATGCTGAAGCGCGAGCAGTTGCTGTTGCGCGGGCGTGGCGTGCTCAGTCTCGGCCATTCGTCCGCTGCACCGGGTGCCGAGATCGTGACTTTCGCGTGCAATTAGCGCACTAGATCGTCAGCTTCCTGATCGCGTTGGGATCCTTGAGCACGGACCGTTGCCGCGCCGGCGGCGCCGCATACAGCGACGCGGGCGGATTGGTGTCGAACCGCGTCAGTACTGCTTTGTCGCTGCAGGTTTTGTCGAACGTGACCGCGACCTGCTCGCCGCTCGTAGCACCAAGATTGAAGCACGCCTGTCCGAGCTTGGCGTTGAGCGGTTTGAGGAGCGCACTCGCGACGAGGTCGGTGAGCGGTCCCGTGCCGCCGGACAGCTGCAGGTCATAGACGACAGGTGCACCGCCCGCGCGCCGCGTGACGCTGATCACCGGCTGCAGCCCGATCAGCTCGCGCGCAATCGCATCTTCCACAGCTTTGTCCGGCAGTCCGTCGATCCTGAGCGCGAGCTTCTGCCCGCTCGCATTGAAATGCCGTACGAAAAAGTCGCGCGAGAACTCATCGGCGATCTTGCCGCCGATCGCAGCCAGCGCCTGCTCTTCCGTCGCCCATGATCCCGCGGCCACCGGCAGCTTGTTGTTGTAGTAGATTTCCTCGCCGCTCTGCCTGTCGACGCACTTCACGGTCCACGAAGTCAGCAGGTATTTCTCGACCGTGATGCCGGAAGCCGCGAGCTTGGCCGACAGTTTCTTGAGCTTCGCTTCGCCGATCACCGCGAAGTCGGCGCCTTTGCCCTGCGCGGCGGGTGTCTTCGGATCGTCGGACCAGGTGCGGAAGCCGAACGACTTGATGCGCTCCTTGAGCAGGTTCTCCGCGACCTGCGAATTCTGCACCGTCGCGTCTGCGCCGTCGCCGCGCGCGCTAACAGACACCGAGATTTTCGGGTCGCCGTTGTTGCGGATGAAATCGATGCGCTCTTCGCGCGACATCTGATTGAGCGATTTCTGCACTTCGCGCACCTTGACCGCGGCCTGTGTGGTCACGTACATAAGCCCGTCCTTGCCGAGCTGCGGCTCGCCTTCCTGCACGATGCTCGCGATGTAGCTGCCGCTTTTCGACAGCAGCTTGTCGCGCAATAGATCGTAGTTCTTGGCGAGCGACGCACGGTCCAGATAGAGCGCGATGGCCTTTTCGACCAACTGGCTTTTCGAGTCCGAGCGCAGGTCGGCCGTCAGCAGTGATTTGTCGGACTGGTATTTCTGGTCGCTGGGATCGGCGAGCCCGACCGCGCTGATGATCATGGTGCCCGGGTCGGTTGGTATCGCCGCCGCCGGTGTCGGCGCAGGTGCGGTTGCCGCCGCCGGGGCGGGCGTGCCGGATGCGGCAACGGGCGCACTGCCTGATTGCAAGCGGGGCAGCACAAAATAGCTCGCAACGCCGATGCCGATGACGCCCATCACGACTGCCGCGATGATGACCAGCGCCGGCGATTTACGCCCGGGCGCGGAAGGCACGTCGGGAGTCTGTGTTGCCGCGGCGCCGGCGGCCTGTGCCGGCATTTTGAGCGTCGCGGTGCGGTCGGCCGCAGCCTTGAAGGTCGCCTCGGCGCCGGCATTGACGACCGTGCTGTCGGCGCCGGCAGCCACGATAGCGTCCAGTCCCGGCACGGCCTTGCCCTCGCCCGCCATGCGGATTGCGTCCGCAAACTCGCGCGCGGTCTGAAAGCGGTCTTCCGGCCGCTTTGCCATTGCTTTGGCGATGATGGCATCGAAAGGTTTCGGTGCCTGCACGTTCAGCATCGACGGCGACGGCGGGTCCACGCTCAACACCTTGTGCATGATGGTGGTCGCCGTGCCGGAGAACGGGCGCTCGCCGGTCAGGAACTGATAGAGCACCACGCCGGCCGAAAAAATGTCGGAACGGCGGTCGACGGTCTGACCCATGAATTGCTCGGGCGACATGTAGGCCGGGGTGCCGAGCACGGTCCCGGCCTGCGTGTATTGCGACGATTCGATGCGCGCGATGCCGAAGTCCGCGACTTTGACCTGTCCGTTGGGCTGGATGATGATGATGTTGGCGGGCTTGATGTCGCGATGGACGACGCCGAAATTGTGCGAGTATTCGAGCGCGTCGAGGAGCTGTCCCATCACACGCACGATTTCGGCCATCGGGAAGCGCTCGTTTTTCTCGAAATAGCTCTTCAGTTCGCGTCCGTGCACGAACTCCATGGCGATGAACATGGTGTTGTTGTCATCGCCGAAATCATAGATGGAAACGATGTTCGGATGATTGAGGCGTCCCGCGGCCTTGGCTTCGCGCTGGAAACGCGCAATCACGTCTGCCGCCTCGGCGCCCTCGAGCTGGTCGCGGCGGATGGTCTTCAGCGCGACCGTGCGCTCGATGGTCGGATCGAAGGCCTCGTAGACGACGCCCATCGCGCCGCGCCCGAGTTCGCGCAGGATTTCGTACTTGCCGAGCTTGAGTGGGGCTTCGCTCACGATGCGATGTCCTCTGACGTCGGGAGACCGGTTATTATTTGTACTTGCTGTCGATTTCCCACACCGTTTTCTGGATCAGGCGCTGCACCATGGTGTCGAGCGACACGCCGCCCTGCTCGGCGGACGAGACGCCGAGCACGGAGGTCGAGGTGGTGCCGACTTCCATTTTTTCCTCGGTGTAGCCCTGCGCGACCTGCTCGGTGGTTTCCGCGTTCATGATCTTGTAGCGCATGCCGATGATCCACACCCCGCTGGTGTCCTGGGTCTTGACCGACCCGACCGCCGTGCCGCCGGCCGAGGCGCCCCGCGACCCGCCCAAAATACCGATTATGTTGCCGACCGAACGGCCGTCAAAACCCTTTTGCGCGGCGGCGACCTGCTCGGTCTTCAGGATGTCGAACTTGACCACCCACTTGGTGGTTTTGAGCTTGCCGCGGCCGAGCATCTTGCGCGCTTCGTCCGGGTCGCCGAGGTTGTAGGCGAGCGTGAATTCGTTGAGCAGCGGACCGAGATTGGTGCGTTCGAGCACCGGGAAGTTGGCCTTGGACAGCTCGATTTCGGCGAAGTCGGCGATATTGTTGGGGCCGAACTTCTGGGTAAAGGTGGCGTTGTTGCTCTTGATTTCGCCGGGGATCACGATGAGCGGGGGCCCGGCTTTACCGGCATTGGAGTACTCGATCGGCTTATACACCGCCCGGTCGGCCGCTTCGTTGGTTTTTTGCGAAGTCGAGGTGGCGGGCGCGGAGCTGCTCTCGGAACCCCAGCGCGGCTGCGCCTGGCTGGCGCCGGACAGCGCGAGCAGCGCGCCCGCCGCGAGACACATCATGGTTTTCACAAAGTCGATTTTCATGTTCGGTTCTCCTGAAAAACGGGTGTTTTACCCGGTTGCGATCATGCCGCTATTTTTTGCGTTTCGGTTCGGCCAGCCCCGCCTTGGTACAGTAATCGCTGTAGAGCTTGGCCACGACTTCATCGGCCTGCTCGTTGATGAGCCGCGCGGCGGCCGAGCGGATATCGCTGCCCGCGAAAGAGCCGCCTTGCGCGGTCGCGTCCGAAATCATGCGGCCGCCGGCGTCGGCCAGCGAGAAGCCGAGGTTGACCGTGACTTCGTTGACCCGGATCACCAGGTTGACGCTCGCCTGCGAGGTAATCAGCCCGCGCAGCACGAAGCTCGCGCCGAGGCGCCTGGAGGCTGACAGCGCGGCGTCCGGGTTACCCTTGAAATAGGCATCGATCTCGGCCTGCGCGATCTGTTTCTTGATTTCCCCGGGGGTGTAGGTCTTGAGGCCGAGCGCGCGCAGCCGCTGGTTGATGGCCTGGAAATGCGGCCCGTAGTTTTCCTGCTGCGCGAGGATTCCGCCGCCCGCCTGCTGCTCGCCGATGATCAGCATGATTTTCCGGTCCTTGAGCTGATCGCGGCATGGCGTCGACAGACGTTCGGCGATTGCCTGCTGGCGGGCTTGCTCTTTGGCCTTGGCGGCCCCGTCCTCCTGCGAGAACTTGAAGCCCTGCGCGAAGCCGGCAGCCGCGAAACACACCGCGACCAGGCCGACGCTGAGTTGAATTCCGGTTTTCATCGGTTGGGTGACGAGTTGACGGGGAACCTTATGCCCGTGGCACCGGGGAAAGACCAGTTTAAGCAAATGGGGATGATAAATCCAGACTGCCCGCCCCCGTGCGTATTACATCACATAAGCGGCCGTGGGGTGGTCTCAGGCCCGCAAATGATGGTTTTTGCCGTGCACCCGCCGCGAACGGGCGGCGACGTGCGGCAACAGCAATACGCAGGCCGGCGCGCGCTACTCGACTTTAACGCCTTTCCAGACCGCGCGCGGCATGTCACAGCCCAAGTCTTTGCCAGATCGTCGTCGTCAAGCCGGCCTGGTTCAGCGTGTAAAAATGCAGTCCCGGCGCGCCATGGCGCAGCAGGTCGTCGCACAGCGCGGTGACGACGTCGAGGCCAAATGCGCGGATCGAGGCGGTGTCGTCGCCGTAGCCTTCGAGTTTCTTGCGGATCCAGCGCGGGATCTCGGCGCCGCACGCATCCGAGAAGCGCGCGAGTTGCGCGAAGCGGCCGATCGGCATGACCCCGGGCACGACCGGGATGTCGAGCCTCATCGCCTCGCACTCGTCGACGAAGCGATAGTAAGCGTCGGGGTTGTAGAAGTACTGCGTGATCGCCGAATCGGCGCCGGCTTCGATCTTGCGCTTGAAGTTGAGCAGATCGTCCTGCGCGCTTTTGGCCTGCGGATGGAACTCGGGATACGCCGCGACTTCGATCAAAAACTGAGCGCCGAATTCCTTGCGTATGAATGCCACGAGCTCGTTCGCGTACCGGAACTCGCCGGCTGCCGCGAGCCCGGAAGGCAGATCGCCGCGCAAGGCCACGATATGCTTGATCCCATGGTCTTTGTAGCGCTGCAACCACTCGCGGATGCTTTCCCGGGTCGAGGCGACGCATGAGATGTGCGGCGCCGCGGCGTGACCCATGGCGCGGATGTCGAGCACGGTGCTGAGCGTGCGTTCGCGCGTCGAGCCGCCCGCGCCATACGTCACCGAAAAAAACTTCGGTTTGAGCTGCGCGAGCTGTTTGGTGGTAGCGCGAAGCTTCTCCTGTCCCTCCGGCGTATTGGGCGGGAAGTACTCGAAACTGAACGTGCGCGGAAATTTCTTTTGCGATTGCATTTTAGTGTGAGAGCGGACGCAGCGAGCAATTCCCGATTTTACCCTTCACCCTTCACCCTTCACCCTTCACCGCATCAATACCGGTAGTGCTCGGACTTGTACGGGCCGTCAACCGGCACGTTCAGGTAATCGCACTGCCTTTCGTTCAGCACTGTCAGTTCGACGCCAAGCTTCTTGAGGTGCAGGCGCGCGACTTTTTCGTCGAGCTGCTTGGGCAGCACGTAGACCTTGTTCCCGTATTGGCCGCTCTTGGTGTAAAGCTCGATCTGCGCGAGGGTCTGGTTGGTGAACGAGCTCGACATCACGAACGACGGGTGCCCGGTGCCGCAGCCGAGGTTCACCAGGCGACCTTCGGCGAGCACGATCAGCCGCTTGCCGTCCGGAAACACCACGTGGTCGACCTGCGGCTTGATGTTTTCCCACCGGTAAGCTTTAAGCGCGGCGATCTCGATTTCGGAGTCGAAGTGGCCGATGTTGCACACGATCGCATTGTGCTTCATGCGCTTCATGTGCGCGTGGTTGATCACGCCCACGTTGCCGGTCGCGGTCACGAAAATGTCGGCCTTGTCGGCCGCGTAATCCATGGTCACCACGCGGAAACCTTCCATCGCCGCCTGCAATGCGCAGATCGGGTCGATCTCGGTCACCCACACCTGCGCGGAAAGCGCGCGCAGGGCCTCGGCGCTGCCCTTGCCGACATCGCCATAGCCGCACACGAGCGCTACCTTGCCCGCCACCATCACGTCAGTCGCGCGCTTGATCGCATCGACCAGCGACTCGCGGCAACCGTAGAGGTTGTCGAACTTGGACTTGGTCACGGAATCATTGACATTGATCGCCGGGAACGGCAGGCGCCCCTCTTTTTCCATCTGGTACAAGCGGTGCACGCCGGTCGTGGTTTCCTCGGTGACGCCCTTGATGTTGGCCTGGATTCTCGAGTAGAAGCCGGGTTTTTCCTTGAGTCGCTTCTTGATCGCGGCGAACAGCACGCGCTCTTCCTCGTTGCTGCCCGCGGGCGGGACCGTGGCGTCTTTCTCATGCTTCGCGCCCAGCGTGACGAGCAGCGTGGCATCGCCGCCATCGTCGAGGATCATGTTGGGCGTGCCGCCCTCATTTTCGTTACCGGGCCATTCGAGGATCTTGTGGGTGTATTCCCAGTAATCCACGAGCGTTTCGCCCTTGTAGGCGAATACCGGGATGCCGCGCGCCGCGATCGCCGCCGCGGCGTGATCCTGCGTCGAGAATATATTGCACGACGCCCAGCGAATGTCGGCGCCGAGTTCGGCCAGCGTCTCGATCAGCACTGCGGTCTGGATCGTCATGTGCAGTGATCCGGCGATGCGCGCTCCTTGCAGCGGCTGCCTGCCTTTGAATTCCTCGCGCAGCGCCATCAGGCCGGGCATTTCGGTCTCGGCAATGGCGATTTCCTTGCGGCCGAAGTCGGCCTGCCTGATGTCCGCGACCTTGTAGTCGGCGGATTTTGCTTGAGTTGCGGCGTTCATCACGCCCTCCTTTCCCGATAGCAGAAAAAAGTTCGTGAGCGCCGTTGCAAGTGTGGACACCCCGAGCCTGGCGGCCGCGCGGGAAGGCGGCCGTTGCAACGCTCCTCGGGGAGGGGCGCTATTGTAACGCAACCGCCAATAGTTGTGGCAAACGGCTATACCACGTCACATAAACTGTTGGCTCAGGTGCCCTGTTGCTGCCCCGGCGTCCCCGAAAATCTGCGATGATTCAATCTCGGAGGGGATTTGATGCTAGGTCACGCGCGGCAAATACATTGGCAACCAGGCTGGAAACTACTTTTGTCCCAACCCTCGAAGTATCCAACGAAAAAAATTGCGAAGGCCGGTAAGAAGCTTGCGCCGCGGTAGCGGAGTTCCTGGCTTAATGCACCAGCCAGCTTCTGTCGCAAGCTTTGCGAGAGATTCTTTAAACCGCTTGAACGCACTAGCGCCTGTAAGCGGGGGTTGAGTAATTATTAGTGCGTGAGCCAAGTTCGCCTTGATGGCAAGAGAAATGTCGCCATTGACAGGATCTGGCATAACGTCAACCACATGTGACGAGGGGGCGGCAGAGTTATTCTGTTGGACAATTGGTCCAACAGCGCGAATCTTGGCTGCGTTCAGCTCGACAATTCCATCCGTCGTGGTAATCCGCGAGCGATGCGGATCAAAATTCTGCAGTTTCGCTCGATCCACTGACGGCTGCCTGCTGCGATCATTGAATGCGGTACTTGAAAATCTAAACTGCCCTCCCTCGGTCGAATACAACGGGGAAGCTAAGTTGGGGATACGACGATAGAGTTGCTCATCGTCCTGCACTCGATCCTGCCCATCGGTCATGCAAAAAGCCAGCCCCAGAGCGGCGTTATCCCATTACTTGGGATTACCCCGTCTTCCATTTCGCTCACGATATGAGGCCCCCAACTCTTGAGGTAGGTCAGCTCGTGCGGTCCAGCATATATGGTGAGCTTGCGGTTCCCATGCCACCATTCGAAGACAATCTCACCGTCCTCGCTTGAACTAATGTGAGGAGCTTGCCAACCTCCGGCCGCCTCGCATTGCAGGTAAGCTTCTTCAAGAAACTGTCGCGCGTTCTCGATTGCCAACGTGTCTGGGTGAACGCTACCGTAGCCATCCCAGTCATCCGGCAACAACGCAATCTGATCGAGTTGGTCGTGCAACGGGAATAACATTGGTTCCTTGGCGGCCCTACTCAAGTCACCAGATATAGCGGCGCTCGGAGGGGCAAAATGACGTACTTTGACAGTAGGTCGTGATCCGAACGACGGCCGTAAATAATCGCGCCAGCCAATTTCAGCAGCTATGGTACTCATTGATCAATCAGCTCCCTTGTACGGTCGGTGATGCAAGCTTCGAAGATCTCATTCTTGCGATCCCGCAGTTTATCAAGAAATGCCCAAACTTCCGAATCTTGCCAAGTTTCAATACCGAGACGAAAAATGTCAATGTCAAAAATTATCGATATATGCCCAGGCTTCGCCGGTTCAACCAAGGCTTGGTTGAGTACAGCGACGCATTCAATATCCGGTTGTGGCATCTGAAGGTTCATTGCCATCCCCATTACATCTTGCTGTGGGAGTTGTTCCGGAATCTTTGGGTAAAGCGTGAAATAATCGTAAGGCTCTATCTTGGCCCCAGGTATATTTACGCGATTGATATAGCGTAGCGCGCATCGCGCTAATTTTACATCGCGGACAGAGGATCGATATCTCTCCCATAACGGTTGTGCTTCAGCTCGGAAAGTGGCCCAATCTGTATATGGGGCCATGTGGCTGTATGCAAAGCCGTCCCGCCTAACTTGAAGGATGCGTGAATCGTCAACCTTAGATAGTCGATAACCGATGACACCTTGCGAGGACGTAAAGACCGCGTCTTCAGCTTGGTTCTGTGCTGCCACACCCATTTGCAACAGCCGCATGGGCGCCTGCTTCGGGAACTCCGGTTTGAAAGATTCTGCTAGCTTTTCAACCGCTGTCTTCCCAAATGATTCAGGCGGCTGTATTCGAATCTCGATTACCGCTTCGGTAATCGGCGCGCTCTTGTATCGCTTCGGGTTCGACGTCACGACCTGTTAATTTGCAAATTGACGCCGGTAGGCAAGAACCTGCTTGGCGTTGCGCAGCGTCTTGGCAATCGCTTTGACGTCGATAAGATCGTTTTCGTCGGCGGACTTCCACGCCGCGTCGTGGCTCTTATCCGTCAGGCGCTTGAAACTGAGCTTGCCGTTTTCCTTGATCGATGAGTCGAGGCATTCGCGCTGAGATGCGCTGAGCAGATCGAGGTTTGCCGGGCGTAACGGTCGCACGCGGCGACCTTCTTCGACGCTCAAAGACTGCGCAACCAACTCGTAGAACTGCGAAGGAATGAGCGGTTCGAGGCGACCGGCGCCGGCCTTCATGAGATTGTAAATCGCGCTTGGCACGGGCCCGTGCCGCATGGCCACGTAGTTGTCCCCCGACAACAGGCTGCCATATCGCGATAGATGTTCGCGGTCGGCGAAGTATAGCACTTTGGATACGGAGTGCAGCGTCGGGTAGCGCAATCGGCTGGCGACGTACAGCACCAGTTCCAACGCGCGTTCAGGGTCGAAGCGGATCGGGGTGACTGTCATGGAGAAGCACCGCAAGACGAATTGTAGAAGCTATTTGCGGATCACTCAAGAACCGGTGTTTGACTGTCGGTTTTTCACTTAATTCCCGCGTCGGCCTTCAGCGCCGCCGCCTTGTCGGTCGCTTCCCAGGTGAACTCCGGTTCGTCGCGCCCGAAGTGGCCGTAGGCCGCGGTCTTGAGGTAAATCGGACGCAGCAGGTCGAGCGCATTGATGATGCCTTTGGGCCGCAGATCGAAATGCTTTTCGACCAGCTTGGCGATTTTTTCGTCCGCGATCCTGCCGGTGCCGAAGGTGTCGACCAACACGCTCACCGGGCGCGCGACGCCGATCGCATAAGCGACCTGCACTTCGCATTTTTTCGCGAGGCCCGCCGCCACGATGTTCTTCGCGACATGGCGCGCCGCATAGGCGCCCGAGCGGTCGACTTTCGACGGGTCTTTGCCCGAGAACGCGCCGCCGCCGTGGCGCGAATAGCCGCCGTAGGTGTCGACGATGATCTTGCGCCCGGTGAGCCCCGTGTCGCCCATCGGACCACCGATCACGAAGCGCCCGGTCGGGTTGATCAGGTACTTGGTGTCGGCCCTGAGCATATTTTTCGGGAACACCGGCTTCACGATTTGCTCTATAACCGCTTCCTCGATCTGCTCGTGAGTGATGTCCGGATCGTGCTGGGTCGAGATCACGACGGTCTCGACCTGGGTCGGCTCGCCGTCGACGTAGCGCACGGTGAGCTGCGACTTGGCGTCGGGCCTGAGCCACGGCAGGCGGCCGTCCTTGCGCAGCTCGGCATGGCGCTCCATCAGGCGGTGCGCGTAGTAAATCGGCACCGGCATCAACTGTGGCGTCTCATCGCACGCAAAGCCGTACATCAGGCCCTGGTCGCCGGCGCCCTGTTCGAGGTCGAGGCCTGTGCCTTCGTCGACGCCCAGCGCAATATCGGGCGACTGCCGGTCATACGTAGTGAGCACCGCGCAAGTGCGGTAATCGAAGCCGATTTCCGAGCTGTCATAGCCGATGCGCTTGATCACGCCGCGCGCGATTTCGCCGTAATTGACGTTGGCTTTGGTGGTGATCTGGCCGGCCATTACCACCAGCCCGGTTGCGACCAGCGTCTCGGCGGCTACACGGCCGTGTTTGTCCTGGGCTAAGATAGCGTCAAGGACCGCGTCCGAAATCTGGTCTGCGATCTTGTCGGGGTGTCCTTCGGAAACGGATTCGGAAGTGAACAGAAAATCGCTCATTGTTGTGTACGATCGGCAAAAGCGGCCGGCAAAAGTGACAAAGCGCGAAATTATAGCAAATAACGCCCGAATTCTAAAACGGTTTTCAGAGTGAGGGCGCTGTTGCGAGCGCTCGCTTTGCGGTCGCGGCAGGGGGCTCAAGCGATGGACGCAACGGTGGCTCAATGCGGCGCGCGCGGTTACGCCTGATGCGCGTCGGGCTCGCCATCATCTGGGCGCTGCATTTTTTGCCGCTCGCGTTGTTGGCGCGAGTCGGCGCGGCACTCGGCACGCTGCTGTACGCGCTGGCGCGCGCGCGGCGCCGTGTCGTGCTGGCCAATCTCAGGCTGTGCTTTCCGGAGTTGAGCGACGAAGCACGCCGGCAGCTTGCACGGAAGCACTTCCGGGCTTTCGGCCGCAGCCTGCTCGAGCACGGCATCCTGTGGTGGGGCTCGAAAGAGCGGGTGCATGCGCTGGTGCAGGTCGAAGGGCTCGAACATTGGCGCGCCTGCGCAGACCGGCCCGTGATATTGCTGGCGCCGCATTTCATTGGCCTCGACATGGGCGGCATTCGGCTCGCCGCGGACTACCGCCTGAATTCGGTCTACAGCCGGCAGAAAAGCGCCGCGGCCGATGCGATCCTGATCCACGGCCGCACGCGCTTCGGACAGACTACGCTGTTCGCGCGCCAGGACGGCATCCGGCCGATGATCAAATCGCTCAAAAACGGCGAGCCGTTTTATTACCTGCCCGACATGGATCTCGGCGCGCGCGACTCGGTGTTCGCGCCGTTTTTCGGCGTGCCGGCGGCGACCATCACCGGCTTGTCGCGCATCGCCGAGCTGGCGGGTGCGGTCGTGGTGCCGTGCATCACGCGCCAGCTGCCGGGCAGCGCCGGCTACGTGGTGCGGCTGTATCCGGCGTGGACTGATTTTCCGAGCGGTGACCCTGGCGCCGACGCCCGGCACATGAACGCCTTCATCGAAGAGCGCGTGCGCGAGATGCCTGAGCAGTATTACTGGCTGCACAAGCGCTTCAAGACGCGGCCGGCGGGAGAGCCAAGCCCCTATGCGTGAGGCGGGAGGCGGGAGGCGGGAGGCGGCAACCACGGTGCGGGTCGCGCCGCTGGCGGTGGCGGACATCGAGCGCCTGATCGCGCTCGCCGGCGAGATATGGCGCCGCCATTATGCAGACATCATCAGCGCGGCGCAGATAGAATACATGCTCAAGCAGCGCTATACCGCCGAGGCATTGCGCGAAGAACTGCAGCGCAAAGACTTGTGGTGGGACCAGTTGCTCGTTGACGCCAGGATGGCGGGATTCGCTTCTTACTTCCTGACTCGAAACGCGGGTGAAATGAAGCTCGACAAACTCTACGTGCATCACGACCATCAGCGCAAGGGCTACGGCGGCATGCTGCTGGATCGGGCGCTTACCATCGCGCGCGCTTACGGCTGTGACACGCTCATGCTTGCGGTCAACAAGCACAACCGCAATGCGATCGCTGCTTACGAAAAGCATGGTTTTTGGATCGCCGAATCGGTGGTGACGGATATCGGCGGCGGTTTCGTGATGGATGACTACGTGATGATGAAGGATGTTTGAGAATCCCGGCAGAGAATGCGCCTGAAATTCACCAAAATGCACGGGCTCGGCAACGACTTTGTCGTGCTCGACGCGACGCGCGCACCGCTCGAGCTTACGCGCGAGCAACTGCGCCGGATCGCCGACCGCCACTTCGGCATCGGCTGCGACCAGATCCTGCGGGTCGAAAAGCCGCGCCAGCCTGGCACCGACTTCTATTACCGCATTTTCAACGCCGACGGCGGCGAGGTCGAGCAGTGCGGCAACGGCGCACGCTGCTTCGTGCGCTTTGTGCGGGACTGGGGCCTGACCGACAAAAGTGAAATCCGCGTCGGTACGCCCGGCGGCGTGATCGTGCCGCGGCTCGAGGCCGACGGCCAGGTGACGGTCGACATGGGCGTGCCCGAGTTCGAACCGCCGCGCATCCCGTTCGATGCACCGGGGCGTGCGCCGATTTATCAGCTCGACATCGGCGGCAGGAAAGTTGAAATCAGCGCGTTGTCGATGGGCAATCCGCACGCTGTGCAGGTGGTGGCCGACGTGGATGCCGCGCCGGTACGCACCGAGGGTGCTGCGATCGAGATTCATCCGCGCTTTCCCCGGCGCGTCAATGCGGGCTACATGCAGGTAACGGGCCGCGGCCATATCAGGCTGCGCGTATACGAGCGCGGCGCCGGCGAGACGCTCGCCTGCGGTACCGGGGCCTGCGCGGCCGCGGTCGCCGGCATCCAGCGCGGATTGCTCGACCAGCGCGTGACAGTCACTACGCGCGGCGGCGACCTCAGTATATTATGGGAGGGTGAAGGCAAGCCGGTCATGATGACCGGGCCCGCCGTCACCGTATTCGAGGGCGAAATGGAACTGGACGCCATCTCAAAAAACAAGGCGGCAATATGACACCTGATGCGGTCGCGAGTTACCTCAAGCAGCACCCCGAATTTTTCGAAGAGCACGCCGATTTCCTGGCGACGATCTTCATCCCGCACCCGCACGGCGGGCGTGCGATTTCGATCAGCGAGCGCCAGATACTCACGCTGCGCGAGAAGGGCAAGCAGCTCGAAGGCAAGCTGCGCGAGCTGATCGAATTCGGCGAGGATAACGACGCGATCGGCGAGAAGCTGCACCGGCTCACGCTGGCGCTGGTTGCGGCGCGCGACGCTGAGGCCGTGATCGAGGCGTTGTACTTCAACCTGCGCGAGGATTTCGCGGTGCCGCATACCGTGTTGCGGCTGTGGAAGGAGGGCGCGCATCCGCGGCTGGCCGAGTTCGACGCCGTCAGCACCGAGGCGCGCGAGTTTGCCGAGAGCCTGGCGAATCCCTATTGCAGCGCGCACGCGATGGTCGATACCGGAGCATGGTTCGGTGAGAACGCCGCGCACTTGCGCTCGTTTGCTTATGTCGCGCTGAAGAGCGGCCAGACTTTCGGGCTGCTCGCCATGGCGAGCGAAGACGCACAGCGCTTCTACCCCGAGATGGGCACGCTCTATCTGAAACGCCTGGGCGAGCTTACCGCGGCGGCGTTGTTGAGGTACTTGTGAAGGGTGAAGGGTGAAGGGTGAATGGACTCGGGCAAAAATACCCGCTGTAAAGAATGCGGGCGCAGCGAAGCTGCTCGAGAACTACCTCGGCCATCTCGCCAACGAGCGGCGCTTAAGCCGGCACACCGTCCTCAACTACCAGCGCGATATCGCGGCGCTGCTCGAGCTTGCCGCCGACACGCCGCTTGCCAAGCTGCAGCTCCACAATATACGGCGCTTCGTCGCGCAATTGCACGCACGCGGGCTCGACGGCAGGAGCCTCGCGCGCATGCTGTCGGCGTGGCGCGGATTTTACCGCTACCTCGCACGCGATCACGGCTACACCAGCAACCCCTGCATCGGGCTGCGCGCGCCGAAATCCAAGAAGACCCTGCCGCAGGCACTGTCGCCCGATGAGGCCGGACGGCTGATGGACCTCCCGGACGGCGCTGCGCTCGCGACCCGCGACAAGGCGATCTTCGAGCTGTTCTACTCTTCGGGATTGCGTCTGTCGGAGCTCACAAGTCTCGCGCCGACCGACATCAATTTCAGCGATGCGACGGTGCGCGTCACGGGCAAGGGGGCCAAGACGCGCGTGGTGCCGGTCGGCAGTCACGCGCTCAACGCGGTGCAGGACTGGCTCAGGCAGCGCGCGCTCTTGATCAAAGCCGGCGGCGATGCGCTGTTCGTCAACCGCAACGGCACGCGGCTGACGCCGCGCGCGATCCAGTACCGTTTCAAGCAATGGGCGTTGAAGCTGGGGCTCGATAGCGACGTGCATCCGCACATGCTGCGCCATTCGTTCGCGTCGCACGTGCTGCAATCGAGCGGCGACCTGCGCGCGGTGCAGGAGATGCTCGGCCATGCGAGCATTTCGACGACGCAGGTTTATACCCATCTCGATTTTCAGTACCTCGCGAAGGTTTACGACGCCGCGCATCCGCGCGCGAGGAAAAAAAGCTGAGCCGCAAAGGACGCGGAGGACGCCAAGGAAAATCGAGAGGCGAAAAACGAGGAACGAGCGTTTGCTTTGACCATCCACCATTCACCATTCACCGTTTACTGTTCACTCGCTTTTCTTGGCGTCTTGGCGGTTCAATTTGATCTTATCGGCGTTAATCGGCGCTCATCGGCGGCTCAATGTGCTAGTGAAGGGTGAAGAGTGAAGGGTGAAGGGAAGGCGCTGTCGCGTCTTATATTGAAGCCCGGCCGCGAGAAATCGCTCAAGCGCCGCCATCCGTGGGTGTTTTCGGGCGCGGTCGCGAAATTCAGCGGCACGCCGGACGCGGGCGACACCATCGAGGTACACAGCGCCGACGGGGAATTTCTGGCGGTGGCCGCGTGCAACCCGCAATCGCAAATCGTCGCGCGCGTGTGGGCTTGGGAGAAGCGGGAAATCGACGCCGCGTTTTTCCGGGACCGCATCGGACGCGCGGTCGCGCTGCGCAGCCAGCTGCTTCCGGAGTGTGAATCGGTGCGTCTGGTGCACGCGGAGTCGGACGGGCTGCCGGGCGTGGTGATCGACCGTTACGGCGACATCGTCGTGGTGCAATTGTCGAGCGCGGGTGCGATGCGCTGGCGTGACGCGGTCGCGGATGCCGTCGAAGCGGTGGTCAAGCCGACAACTGTTTTCGAGCGTTCAGATGCCGACGTGCTTGCGCTCGAAGGCCAGCAGCCGCGCGTGGGCTTGCTGCGCGGCGCTGCGCCGCCGGCGCAGGTAGTGGTAAACGAAGCGGGTGCAATGTTCGAAGTCGACGTGCCGCATGGCCATAAGACGGGTTTTTATCTCGACCAGCGCGATAACCGGCTGCGGCTGCGTGAGCTTGCCGCCAAGCGCGAAATGCTCGACTGTTTTGCCTACACCGGCGGTTTCACCGTGAACGCGCTCATCGGCGGCGCCGCGACCGTGACCGCGCTCGACAGCTCGGGTTCGGCGCTCGAATTGCTTGCGCGCAACGTCGCGCTCAATCGGCTGCCGCAGGCCGAATGCATCGAAGGCGACGTGTTCCAGTTATTGCGCAAGATGCGAGACCAGGCGCGCAGTTTCGATCTGATCGTGCTCGACCCGCCGAAATTCGCGCCGACCGCGGCGCACGCCGAGAAAGCGTCGCGCGCCTACAAGGACATCAACCTGCTCGCGTTCAAACTGCTGCGGCCGGGCGGGCTGCTGTTGACGTTCTCATGCTCGGGCGGCGTGTCGCGCGAGCTGTTCCAGAAAATCGTCGCCGGGGCCGCGCTCGACGCCGGCGTCGAGGCGCAGATCGTGGAGCAGTTGAGCGCCGGCGCCGACCATCCGGTCGCGCTCAATTTCCCCGAGGGCGAGTATCTGAAGGGGCTGATTTGCCGGGTGGCCGGTGCGTTGGGGTGAATAGTGAATAGGAAGTGGTAAATAGGGAATAGGCAACAGCAGTACGCATCGCGCGCCTGACCATTTACTATTTCCCATTCCTCATTTACCGATTCTTAGGCGGCACCGGATCGACGCCGCCGGGATGCCACGGGTGGCAGCGCAGTAACCGCAGGATCGCGAGCCAGGTTCCTTTGAGCGCGCCGTGGGTGTCTATCGCCTCGGCCGCGTAGGCCGAGCAGCTAGGGTAAAAGCGGCATTGCCCGCCGAAAAACGGGCTGAAGCACAGTTGATAGCACTTGATCAGCAGCAGGAGGGCTTGCTTCATGGCGACGTTGCGGGGGTGCGACGGGCAAATACCCTGGGCGATCGAGTATATAACACCCGCTGCCGGGTTCCCGCGCCGATTTTGCAACCGTCCGCCTTATGCTGTAATCTGTCCCGCCTTAATCGCTCGTCACTCCCATCGGGCATGACCCTATGATCCTGAAGCGCGGCGTGTTGCAAATCGTGCTGGCAGCGTTGCTGGTGTCGGCGCAGCATGGCGCTCTCACGCACCAGGTGCGGCATTTGCAGGACAGTCTGCCGGCCCAGTCGCAGCAGCACGACGACGGCAAGCAGAGATCACAGTCCGGGCTGTGCGACTTTCACATCGCATTTGCCCAGATACTCGGGACCGTCAGCTTTGCCGCGCTGCCGCTGCGGATTGCCGCGAATACGGTTGAACGCAGCACCAACCATTTACCCCCCGCCTTTCCTGCAAACCTAGTCGTTCCCGCTTCGCGCGGCCCGCCCGTTCTCCTTTAACACAGCATAGGGGCAACTGCCGACGGCAGTTGCCGCGTTCCTTTGTGTCAAGAGGAGAACTCATGTGTATAAACGACATTTGATCGCTGCGGCGATCGCACTCACATTTGCCGGCCCGGTGCTGGCGCAGGATTCCGAGCTCGCGAAGATACGCCAAGAAATCAAGCAAATGAAGGATGCGTACGAAAAGCGCATCCAGGAACTCGAAAAACGGCTGTCCGATGCGGAAGCCAAGGCGGGCAAAGCGGAAACCGCAGCCGGCAAGGCCGAGCAAAACGCCGCCCGGGCCGAGAGCGCCGCAAGTTCCGCTACCGCCGCGCGCGGCGGCGAAAACGCGTTCAACCCCGCAGTGTCGTTGATACTGCAAGGCACTTACGCCAACACGTCGCAGGATCCCAATACCTACCACATCACTGGTTTTGTGCCGTCGGGCGGCGACGTGGGACCGCCCAAGCGCAGCTTCGGGCTGGGGGAAACCGAGCTTGCGCTGGCCGCCAACATCGATCCTTATTTTCGCGGCATCGCGATCGCGTCGCTTGCGCCCGCAGGCGGGGTCGATGTCGAGGAGGCGTACTTTCAAACGCTGGCGTTGCCGCAGGGCTTCACGCTCAAAGGCGGGCGCTTTTTCTCCGGCCTCGGCTATCTGAACGAGCAGCACCAGCACACGTGGGATTTTCAGGACGCGCCGCTCGCGTACAAGGCGTTTCTCGGCACCCAGCTCGCGCAGGAGGGCGTGCAGCTCAAATGGATCGCGCCGACGGATCTCCTGATCGAGCTTGGCGCCGAGTTGGCGAGCGGCGACAAATTTCCGGGCAGCGACCGCAATAAGAACGGTGTCGGCGGCAGCGCGCTGCTCGCGCATCTCGGCGGCGATATCGGCGACAGCTACGCGTGGCGCACCGGTGTGTCGTATCTGAAGACTGCGCCCAACGGCCGCAGTTATCAGGACACCGACTCGCTCGGCGGCGTGGTCACCAACACCTTCACCGGCAACGCCAAATTGTGGGTCGCGGACGCGATATTGAAATGGTCGCCGCACGGCAACCCGAACTACTATAACTTCAAGCTGCAGGGCGAGTATTTCCGTTTCAAACAACGCGGGTCGTTGATCTATGACGACACCGCGCAGACCAATCTGTTTGGCGTCGTCAGCGATTATTTCCAGACCGATCAGTCGGGCTGGTACCTGCAAGGCGCGTGGCAGTTTTATCCGCGCTGGCGCGTCGGTTACCGCTACGACCGGCTCAACTTCGGCACGGTCAATAATGGCATCGTCAACAACGGGCTGGGCCCGACCGCTGCGGATTTCCCCTTGCTTGCCGGATACAGCCCGACGCGCAACACGCTGATGGTTGACTGGAGCCCGACCGAGTTCAGCCGCCTGCGGCTGCAGTTTGCGTCGGACAAGTCGCGGCTCGGACTTACCGACAACCAGGTATTCGTGCAATACATCTACAGCCTGGGCGCGCACGGCGCGCACAAGTTCTGATGTGTGAAGGTCAAGAAAAGGATATTTCCATGAATCAATGGCTGAAGCTGTTTTTGTCAACGATGTTGTGGCTGGCGGCGCAGCCGGCGCTTGCCGCGCTCAATATTTTCGCGTGTACGCCGGAATGGGGTGCGTTGAGCAAGGAACTCGCCGGCGACAAAGCGAATATCTACGTTGCGACCAACGCACTGCAGGATCCGCATCGCGTCGAGGCGCGGCCGAGCCTGATCGCGCGCGCGCGCAGCGCCGATCTGGTGGTATGCACCGGCGCGCAACTCGAGATCGGCTGGTTGCCGCTGGTGCTGACGCAGGCCGGCAATGCCAAGATACAGCTCGGACAGCCGGGCTACTTCGAAGCGGCGCAGCAAGTAGTCCTGCTGGATGTGCCGATGCTGGTCGACCGGTCGCAGGGCGACGTGCATCCCGGCGGCAACCCGCACATTCACCTCGATCCGCGCAATATCGCGAAGATCGCCATGGCGCTGAGCGAACGCATGGCGCAACTCGATCCGGCGGAAGCCGAAAATTATCGCGCCCGCACCAAGGCGTTCCTGGAGCGCTGGCAGCAGGCGATCGCGCGGTGGGAGAAGGAAGCGGCGCCGCTCAAGGGGATGGCGATCGTTGGTTATCATAAAAACATGACCTACCTTGAGCAATGGCTCGGGATCCGGGAGATCGGCCAAATCGAGCCGAAGCCGGGTTTGCCGCCGACGACCGCGCATTTGAGCGATTTGCTCACGCGCTTGCAAAAGGACCCGGCCAAGGCGGTGGTGCGTGCCGCCTACAACGAGCCGCGCGCCGTGGAGTGGCTGTCGGAGCACGCCAAGATACCGGCGGTCATGCTGCCCTTTACCGTCGGCGGCAGCGACCAGGCCAAGGATTTGTTCGGTCTGTTCGACGACTCGCTGGCACGGCTGCTCGTGGTGGCGAAATGAATTCCGCCATCGTTGACCTCAGCATCCTGTGGCCGGCATTCGCCGCCGGCCTGCTGGTGACCGCGACGCACGTGCCGCTCGGCATCCAGGTGCTCAATCGCGGCATCGTGTTCATCGATCTCGCGATCGCGCAGATCGCGGGCCTGGGCGTGATTTGCGCCGACTGGTTGGGCTTCGAGCCGCAGGGCTGGGCGGTGCAGGTGTCGGCACTGGCGGCGGCGCTCGCCGGCGCCTTGCTGCTGACGTGGACCGAGAAACACTGGCCCGAGGTGCAGGAAGCGGTGATCGGCGTCACGTTTATCCTTGCCGCCAGCGGCGCGCTGATTGTGCTGGCGAGCAATCCGCGCGGCGCCGAACACCTGAAGGATCTGTTGGTCGGGCAGATCCTGTGGGTGAATCCGGGGCGGCTGGGGCTCGTCGCGCTGGTTTACGCCGCGATCTTGCTGGCCTGGTTCACGCTCGGCGAACGCGTCGGCCGCGTCGGTTTCTACCTGCTGTTCGCATGCGCGGTTACGGCGTCGGTGCAGTTGGTCGGGTTGTACCTGGTGTTTACCTCGCTGATCGTGCCGGCGCTCGCGACGCGGCGTTTCCCGCGCCGTCGTGTCGCCACCGGTTATGCGCTGGGCGGCGCCGGTTACGCGTTGGGTTTGATCGCGTCAACCGTGACCGACTTGCCGTCCGGTCCGGCCATCGTTTGGGTGATGACGGCGCTTGCCGTCGTGGTGTTCGTGTGTGGGCCGCGAAGTGCGGCGCGCCCGGCCTGAAGCAGTCAAGGTCGGCCTCGTGGCTTGATTTCTCGAAAGTGGCGCAACACCCGGCTTCGATATAAAGTTCACGGCAGCCATCGCATTTCGTTCCGGTATGCACTCCAACGCTCGCGCCCACAACCCTCACACCCACGAGACTGCGACCAAGACGGGGCGCGCGTTTGCGATCGGCATCGCGCTGAACATTGTCTTTGTGGTGGTGGAATTGGTTTTCGGCTTGTTGGCCAATTCGCTGTCGCTGATAGCGGACGCGACCCACAACTTCAGCGATGTGCTGGGCTTGGTGCTCGCGGGGGGAGCGTCGGCGCTCGCGCGCAGGCCGCCTTCAACGCGCTTTACTTACGGGTTGCGCGGCTCAACCATCCTGGCGGCGCTGGGTAATGCGATGCTGCTCCTGGTCGCCACCGGCGGAATTGCCTGGGAAGCCATTCTTCGCTTCAAGAGCCCTGGTGCAGTCAACGAATGGACCATGATCTGGGTCGCGGTTTTCGGGGTGCTGGTCAACGGGGGCACGGCATGGCTGTTCATGGCCGGACGCAAGTCCGATCTCAACATCCGTGCCGCCTATCTGCACATGGCGGCGGACGCCGGGGTGTCGCTCGGGGTGGCTGTTGCCGGTATCGCGATATTGTTCACGGGGTGGATATGGCTTGATCCCGCCGCCAGCCTGCTGATCGTCACGGTAATTTTCGTCAGCACTTGGGGGTTATTGCGGGATGCCATCAAATTGGCGCTGCATGCGGCGCCCGAGAGCGTGGATCCGCTGGACGTGCGCCGCTACCTGGCGGAATTGCCGGGTGTCGCGGAGGTGCACGATCTGCACATCTGGGGGATGAGCACCACGGAAACCGCCTTGACCGCGCATCTGGTGATGCCGGCCGGGCATCCGGGGGACGAGTTCCTCGCCGGCGTCATTCACCAGATCGGGGACAGGTATCGCATCGGACATGCCACGATTCAGATCGAAACGGGAACCTCCGCAAAGCCGTGCATACTCGCCCCCGATCACGTGGTGTAATGTGCTGGGGCAAGCGGTTTCCGCTGTTGAATTAACGCGGAATGCCCCCAATTATCCGCCATAATCACTGCTGTCTCATTCAGCGATAGACTTCCCGCATGGAGCAATTTCACGGCACGACCATTATTTCGGCGCGGCGCGGCAAGCGCGTTGCGCTCGGCGGCGACGGCCAGGTCACGCTCGGCAACGTCGTGCTCAAAGCGAGCGCGCGCAAGGTGCGGCGTTTGTACGAGGACAAGATACTCGCCGGCTTTGCCGGCGGCACGGCTGACGCGTTCACGCTGTTCGAGCGCTTCGAGGCCAAGCTCGAGAAGCACCAGGGCAACCTGCTGCGCTCGGCGGTCGAGCTCGCCAAGGATTGGCGCACCGACCGCATCCTGCGCCGGCTCGAGGCGATGCTGGTGGTGTGCGACAGCGAGAGCTCGCTGATCATCTCCGGCAACGGCGACGTGCTCGAGCCCGAGCAGGGGCTGGTCGCGATCGGCAGCGGCGGGCCGTATGCGCAGGCCGCGGCGCGCGCGCTGCTCGAAAATACCGTCATGCCGCCCGAGGAAATCGTGAAGAAGGCGCTGGCCATCGCCGGCGACCTGTGCATCTATACCAATCAGCAGCATGTGATTGAAATACTTGAGTGAAGGGTGAATGCGTGAAGGGTGAGGGGCGCGGTAGATCAGCGTCCCGGATTTTTCCCTTCACCCTTGACCCTTCCCCCTTCACGAGTTGACGCCATGTCTCAAATGACCCCCCAGGAAATCGTCCACGAACTCGATAAACATATCATCGGGCAGGACGCCGCCAAGCGCGCGGTTGCGATCGCATTACGCAATCGCTGGCGCCGCCAGCAGGTGGCGGAGCCGCTGCGCCAGGAGATCACGCCCAAGAATATCCTGATGATCGGACCGACCGGCGTCGGCAAGACCGAAATCGCGCGGCGGCTGGCGCGGCTCGCTGACGCGCCGTTCATCAAGGTCGAAGCGACCAAGTTCACCGAAATCGGCTACGTCGGGCGCGACGTCGACACCATCGTCCGCGATCTGGTCGAGACCGCGATCAAGCAGACGCGCGAGCAGGCGACACGCAAGGTGCGGCACCAGGCCGCGGACCAGGCCGAGGAGCGCGTCCTCGATGTCCTGCTGCCGCCCGCGCGCGATGATGTTGCAGCGGTCGGCGAAAGCGCAAACGCGACGCGGCAAAAATTCCGCAAGAAGCTGCGCGAAGGCGAACTCGACGACAAGGAAATCGAGATCGACGTTGCCTCGCCCCAGGCGCACATGGAGATTTTCGCCCCGCCCGGCATGGAGGACCTGACCTCCCAGATCCAGGGCATGTTTCAGAACCTGGGCGGCGCGCGGCGCAAAACGCGCAAATTGAAGATTCGCGAGGCGATGAAACTGCTGGCCGAGGAAGAGGCGGCGAAGCTCGTCAACGATGACGACCTTAAATTACGCGCGGTCGCCAACGTGGAGCAGAACGGCATCGTGTTCCTGGACGAGATCGACAAGATCACCAGCCGCTCCGAGGTTTCAGGCGCCGACGTTTCGCGCCAGGGCGTGCAGCGCGACCTGCTGCCGCTGGTCGAAGGCACGACGGTGTCGACCAAGTACGGCATGATCAAGACCGACCACATCCTGTTCATCGCGAGCGGCGCATTCCATCTCGCCAAGCCCTCCGACCTGATCCCCGAGCTGCAGGGGCGTTTCCCCATCCGCGTCGAACTGGCGAGCCTCTCCGTCGCCGATTTCGAGCAGATACTCACTAACACCGATGCGTGCCTCACGCGCCAGTATGAAGCGCTGCTCGCGACCGAGGGCGTGACCGTCAATTTTCAAACGTCGGCGATCAAGCGCCTCGCCGAAATCGCATGGCAGGTCAACGAGAAGACCGAGAACATCGGCGCGCGGCGCCTGTACACCGTGATGGAAAAGCTACTCGAGGAAATTTCCTTCAACGCGACCAAGCGCTCGGGCGAGAAGATCGCCGTCGACGCCGCGTACGTCGACGCCAGGCTGAAAGGGCTGGCGCAGAGCGAGGATTTGGCCCGTTACGTGCTGTAACGGAAATGATGAGTGATGAGTGACGGCGCAGCAGTCTGCGCTGACTTTTCACCGCTCACTGCTCACCGCACTAAGACCGTCGGCTTGATCCCCAGCGCCTGACCGATGCGCTCGGCGGCCTGCCGCGCTTATGCGGCGGTCAACCCGTAGTCGCTCGGGGATTCCTCGATGCAGTAGCCATTACGGCCGCGTGCCTTGACCTCGTACATCGCGCGGTCGGCGCGCTCCAACAGCAAGGCTGCATCATGACCGTCTCGCGGGTAGAAGCTCGCGCCCACGCTCAGCGTAATCCGGAACTCGTGGCCGCGCACTACGTAAAGCTCGCCGCACGTCGTAAGCAGTTTGGACGTAATGCATGCGGCCGACCGCTGATCTGTGACGCCATCGAGAATGGCGACGAATTCATCGCCGCCCCAACGCGCCACGGTGTCGCTTGCCCGTACCGATTGCACGAGGCGCGCAGCAATTTCGCGCAACAGTTCATCACCGGTCTCGTGCCCGAAGGTGTCGTTAATCTGCTTGAAGTGATCGATGTCGATGTAGAGCAAAGCAAACGCACTGCGGTTGCGCTGCCCGACCGCCAGGGCACGTGCCAGCCGGTCGTCGAACAGGTTGCGGTTCGGCAGCCCGGTGAGGTTGTCGTGAAACGCCAGCCTGGAGAGCCTCTCCAGCTGCCGGTCGTCGCCAAGGTGTTGAAAAAAGTGGACGTAATGGGTTACCACACCGGCGTCGTCGCATAACGGATAGACCGCGTACAAGACATCGAGCATGTTTCCGCTGCTGCTGTGAATGCGCAGTTCGCGGTACTTGGCCTCGCCAGCGTCCTGCCCGCCCGGTCCTACCCGGAACTCCAGGAGGTTGAAGGGCAGTTCGACCGGTTCACCGCTGCGCACCCCCAGCATCCTGCATAGATACGCGTTGGCGTGTTCGAGCGTGCCGTCCAGTCGCGCGATCGCCATCCCTACCGCGAAACGTTCGATGTTTCTGAGAAGGTCTTGTTTATGCCAAGCCATGTCGGCCGATTATGACGGTGGAGTCGCAAACGCCTAGCGCGCAACGATTTAATTTTGCACATATGTTACTATAGGTTACTATAAAACGCAACCGTTAGTAACTCTCGCCGTCATGCTTGGTGGTAGTGTGGTCCAGCATGACCCTCGCTGATGAGAAACAGGGCTTCAGTAAGCGACTCAAGGAAACGATACGCAGGGCGCGCATCGACATCAGCAGCCCGACGCTTATTGCCCGCGAATTCAACCTGCGGTATCACGGCGACCCAGTTTCCACACAGGCGGTACGAAAATGGCTGTCGGGGAAAGCACTACCCTCGCAGGACAAAATCCGCGCTTTGGGATTGTGGCTCGACGTCCCGGCGCACTGGTTGCGTTTCGGCGAGGCCGACAGGAAGGAGGAACGCCAGCCGTTGACTGTGCGGCAGGAGGCGGGCGCCTATCGGCTTGCCCACGGCTGGCCGTCAAGGAAGTTCGAGCTGCTGAATGATACCCATAAGCGTATGGTGGTGGAGATGGTTCACGCGCTGTTGCGGCTCGAGGGCAAGCAGTAGCGCGAGACAGTCGTACCGCCGGTCGCAAAGGGGCAGGGATCTCGCGCATTGCGTGTTGTAAGTGGTAAGCGTTCAGCGATCGGTGAGACTCGGCCGCTTACCGTTCATCGTTCACCGCACTAAAACCATCGGCTTGATCCCCAGCGCCTGACCGATGCGCTCGGCGATCTGCCGAGCTTCGGTCTGGTTGGTGTATGGCCCGGCGTGTACGCGGTGGAGCCCGTCCCGCGGAAACACGTGCAGACGGTCGGCCAGCCAGTCGATCTGCAGCCTGAGCCTCGCGAGGTAGTTTTCCGCATTTTCCCTTGATCCGAATGCACCAAGCTGCAGGTAAACGCCGTTTGCTTCCCTGGTCATGGGGATCTCAGGCGCGGCGGTTACCGCTGTCGGTTGCGTCTCGGGCGCCGGGGGTGGCGCAGCAATTGGCTCGGGTGCGCCCGCCGCCGTGGGTGTACGGTCACGCAGGGGGGCTGACGCCGGCTGTGCTGGAGCGGACGCCAGGGCCGCTGGCGTGATGTCGCCCGGCAGGATACTTTCCACTTCCACCATCGCGCTGCCGCCGCCCAGCACGCCGAGCTTGTAAGCCGCGGTGTACGACAAATCGATCAGCCGGTCGGAGCGGAATGGCCCGCGATCGTTGACGCGCACCACCACCGACTTGTTGTTCTGTAAATTGGTGACGCGCACGTAGCTCGGGATCGGCAATACCGTGTGCGCCGCCGTCATGCCGTACATGTCGTAAATCTCGCCTGACGAAGTCTGCTGGCCGTGATAGCGCCGGCCGTACCAGCTCGCGATGCCGCGCGCCTTGTACGGCTGCAACGCAGTCATCGGCGCGTAGCTTTGCCCCATCACGGTGTATGGCCGTTGCGTGCCGCGGTGCAGCGGCTCGCGTTTCGGCGCCGCATCGGGAACCTGGTCGAGATTCGACGGTGGATTGTCGCCCGGTCCGTCATCGCGGTAGTACCCGCCACCACGCGGCGTCGCGGGTTTGGAAGGGGCGGATACGCCATCCGGCACGCGGGTCACCGGCGGTTCGCGCGTGGCGATGCTGCCGCAGCCGGCGAGCGTGATCGCGGCGCATGCCGCAATCACGCGAAGAGGCGAGAGGCGAGAAGCGAGAAGCGGGATAGAGCCAAGCGGTTCATCTCCTCTCTCCTCTCTCCCCTCGCCTTTCTCCGTCACGACTGCACCAGTTTTTTATGCGTCTGGATGCTCATCAGGATCCCCAAGCCAAGACAGATGGTAACCAGCGAAGTTCCGCCATAGCTGACGAGCGGCAGCGGCACGCCCACCACCGGCAGGATGCCGCTCACCATGCCCATGTTGACGAATGCGTAGGTGAAGAAGGTGAGCGTGATCGCGCCGCCGAACAGCCGCGTGAACAGCGTCGGTGCGTTGGCAGTGATCACGACGCCGCGCGCGATCACCAGCAGGAACAGGAACAGCAGCAGCATGTTGCCGAGCAGGCCGAATTCCTCGGCATAAACCGCGAAGATGAAATCGGTGGTGCGCTCCGGGATGAAATCAAGGTGGGTCTGCGTGCCTTGCAGCCAGCCCTTGCCGACGAGGCCGCCCGAGCCGACCGCGATGGTCGACTGTATCGCGTGATAGCCGGCGCCGAGCGGATCCTGCGTCGGATCGAGCAGCGTCAGGATGCGCTCGCGCTGGTAGTCGTGCATTGCCGACCACAGGAACGGCAGGCAGGCGGCGCCCGCGATCGCCAGCCCGATAATGATGCGCCATGACAGGCCGGCGAGAAACAGCACGTAGCACCCCGCCGCGAATATCAAGAGCGCGGTGCCGAGATCGGGCTGGCGCACGATCAGCGCCACCGGGATGACCAGCAGGATCGAGGCAATGATGTAGTTCTTGAGCCTGAGTGTTGCCTCATAGCGGTCGAAGTACCACGCCAGCATCAGCGGCACCGCGATTTTCATGAGTTCCGAGGGCTGGATGCGGGTGACCCCGACCTGCAGCCAGCGCCGTGCGCCATGCACGACGTCGCCGAACAGCGCGACACAGATCAGCAGCAGCACGCCCAGCACATATAGCGGCAGCCCGAGGCGCGCGAGGTAATGCGGCGGAATGTTGGCGAACGCGTAAAGTACGCCCAGCGCAACGAGCATGTTCAGGAGCTGTGCACTGACGCGGGCCAGGTTCATATCGGAGGCGCTGAAGATGGCGATCAGGCCGAGAGCCATCAGCGCGCCGACCGCGGCGAGCAGCTGACCGTCAACGTGCCGGGTAAGGGTTGCGACGCTGCGCCTAATCCACGGATTCATGGTCGCTTCCCTTGCCGGCTTTCTGCAGCAGCGGTTCCTTTCCGAGCAGATAGTAATCGAGCACCTGGCGCGCGATCGGCGCGGCGGCCCGGGCGCCAAATCCGGCGTTCTCCACGACTACCGCGAGCGCGATCTGCGGTCGATCCGCCGGTGCATAAGCGATGAACAACGCATGGTCGCGGTAGCGTTCCGCGACGCGGTTCGCGACGTATTTTTCGCCCTGCTTCAGGGCAATTACCTGGGCCGTGCCGGTCTTGCCGGCGCTCACGTATTGCGCCCCGGCAAACGCGCGCGCGCCGGTGCCTTCCTTGTTGACGCCGATCAGCGCCTGCCGCACCACCTGGAGATGCTCGGGCTTGACCTCGAGCCTGCGCAGCGGCTGTTGCTCGACCGTGCTGCGCTTGCGCGTCACGATGTCCTCGATATAGTCGACGATGTGCGGCCGGAACATCACGCCGTCACCCGCGATCGTCGCAATCGCCTGCGCGAGCTGCAGCGGCGTGTAGGCGTTATAACCCTGGCCGATGCCGACACTGATGGTTTCCCCCGCGTACCACTTCTGCTTGAAGCGCCGCATCTTCCATTCCTGCGACGGCAGGATGCCGGGCGATTCACCGGTGATGTCGATGCCGGTGCGGCTGCCGAAACCGAACAGCCGCATGAAATTGGAAATGTTGTCGATGCCCAGATCGTTGGCGAGCATGTAGTAATAGGTGTCGCACGACACCACGATCGATTTGTACATGTCGACCATGCCATGCCCGCCCGCCTTGTCATCGCGGAAGAAGTGACCGCCGAAGTTGAACCCGCCCGGATCGCTGATCACCTGTTCGGGCCGGCGCTTGCCGTACGTGAGCGCCGCGAGCGCCATGTAGGGCTTGAACGTCGAGCCCGGCGGGTAGGTGCCGGCGAGCGCGCGGTTGACCATCGGCCGATCGAGCGACTCATTGAGTTCCTTCCAGTTCAGCGGGTCGATGCCGTCGACGAACAGGTTGGGGTCGAAGCCGGGCTTGGAGACGAATGCCAGCACGCCGCCGGTGGCGGGATCGATCGCGACCAGCGCGCCGCGGTTATCGCCGAATGCGCGGTAGACGACTTCCTGCAGCCTGGCATCGAGCTTGAGCATGAGGTTGTTGCCCGACACCGGCGGCGTGCGGGAGAGCGTCCTCACCGCGCGGCCGCCGGAATCGACCTCGACTTCCTCGACGCCGGTGGTGCCGTGCAAATGCGTCTCGTAGCTCTGCTCGAGACCGGTTTTGCCGATGTAGTCGGTGCCGCGATAGTTGGCATCAATGCCGTCGGCTTCCAGCTGTTCGAGCTCGCTCTGGTTGATGCGGCCGATGTGGCCGACCACGTGCGAGAACAGCTCGCCCTGCGGATACCGGCGGAACAGGCGCGCATTGATCTCCACGCCGCGGAAGCGATAGCGATTGGCGGCAAAGCGCGCGATTTCCTCATCCGAGAGCCGCGTGCGAATCGGCAGGCTCTCGACGCTCTTGCTTTCCTCGAGCAGTTTCTTGAAGCGCCGCCGGTCTTTCGGCGCGATTTCAATCACGGTCGCGAGCTCGTCAACCAGCGCGTCGACGTCCTCGACCTTGCCCGGCGTGATCTCGAGCGTGTAAGCCGAGTAGTTGTGCGCGAGCAGCACGCCGTTGCGGTCGACGATGATGCCGCGGTTGGGCACGATCGGCACGATTGAAATACGGTTCGCTTCGGCGAGCGTGTTGTAATGCTCGTGCTGGATTACCTGCAGGTAGAAAAAGCGCGCGAACAGGAGAAAAAACACGAACATCACGAAGCCCGACGCGATCGCGAGGCGGAACCGGAAATGGTAGATCTCGAGCCGCGAATTCCTGAACTCGACGCCGGGGTTGATGATCAGCTCAGACATCGTCGGGGTCCGGCGTTGGACGTTGCGGAAGCTTCAACAGAAAGCACACCACCGGCCACAGCGCGCCGGCGATGAAGCTGCCGGCGAAATAGCTGAAGCCCGGGAATTCGGCGCCGGCGACCTTGCGGATCGCAAGGACGATCAGGTCGTTAAGCAGCAGCAGCGCGATCACGTGCAGGACCTGGTCTTTCATCGTGAACATCAGCACCCGGTGGTGCAGCACGATCCCGGCAAAAGCCAGCACCGAGTAGGCGAGCGCGTGCTGGCCGAACAGGCTGCCGTTGGCGACGTCCATCAGCAACCCCAGCAGCCAGGCGGCGGCAAAGCCGACTTTGCGCGGTTGCTGAATGCACCAGTAAAGCACCACCAGCGCGACGAAATCGGGCCTGATCGCGAGCGGCCAGCCCGACCACGGCAGCAGATTGATGATCAGCGCCGCGATCAGCGTGAAGACGATGAACGCCGGGTTTACCGGCAGCAGGATTTCCTGGGGGCCGGCGCCGCGCGATTGCATCAGCCGCCCCTCCTTGGTTTCCTGGCGCGTACCGGTTTTTCGTCTTCCGCCGGCCGCGCCGGCGCCTTGTTTTCCCAGTTCACGACCAACACCTGGCCGTGGCTCGCGACGCCGGCGAGCGGCCTGCAGGTGATGCGGGCGAACAGGTAGGCGGCGTTGCGTTCGACGTTCGATACCTCGGCTACCGGCAGGTGCGGCGGATAAACACCGTCGATGCCCGAGGTCACGAGTTGATCGCCGTTCTGGAAATCGGCGTTGAGCGGAATGAACTTGAGCTCGAGCTGGCCGTCGTTGCCGGTGCCGCCGAGCACCGCGCGCAGGCCATTGCGCAGGTTTTGCACCGGCACCGCGTGCTCCTTGTCGGTGATCAGCGTGATTTCGGAGAGCCACGGATAGACGCGCGTAACCTGGCCGACGACGCCGATCTGGTCGATCACCGGCTGACCGGCCTTGATGCCGTTCTGCCCGCCTTTGTCGACGACGATCTTGCGGGTAAACGGATCGCGGCCGGCATAGAGCACTTCGGCGACAATCGTGTTTTCAGGGAAGCGCTGGCGCGCCGTGAGTATGTCGCGCAAACGCGCATTCTCGGCGGCGAGCGCCTTGTACTTCTGCAGCGTCGCCGCGTTTTGCAGGCTTTGCTCCGCAAGCCGCGCATTCTCGGTGCGCAGCGCCGATTGCGTGACAAAGAACTCGCCAATGCGGTCGAGCATCGCGCGCGGCGTGCCGGCGAGCCGCTCTAACGGATATATGATGATCGCGACGACCTGCCGGACGCTGTCGAGATATCGGTAGCGCGCGTCCGAGATCAGCAGCGCTACCGACAGCAGGGAACACAACAACAGGCGAACGAGAGGGGCGGGGCCGCGCTTGAAAAATGGCGGGGGGGAATGTTCCATCAGTCGTGAGGCGAGAGGCGGGAGGCGGGAGGCGATTCAAAGCGGTGGTTTTTCGCCTCACTCCTCACGCTTCACTCCTCACTCCGCTCAGTCATCGGCAAAGATGCCGCTGAGTTTTTCCATTTTCTCGAGCGCGATGCCCGAGCCGCGTACGACGCACGTCAGCGGGTCTTCGGCGACGATTACCGGCAGGCCGGTTTCTTCCATGAACAGCCGGTCGATGTCGCGCAGCAGCGCGCCGCCGCCGGTGAGTACCATGCCTTTTTCGGCGATATCGGCGGCCAGCTCGGGCGGCGTTTGTTCGAGTGCCGATTTGACTGCGCTGACGATACTGTTCAATGGCTCGGTCAGCGCTTCGAGAATTTCGTTCGAGGAAATCGTGAAGCTGCGCGGTATGCCTTCGGCGAGGTTGCGGCCCTTGACTTCTTTCTCGCGCACTTCCGAGCCGGGAAACGCGGAGCCGATTTCCATTTTGATGTGCTCGGCGGTGGTCTCGCCGATCAGCATGCCGTAGTTGCGGCGGATGTAGTTGATGATCGCTTCGTCGAATTTGTCGCCGCCGACGCGCACCGAGCCCTTGTAGACGAGGCCGCCTAACGAGATCACGCCGACCTCGGTGGTGCCGCCGCCGACGTCGACGATCATCGAGCCGGTTGCCTCGCTGACCGGCAGACCTGCGCCGATCGCCGCGGCCATCGGTTCCTCGATCAGGTAAACGCGGGAGGCGCCCGCGCCGATCGCCGATTCGCGGATCGCACGCCGCTCGACCTGCGTCGAGCCGCACGGCACGCAAATGATGATGCGAGGGCTGGGCGAGAACAATCGCGAGTCGTGCACTTTCTTGATGAAGTGCTTCAGCATCTGCTCGGTGACGGTGAAGTCGGCGATCACGCCGTCTTTCATCGGGCGGATCGCGGTGATGTTGCCCGGCGTTCTGCCGAGCATTTGTTTCGCGGCGAGCCCGACTTCCTGAATCACTTTCTTGCCGTTCGGTCCGCCGTTCTGGCGGATTGCAACCACCGACGGCTCGTCGAGCACGATGCCCTTGCCGCGCACATAGATCAGGGTGTTCGCCGTGCCAAGATCGATGGCCAGATCGTTGTTGAAGTAGCCACTCAAAAAACCAAACATAACTGTTTCCGACGAAAGGGAAAAATGCTCTAAATAAGCGTTCTATGATACCCTATTGCGCCTGATTTTTTAAGCGAAAAACGCAGCCCATGACGCTGACTCTGGACGATGTGAAACGCATCGCGCACCTTGCCCGCATCGAGATCGAGCCGCACGAGGCGGAGCAGGTGCTGGCACAGTTGACCGGGATCTTCCGGCTGATCGAGGAGATGCAGGCGGTCGGCACCGACGGCGTCGAGCCAATGGCGCATGCGCAGGACGTGATGCTGCGACTGCGCGATGATGCGGTGACCGCAGCGGATCAGCGCGCGCTGTTCCAGTCGATTGCACCCCAGGTCGAATCCGGCCTTTACCTGGTGCCCAAGGTTATTGAGTGAGGGGTGAAGGGTGAAGAGTGAAGGGTTGGGGCCTCAACGGTTTCCCCTTTGACCCGTTAATGCCTCAATCCAATGCTGAACTTCACCCTCAAACAACTGGCTGCCGACCTCACCGCCAGGCGCGTGTCGAGCATCGAGGTCACGCAGTATTTCCTCAAGCGAATCAATGCGCTGGGCAAGACCTACAATGCTTTCATCAGCGTCGATGAAGGGCAAAGTCTGGCGGCGGCGCGCGCCGCCGATCAATTGATTGCGGCGGGCAAGGCGGGGCCGCTGACCGGCATCCCGCTCGCCCACAAGGACATCTTCTGCACCAAGGGCTGGCTGACCACCTGCGGCTCGAAAATCCTGTCCAACTTCGTCGCTCCGTATGACGCGCACGTGATCGAGCGCTGCCATCAGGCGGGCGCGGTGATTGCCGGCAAGACCAACATGGACGAGTTCGCGATGGGCTCATCCAGCGAGACATCGTTCTATGGTCCGGTCAGGAATCCGTGGGATACGGCGGCGGTCCCCGGCGGCAGTTCGGGCGGCTCGGCGGCTGCGGTGGCGGCGCGGCTGGTGCCGGCCGCGACCGGCACCGATACCGGCGGCTCGATCCGCCAGCCGGCGGCGTTGTCCGGCATCTGCGGGTTGAAACCCACTTACGGCGTGGTGTCGCGCTACGGCATGATCGCCTTCGCTTCCAGCCTCGACCAGGGCGGACCGTTTGCCAAGACCGCTGAAGACCTGGCGCTGATGCTGAACGTGATGGCGGGATTCGATGCGCGCGACTCGACCAGCCTCGAGCGCGAGCCCGAAGACTATGCCCGGAACCTTGCCAAGTCGGTCACGGGCTTGCGCATCGGGCTGCCGAGCGAGTTTTTCGCGGATGGGGTCGCGCCGGATGTCGCCAAAGCGGTCGATGGCGCCATTGCGGAATTCAAGCAGTTGGGCTGCGAAACGGTCGAGGTGCGGCTTCCCAACATGCGGCTGTCGGTGCCGGTGTATTACGTGCTGGCGCCGGCGGAAGCGTCCTCCAACCTGTCGCGTTTCGACGGCGTGCGCTACGGCTACCGCGCGCCGCAGTATTCCGACCTGCTCGACATGTACTGCAAGACCCGCGCGCAGGGCTTCGGCGCGGAAGTGAAGCGGCGGATACTGATCGGCACCTACGTGCTGTCGCACGGCTACTATGACGCCTATTACATCAAGGCGCAGAAGCTGCGGCGGCTGATCGCGCAGGATTTCGTCGCGGCTTTCCGGAAATGCGACGTGATCATGGGGCCGACCAGCCCGACCACTGCGTTCAACATCGGCGAAAAAGCCGGCGACCCGGTGCAGATGTACCTGTCGGACATTTACACGATTGCGGTCAACCTCGCGGGGCTCCCGGGCATGTCGATCCCATGCGGCTTCGGCAACAAGAATCACCCGGTGGGGCTGCAGCTGATCGGCAATTATTTTGGCGAAGCGAAAATGCTCAACGTCGCGCACCAGTACCAGCAGGCGACCGATTGGCATATGCGGATGCCCGAGGGCATCCGCACTGAATGGTGAAAAGTGAAACGTGATGCCCCCTCCCCAGCCCTCCCCCTGTCGGGGGAGGGTGCGTTTCACATTTGACATTTCACGTTTCACGGAAATTAACATGAAATGGGAAACGGTAATCGGGCTTGAGACGCACGCGCAACTGTCGACGCGCTCGAAGATTTTTTCGGGCGCGCCCACAGCCTTTGGCGCGGCGCCCAACACGCAGGCCTGCGCGATCGACATCGCGCTGCCGGGCGTGCTGCCGGTGATGAACCGCGGCGCGCTCGAGCGCGCGCTCCGCTTCGGACTCGCGGTCGGCGGCAAGATCAATCGGCGCTCGATATTCGCGCGCAAGAATTATTTCTATCCCGATCTGCCCAAGGGCTACCAGATCAGCCAGTACGAGCTGCCGGTCGTCGAGGGCGGCGCCATCGACATTGTGGTCGATGGCGGAGAAAAGACCATACGGCTGACTCGCGCGCATCTGGAGGAGGACGCCGGCAAGTCGCTGCACGAGGACTTTCACGGCATGAGCGGCATCGATCTCAATCGCGCCGGCACGCCGCTGCTCGAAATCGTGTCCGAGCCCGACATGCGCTCGGCAGCCGAGGCGGTCGCATATGCGAAGACGGTGCACGCGCTGGTGCGGTGGATCGACATCTGTGACGGCAACATGCAGGAAGGCTCGTTTCGCTGCGATGCCAACGTCTCGGTGCGCCGTCCGGGCGAGCCGCTGGGCACGCGCTGCGAGATCAAGAACCTCAATTCGTTCCGTTTTCTGCAGGAGGCGATCGAGTACGAAGTGCGGCGTCAGGTCGAGGTGCTTGAAGATGGTGGCAAGATCGTGCAGGAGACGCGGTTATATGATCCGGACCGCAAGGAAACCCGCTCGATGCGCTCGAAGGAAGAAGCGCACGACTATCGCTATTTCCCCGATCCGGATTTGCTCCCCCTGGAGGTCAATCCGGCTATGTTGAAGAGCATTGAGTCTGGTTTGCCGGAGCTTCCACGTGCCATGCGGGAGCGGTTTCAGCGCGATTTCGAATTGTCGGCTTATGACGCGACGTTGCTCACCGGCAGCCGCGAGCTTGCCGACTATTTCGAAACTGCCGCCAGAGGCGCTGACGCCAGGGTGGCGAAGCAATGTGCGAACTGGATCGCCGGCAATCTGAGCGCGCGGCTCAACGACGCGGGCTTAGATGTCGCGCAGAGCAGGATGAGCGCTGCGCAACTCCGCGGCCTGGTCGACCGCATCGCCGACGGCACGATTTCCAGCAAGATCGCGAAGGACGTGTTCGACGCGATGTGGGGTGGGGAAGGCGATGCCGACGCCATCATCGCCGCGAAAGGACTGAAGCAGATCTCCGACAGCGGCGAGATCGGGAAAATTGTCGATCAGGTGCTGGCCGCGAACGCGCAGCAGGTCGCCGATTACAAGGCCGGCAAGGAAAAGGCGTTCAACTCGCTGGTCGGGCAGGTGATGAAAGCGACCAAAGGCAAGGCCAATCCCGCCCAGGTCAACGCGCTGCTGAAAGAAAAGCTCGGCAGCAGTTAAGCCGCGTTATTTTTTCCCGGATGCGGCGCTCGCGGCTGGCGCCGGTTGTGCGGTGGCTGCGGGCGCCGGTTGCGGCGCGGGCTTGGCATCGACATCGGCCGCCGGGCCGCCGCCCTTGAGCTCCGCAAAGCGTTTCTTAAGCTCGTCATAGCGCTGGTGGAGCGTCACGATATCCTTGCGTTTCTGCGCAATCTGCTTCTCGGTCCTGGCTTTGTCGCCTTCGATACGGTCGAAATCTTCCTGTATCGCCTGCGGCACCGGCTGCTTGTTTCTCTTGTATTGCTCGGCGCGCGCGCGCACATCGGCCTGCCGATCGTTGGCGTTCTTGAGATTGGATTGCAGCAATTCGATATTCGACTCGACCAGCTGCACGTCGCGCGTGCGCTTGAGATCGATTTCCTTCTCGTTGGAAAACGTATCGAGCAGCGCTTTGTCCTTGCGCCGTTGCTCTTCTTTTTGCTGCGCCTCGGCCTTTTTGCGTTCCAGTTCGGCCTGCTGTGCTTTCTTCTGCTCCGCCGTGAGAGCCGCGTCCGTCTGCTTCACGGTTATGCCTTGCCGGCTGACCTCCTTGACCGCGCTGTCCTGATACTCGGCGGGTACCTTGTCGCCGCAGCCGATGACCTTCCCCGACTTGTCCTTCCAGCAAATGATCGTGCCGCCGCCGGGGCCCGGGCCCTTGGTCTGCGCCTGGGCCGCGCCCAATGCCAGCAACGTGGCCGCCAGCGCGACCACCGTCAACGTCGGGCGTGGGCTACGCATGCGCCACCACTCCATATCGCTCGCGGTATTTGCTCACCGCAGCCAGGTTAGAGGCCATTTCTTTTTCCGTTTTCAAATAAGCGACCAGATCTTCGAGCGTTGCAATGCTGATTACCGGCATATGGTAGAGCTGCTCGACCTCCTGCACCGCCGACAGTTCGCCGGCGCCGCGTTCCATGCGGTCGAGCGCGATCGCAACCCCGCATGGAATAGCGCGCGAGGCCTTGATCAGGTTGACCGACTGGCGCACCGAGGTGCCCGCGGAGATCACGTCGTCGACGATCAGCACGCGGCCCGCAAGCGGCGCGCCGATCACGCTGCCGCCTTCGCCATGATCCTTTTCTTCCTTGCGATTGAAGCTGTAGCGCACGTTACGGCCCTCGTCCGCGAGCGCGACCGCCACCGCCGCCACCAGCGGGATGCCCTTGTAAGCCGGGCCGAACAGCATGTCGAACTCGATCCCGGCGGCGAGGATGGCTTTCGCGTAAAATTGCGCGAGCCGCTTAAGCGACCGGCCATCGTAAAATAACCCGGCATCGAAAAAATACGGCGACATGCGGCCCGCCTTGGTCTTGAATTCCCCGAAACACAGCACTTTGTGCGCCAGTATGAACTCGATGAATTCGTGCCTGAAATTAGCCGACATAAAACGCTGAATGCAGCCGCTAAAAGCTAAAACGAGATTATGTTACGCGTAATCACCCTCAACCTCAACGGCATTCGCTCGGCGGCCGGCAAAGGCGTGTTCCGCTGGCTCGCGCGGCAGCGGGCTGACATTTTTTGCGTGCAGGAACTGAAAGCGCAGGCCCCGGACATGCTGCCCGCAATGCTCGCGCCCACCGGCTTTCGCGGCTATCTCCATTACGCCGCGAAAAAAGGCTACAGCGGCGTCGGCATCTACACCCGGCGCGAACCTGAGCGCGTGGTCGAAGGCCTCGGCATCCGCGAGTTCGACGCCGAAGGCCGCTACCTGCGCGCCGACTTCGGCAAGCTCTCCGTGATCTCGGTTTACCTGCCGTCGGGGTCGAGCGGCGAAGAGCGCCAGCGCATGAAGTTCAAGTTCATGGACCGCTTCTATCCGCATCTCAAGAAACTGGCCGCGGCAGGCCGCGAATTCATCCTGTGCGGCGACTGGAACATCGCGCACCGGGAAATCGACCTCAAGAACTGGCGCGGCAATCAAAAAAACTCGGGCTTCTTGCCGGCAGAACGGCAATGGCTGACGCAGGTGTTCGACGAGCTTGCATTCGTCGACGTGTTCCGCCGCATCGATCCGCGCGCGGAGCAGTATACCTGGTGGTCGAACCGCGGCCGGGCGTGGGCGAAGAACGTCGGGTGGCGCATCGACTACCATATCGCGACGCCCGGCATCGCCGCGACCGCGCGCAAACTGAAAATCTACAAGGATCAGCGTTTTTCCGACCATGCGCCGCTCACGATCGATTACGATTACAAGCTGTAACGGCGGTGAATAGTGAATGGTGAATAGTGAACGGTAAAACGCAGTCCGTACCGCCTTTCCTCCGGGAGAGAGTGGGACCGGATTGCCCGATTCTTCATTTCCCATTTCCCATTTCCCATTTCCCATTTACTCGTGCAATGCACATCGTGACTTTCCGTCCCGCCGCCGAAGTCGGCATGCTGCTGGCAGAAGTCGATACGCCCTGCCTGCTCCTAGAGCTCGATGCGTTCGAGCGCAACCTCAAGCGTCTGCCTGAATCCTTGCGCGGCCCCAACATCCGGCTGCGCCCGCACGCCAAGAGCCACAAATGCCCGCAGATCGCGCTCAGGCAGATTGCGCTCGGCGCAGTCGGCGTGTGCTGCCAGAAAGTGAGCGAAGCCGAGGCGCTCATCGCGGGCGGCGTCGACGACGTGTTGATTGCGAACGAGGTCGTGGGCGCCGTCAAGCTCAAGCGGCTTGTTGCGCTCGCGCAGCAGGCCAGGGTCAAGGTATGCGCCGACGAGGCGGGCAACGTGCGCGATCTCGATGCGGCGGCGGGTGCCGCCGGCGTTACGCTCGAAGTGCTGGTCGAAGTCGATGTCGGCGCGCACCGCTGCGGGGTTGCGCCGGGCGCGCCGGCGGTGGCGCTTGCGCAGCAGATCGTGTCCTGCCGCCATTTACGGTTTGCCGGCCTGCAGGCCTACCAGGGCGCCGCGCAGCACGTGCGGCAAGTCGCCGCACGGCGCGACGCGATCGCGCGCGCGGTCGACGACGTGCGGAACACGACGCAGCTGCTGGGCGAAGCGGGCATCCGGTGCGACTACGTGACGGGCGCGGGCACCGGCAGCTACATGTTCGAGGCGATAAGCAGCGTCTACCACGAGCTGCAGGCCGGCTCCTACATCTTCATGGACGCCGATTACGCGAAGAACGACTGGACCGAAAGCGGAATCCCGCAGTTCGAGCACAGCCTGTTCGTGTGGACCACGGTGATGAGCGCGACCGCGGCGGACCGCGCGGTGGTGGACGCCGGGCTCAAGGCGTCGAGCGTGGATTCGGGCATGCCGCGCGTCGCGGATTACGGAGACGTCGAGTACGTGAAAGCGTCAGACGAGCACGGCGTGCTGCAGCTCAAGGGCGCGACGCGCTTCAGGGTCGGCGACAAGCTCAGGCTGATCCCGGGCCACTGCGATCCGACGGTCAACCTTTACGACTGGTACGTGTGCATACGCAACGGCCGCGTCGAGGCGCTGTGGCCGATCACCGCGCGCGGCGCGGTGCTGTAGAAGGAGAGGCGAGAGGCGGAAATACCGAAAGCCTCGATCTCGCAGAACGCTTCGTGTTTCCGGATTTCAGAACGGATTGAGAGTTTTTTTCCTGGTGTAGTGCATGTAGCCGATGCTCGCGCCGGCGCGCAGGCCCACTCCCAGCCGGATCGGCGCGAGAATGATCTTGTCGCGCTGCTGATAGTTGATGCCCACCCCGCCCACGTAGTAGAGGCTGCCGTCCACCGCCGGAAACCGCTGGAAGATTTTTTCAGTGCCGGGCAGGTGGTAGACCAGCACGAACACCTTGGAGACGTTGGCGCCGAGGTCAAATCCGATCGACGGTCCTTGCCAGTAGACCTTGCGGGTCGCGCCCTTCTTCAGTTTCAGCGTCCCGTCCCCGTAGCGCAGGCCGACCGTGATGGCGCCGCTTGCTTCCTGGCCCTTGATGTAGCCGTTCGGTCTGCCGTGATCCTTGAACGCCTTCTCGATCACCTTCGCGAGCCCTTCGGTGCTTGAGCCGAAGAAATCGACCGCATCTTTGAGGATGGAATCCTGGTCATAGGTATCCTTGTCCGCGTCCTTTCCGGCATCGGCGGCGAAGGCCGGGACCGCGGCCAGCAACCCTGCCAGCAGGGCCAATTGCAGGAATGTCCTCATGTCGGCGCACCAGCGCGGCAGCCAGTTTTGGGTGTGTTTTAGCATCGTGATCTCCAATTATAGGCTTAAAGATTACGTTTCATCAGACAGGTTTTCGTCCGCTTGTCACGCTAAGCAATACGACAACAGTTCTTTCTGTGTTCCTTTGCGTCTTCGCGTCAAGATTCTTCCCTGGATTTGTCAATAGTAAATTGGCAGGAGACCAAACTAGGAACCCGGCGCCGGTTCCGTGCGCGCGAGCATCGCCTTGACCCACGGCAGGAAAAAGTATGCCGGAAACGCGAGGAAAAAGGTGAGCAGGAAATACGCCGAGTAGCCCATCTCCTCGGCGCCGAAGCCGCTCGCCCAGCCGGCGAACGAGCGCGACAGCGCGAACACCGACGACAGCAGTGCGTATTCGGTGGCGGCGCGCTGCTTGCTGACGATCGCCATCAGGAACGCAAGAAACGCCGCGGTGCCGAGCCCGCCGGTGAACGATTCGAGCGCGCTCGCCGAGTAGAGCAGCACGCGATGCTCGATGAGCAGCGTGCTGCCGGTCGCGGCGGCGGGAATCACCGCGGCGGCGAGCGCGTAACCGAGATTGGATACGGCCTGGAACAGTCCCAGCACCCACAGCGCGCGGTAAATGCCGGCGCGGTCGGTATACCAGCCGCCGGCAAGGCCGCCGGCGATCGACAGCCCCAGCCCGAGATTGACCGACACCAGCCCGATTTCGGTCGCGGTGAAGCCGCTGTCGACCCAGAACGGCTTGACCATGAAGCCCATCGAGGCATCGGCGAGCTTGAAGATCAGGATGAAGACGAGCACCGGCGCGATGCCCGGGCGCCTCAAGAGTTCCATCAAGGCGCCGAACATCGGGCCCTGCGCCGCATCGGCCGCAGCCGGCCGCGCCGGCGGCAGCGCAACCCGGCGCGCGATCGCCAGCACGCCGAACACCGCGCCCGCGATGCCCCACGCAATCGGCCAGAAATTGGGCTGGTGCAGCGACCGGCGCGTGGCGTTGTCGATCAGCCATACGCAGCCGAGCACGAACAGCAGCACCAGCGCCAGCGCCTGCGGTTGCAGCACGATGCCGCGCAACTCGTCCGCGAGGGTCGGTCCGGTGCGGCGCACCAGCACTTGCTCGCGCGGCGCGGCGAGGCAGAACCCCGCGCACGCGCCGAACACGATCGCGGCGCAGATGAAAGCGCCGCTCCATGCCAGATAATCCGAGAGGATCAGGATGCCGCCGGCAGCGAGCATGCCGACGCGGTAAAGGCCGATGCGCACGCCGTTGGCGAGCCCCATTTCGTTGCGGTCGAGCAGCTCGATGGTATAGCCGTCGATCGCAATGTCGTTGGTGGCCGACAGCAGCGTGAATACAGCGATCGCCAGCCACACCCACAGCGGCAGGCCCGCGGTGATCGCGAATGCGAGCATCACCATGCCCATCAGGATGTCGACTGCGGCCATCCACAGCCGGTGGCAGCGGTAGTGATCGATCGCGGGCGCCCACAGGAACTTGAGCGTCCAGGCGAGCCCGAGCAGGCTGATGATGCCGATGTTCCTGAGCTCGACGCCCTGCTGGCGGAACCACACCGGAAAGATGTCGTAGAAAATGCCGAGCGGAAAGCCTTCCGAGAAATACAGCACGCCGACCCAGAAGAGCTTGGATCGCAGCAGCGGTTGTGGCGCCACGGAATCAGGCGCGCTCAAAGCGGTAAACCGCGAGAGTGCCCAGCAGGTTCGGCAGGAAATCGACCGCGGTGCCGTCGCGCATCACGATGCGCTCGAGGATGCGCACGCCGTGGCCGCGGCAGAAATCCTCGAAGTCGGTGATGGTGCACAAGTGTATGTTGGGCGTGTCGAACCACTGGTAGGGCAGATTGTCCGATACCGGCATGTTGCCGCGGATCACCTGCAGCCGGTTGCGCCAGTAGCCGAAGTTGGGAAACGTGACGATGCCCTCGCGGCCGACGCGCAGCATTTCGCGCACGACGCGCTCGCTGCTGCGCACCGCCTGCAGCGTCTGCGACAGGATCACGTAGTCGAACGAGCCGTCGGCAAACCCGGACAGCCCGCGCTCGAGGTCGCCCTGAATCACGTTGACGCCGTTATTGACGCACGCGAGAATGCCCGCGTCGTCGATCTCGACGCCATAGCCGGCGCCGCCGCGTTGCTCGTTGAGGTAACGCAGCAGCGTGCCGTCGCCGCAACCCAGGTCGAGCACGCGCGCGCCGGGCTTGATCCAGTTGGCGATCGCCGCGAAATCGGCGCGTTGCATCGCGTTCGTATTCATGCCCCGAGATCCTTGCTGATGCGGTCGAAATACGCCGCCACCAGCCGGTGATAACGCGCGTCATCGAGCAGGAACGCGTCGTGTCCGTGCGGCGCGTCAATCTCGGCGTAGGTCACGTCGCGGCGGTTGTCGAGCAGCGCCTTGACGATTTCGCGCGAACGTTCCGGCGAAAACCGCCAGTCGGTGGTGAACGATACGACGAGGAAGCTCGCGGTGGCGGGCTCCAGCGCCAGACTCAGGTTACCGCCGTGCTCGGCCGCCGGATCGAAGTAGTCGAGCACCTTGGTGATGCGCAGGTAGGTATTGGCGTCGAAATAATCCGAGAACTTGTTGCCCTGATGGCGCAGGTAGGACTCGATCTCGAATTCGGCATCGAAGGTATAGTTGAGCCTGCCGTGGCGCAACTGACGGCCGAACTTGCTCGCCATCTCGTCGTCCGACAGGTAAGTGATATGGCCGACCATGCGCGCGACGCGCAACCCCCGCGTCGGCCGCGTGTTGTGCTCGTAATAGTGCCCGCCGTGGAAATCCGGATCGGTGATGATCGCCTGGCGCGCGACTTCGTTGAACGCGATGTTCTGCGCCGACAGGTTCGGCGCGCACGCGATCACCAGCGCGTGACCGATGCGCTCGGGATACTGGATCGTCCACGCCAGCGCCTGCATCGCGCCGAGGCTGCCGCCCATCACCGCGGCGAAGCGCTGGATGCCGAGCTGATCGGCGAGCCGGGCCTGCGTCGTGACCCAGTCTTCGACGGTAACCACCGGGAAATCCGCGCCCCACGGGCGGCCGGTCGCGGGATTGATGCTGTGCGGCCCGGTCGAGCCGAAGCAGCCGCCGAGATTGTTGACGCCGATCACGTAAAAGCGGTTGGTGTCGAGCGGCTTGCCGGGCCCGATCATGTTGTCCCACCAGCCGACGTTTTTCGGGTCGTCGGCGTAATAACCGGCGACATGGTGCGACGCGTTCAGCGCGTGGCACACCAGCACCGCGTTCGACTTGTCGGCGTTGAGCGTGCCGTAGGTTTCGCAGGCAAGCTCGTAGCCGCCCAGCGTCACGCCGCTCTTGAGCCTTAGTGGCTCATCGAACCTGGCGCTGCGCGGCGTGACCGCCCCCACCGATTGTTTGTTGGTCGTGCCATCCATAAATAAAAAAACCCGGCGAGCTTGCGCTTTACCGGGTCATTTTTCTCTTTAGCCGGATTTATAAGGCGCCCGCAAGCTGAAATCAAATCGGCGCACTGCAACTGGAGCAAACGTTACCGTGTCCCGCCCGGGCTTGTCAAATCGGGAGCGCGGGCGGGGCCCCCGCCGCGTGGCTGCTTTGTCCACCTCGACGTCGATCTGTATGCACCGACGCTGGCCAGCCTTGAATATTTTGTTCCGCGCCTGGTCGATGGCGGCGTCATCATCTGTGACGATTACGGCGCTCCGCTGTTTCCCGGAGCGCACCGCGCCTGGGACAGATTCTGTGCGCGTCACGACCTGCCGTTTGTCGTCCTCGACACCGGCCAGTCGGTGATCCTGAAGCAGCCGCCGGCTGTCTAGGCGTTAAGCCTGGCCAGCATTGCGCGCAACTTGTCCGGATCACCGGCGCGCAGCATTTTACTCACCTGCGGCGCAATCTCGCGCAGGTTCGATTTCAGCACCTGCTGTTTGACTTCCAGCAGCCGTGCCGGGTGCATCGACAGCTGGCGCAGGCCGAAGCCCAGCAATAGCCGGGTGAGCGCGACGTCGCCAGCCATCTCGCCGCACAACGCGATCGGCTTGCCGGCCTTGTTGCAGGTCTTGATGATCTGCGCGACCAGGGTGAGCACGGCGGGATGCAACGGGTCGTAGAGGTGCGACACGGTGTCGTCGGTGCGGTCGATCGCGAGCGTGTACTGGATCAGGTCGTTGGTGCCGATCGACAGGAAATCGAGCTTCTTGATGAAGGTATTGACCGCGAGCGCGGCGGCCGGGATTTCGATCATGCCGCCGACCTCGACGCCGCGGTCGTACGGAACGTACCTGTCTTCGAGGCCCTGCTTGGCCTGTGCGACGTAGTTGAGCACCTGATTGATTTCGGATGCGCTCATCAGCATCGGGATCAGGATTTTGAGATTACCGTAATGCGAGGCGCGCAGCATCGCGCGCAGCTGCACCAGGAACATCTGCGGTTCGGTCAGCGACAGCCGTATCGCGCGCAAGCCGAGCGCGGGATTGGTGCTTGAAATTTCATTACCGTTGATTTGCTTGTCGGCGCCGAGGTCGTACGTGCGGATCGTGACCGGCAGCCCGTCCATCTCGCGCACCACCTTGCGATAGGCCTCGAACTGCTCGTCTTCGTCGGGTAAATCGTCGCGGTTCAGAAACAGGAACTCGGTGCGGAACAGGCCGATGCCGGTGGCGCCGTTTTCCATGACTTCCTCGACGTCATCGGGCAACTCGATGTTGGCTTGCAGATCGACCTCGATCCGGTCGAGCGTGGTCGCGCGCGTGTCGCGCAGCCGCTTCAATTTCTGCCGCTCGAGCTCCCATTGGTGCTGACGCAGCTTGTATTCGGCGAGCGCCTGCGGATCGGGATCGACGATGATCATGCCGAGCGTGCCATCGACGATCAGCAGTTCGTTTTCGCGGATCAGCTGGCGCGCCTGGTGCAGCGCGACGATCGACGGGATGTTGAGGCTGCGTGCGACGATCGCGGTATGCGAGGTGGCGCCGCCGAGATCGGTGATGAAACTTGCGAACAGGTGCTCCTTGAACTGGATGACGTCGGCCGGCGACAGGTCGTGCGCCACCAGGATCAGGCTTTCCTCGCCGCCCATGGCCGGCGGCGGCGTGTAACCGGGCTGGCCGAGCAGCGCCTTCAGCAGACGCTCGACGACCTGGATCACATCGGCCTTGCGTTCGCGCAGGTAGCCGTCCTCGATCTGGTCGAACTGGTCGAGCAGGGCATCCGCTTGCACTTTGAGCGCCCATTCGGCGTTGCACTGCTCGGTTTCGATGATCTGGCGCGGCGCTTTCGACAGCGTCGCGTCATCGAGGATCATCAGGTGCAGGTTGAGGAAGGCCTCGATTTCCTGCGGCGCCGTGGGCGGGATCTGCTTGCGCAGCCCCTGGAGCTCGGCGCGCACGGTCTTCAGCGCGGCATCGAAGCGCGCCGATTCCTCGGCGATCTGGTATTGCGGTACTGCGTAATGCGCGACTTCGAGCCTGGCATGCGACAACAAATGCGCGTATCCGATGGCGATGCCACCGGACACCGGGATGCCGTGCATGGTGAAGCTCATGATCGATACAGGATCGAGGTATCAGGATTGAGGATTGAGCCGAGAGAACGTGAGGACACAAAACTCAATCCTCGATCCTCGATCCTCAATCCTAAATCCTGCTTTACCCGCCTTCTTCGAAGTAATTGGCGATGAGCCCGGTCAGCGCCTGCATCGCCGCTTCCTCGTCGGGACCGTCGGTCTCGATATTGATGGTGGTGCCTTTCGCTGCGGCCAGCATCATCACGCCCATGATGCTCTTGGCGTTGACGCGTTTGCCGATACGGGTGAGCCAGATATTGCTCTTGAATCGTCCGGCCAGCTGGGTCAGTTTGGCCGCCGCTCGCGCATGCAGGCCAAGCTTGTTGATGATCTCAGCTTCCCGTTGCAGCATTATGCAGTTTGAGCGTCGGTACCCGCATTACGCCTTCACAGCCCCCGCTGATGGCCTTGGTCACGATCGTCTGCAAATCGCGGTCGCGGTAGGTCAGCACGCGGATCAACATCGGCAGGCTGACGCCGGCCACCGCTTCGATTTTTCCCGGTGCTACCAGCTTGGCCGCCAGGTTGCTCGGCGTGCCGCCGTAGATGTCGGTCAGAATCAGCACGCCGTCACCGGCGTCGAGTTCCGTGATCAGGGTACGCGCCTGCGGCAGCAGCAACGCCGGATCGTCCTGGGCGGTGACGCCGAGCTGCTGAAGCCGCGGCGGCCGTTTGTTGAGCACATGGCTCGCGCAATGAATCAGGCTTTCGCCGAGTGTACCGTGGGTGATGATCAGTATGCTTATCATGCCAAAACGCCTCGTCCGGATCCGGAACCCCGATTATTCTACCTAATTGCCGCGCACAATGCGGGGTGTCAACGTGGAAGTGCTTGAATTGGCGACGCGAATCCGGATCACCCGAAGACCGTGACGACGTGTTCAGCGGCGGGCGATCGCGTGTTCCAGCGCATCGAGCAGCATGCCGGCGACGTTGAATCCGGTCTGTTCGCTGATTTCCTGAAAACACGTCGGGCTGGTGACGTTGACTTCGGTCAGGTAGTCGCCGATCACATCGAGCCCGACCAGCAGCAATCCCTGCGCATGGAGCTGCGGGGCGAGCGTTTCCGCAATCTCGCGGTCGCGCGGCGTAAGTTCGCGCGCGATCCCGGTGCCACCCGCGGCAAGGTTGGCGCGCGTCTCACCCGGCTTCGCGATGCGCGCAAGCGAGTACGGGACCGGCTTGCCGCCGATCAGAAGCACGCGCTTGTCGCCGTCGGCGATGGCGGGAATGAAGCGCTGCGCCATCACCATGCGCCGCCCGTAATGCGTGACGGTTTCGATGATTACGTTGAGATTCGGGTCTTTGCCGTGGACCCGGAAAACCGAGGCGCCGCCCATGCCGTCGAGCGGTTTCAGGATGATGTCGCCGTGCACGGCGAGAAATTCACGGATCAGCCCGGCCTGGCGCGTGACCAGCATCGGCGCGGTGAACTGCGGAAAGCGCGCGATCGTCATTTTCTCGTTACAGTCGCGGATCGCGCGCGGATCGTTGAAAACACGCGCGCCCTGATCCTGGGCGAGCTCGAGCAGATAGGTGCTGTAGACATACTCCATGTCGAACGGCGGGTCCTTGCGCATCAGCACCGCATCGAAATCCTTGAGCGGCATGGCGTGTGGCGCCTCGACGCGATACCACGCTTCCTTTTCGCCGGTCAGGTGCAGGCGCTGCGCATGGCCGGTGACGACGCCGTCGTGCCAGACGAGGTCTGCCTGCTGCAGGACGTGGAGTTCATGCTGGCGCGCGGCGGCCTCGCGCATCATCGCGTAGGTCGAGTCCTTGTAAATCTTGAAATCGTCGAGCGGGTCGACGACAAAAGCAATCTTCATGGCTGACAATGACGCGGGATCATTGCGGCGCAGCGTGTGACCGGGCGACGGGATTTTCTTCCGCAAGCGCCGGGTCCGTCTGCTCGATCTCGATCGCGGCGGCGACCAGCGCGAGCCGCGCAATCACGCCATAAGCATAAAAGCGGTTCGGCGGCGCGCCCGGATCGTCCGGGTTGGGCGAATAGCACGGTTTTTCGAACGCGAGCGGCACGAATTGCATGCCCGGCGCGTTCAGGTTCTGGTCCTGACCGCGGCTCGCGTGCACGCGGTAGAAGCCGCCCACCACGAAGTGGTCGATCATGTAGACCACCGGCTCGGCCACGGCGTTGTTGACCAGCTCAAAACTGTAAACGCCTTCCTGCACCAGCACTTCCTGCACTTCGAGGCCTTCCTTCACCATCGCCATTTTGTTGCGCTGTTTGCGGGTGAGGGCGCGCACCTCGGCGGGATCCTTTACCGTCATGATGCCCATGCCGTAAGTGCCGGCGTCGGCTTTCACGATCACGAACGGTTCATGCGTGATGCTGTATTCCTTGTACTTGGCGCGGATGTCGGTGAGAATTTCCGCCACGTATTTTTCGAGGCACTCCTCGCCTTTGCGTTCGTGGAAATTGATTTTGCCGCATCTCTCGAAATAGGGATTGATCGCCCAGGGGTCGACGCCGATCAGCTTGGCGAACTCGGTGGCGACATCCTGATAGACCGCGAAGTGGTTCGATTTGCGACGCGTGAACCAGCCGGCGTGCAGCGGCGGCAGCACCGCCTGTTCGAGATTCCGCAGGATTTCAGGCAGGCCTGCCGACAAGTCGTTGTTGAGCAGGACCACGCAGGGGTCGAAACCGTCGACGCCGATGCGATTGCCCTTGCGCTCGAGTGGCTCGAGCCGGAGCTTGCCGCCGCCCGGCAGCTCGATATCCGCCGGCGCGGTGAGGTCCGACAGCAGGCTGCCGATGCGCACGATCATGCCGGCATGGCGCAGTATCGATTGCAGCGCGACCACGTTCTGCAGGTAGAACGTATTGCGCGTGTGATTTTCCGGGATCAGCAGCACGCCGCGGGCGTCGGGACAGATTTTCTCGACTACCGACATCGTTGCCTGGACGCACAGCGCATCGAATTCCGGATTGAGATTGTTGAACCCGCCCGGGTACAGGTTGGTGTCGACCGGCGCGAGCTTGAAGCCGCTGTTGCGCAGGTCCACCGACGCATAGAACGGCGTCGCATGCTCCTGCCATTGGCTGCGCAGCCAATGCTCGATTTCCGGCATCGCCTTGACGATCTGGCGTTCGAGATCGGGCAGCGGGCCGGTCAGGGCGGTGGTGAGATGCGGGACGGCGCTCATAACGGTCTGTAATTAAGCCGGGCAGGTATTGTAGCAAACCCGATTGTCCCGTCCCCATACGATCGCGCCATCAGGCGACCGGTGTTCCACGCACGGTTATGCCGTAGCGCGCGGGTCGCGACCTGCGGTATCCTGCACAGGCCGGACGGTGATGGTCTGCGGCAACCCCCAGGAACCCGGTGCTGATGAGCTTCAAAATTGAACCGGCGCAGCGCGCCGACATCCCGCGGCTGGTCGATTTGCTGAACGACCTGTTCGGCGTCGAGCTCGACTTCACTGCGGATGCCTCGCACCAGGCGCGCGGGCTCGAGCTGTTGATCGCTGAGGCCGCGAAAAGCGACCGGTTGACGGTGGTGGTGGCGCGCGACGACCAGGGGCAGGCGATTGGCGTGGCGAGCGCGCAGCTCGTGATATCGACCGCCGAGGGCGCGCCCTCGGCCTGGATCGAGGACGTGGTGGTGCATTCCGATTTCCGCCGTCGGGGTATCGGCAAGTTGCTGCTCGGGCATCTGCTCGAATGGGCGGGTGAGCGCGGCGCGACGCGTGCACAACTGCTGACCGATACCAAGAACGAAGGCGCCGAGCTGTTCTACAACGGGCTGGGCTGGCAGACCACCCGGCTCGTCGTGCGGCGCATCTTTCTGAGCGTGCAATAAAAAAGGGGCGCAAGCTGCGCCCCTGGTGAAATGTGATGGTTGCGTGGGTGTTAAACGACGCTTTCTCCGTGCAGCGAGACGTCCAACCCCTCGCGTTCCTCTTCTTCAGTCACGCGCAAGCCGATCGTGATATCGATTGCCTTGAGAATGATCAGTGACACGACACCACTGTAAATCAGCGTTGTCAGCACCGCATACACTTGCACCATAAAGTTGGCATCTACGCCGCTGATATCCTTGACGTTGAGTACGCCGACCAGCAACGCGCCGACGATACCGCCGATGCAGTGCACCCCGAACGCGTCCAGGGAATCGTCGTAGCCGAACATCTTTTTCACCGAGGTCGCGGCCCAGAAGCACAACACACCCGCGGCGATACCGATGATCAGCGCACCGGTCGGGTCAACGAAACCGGATGCCGGCGTGATCGCCACCAGACCCGCCACAGCGCCGGACGCAATGCCCAGCACGGAGGGTTTCCCTTTGGCGAGCCATTCGGCAAACATCCAGGTCAGAGCGGCAGCTGCAGTCGCGAACTGGGTGACCGTCATGGCCAGGCCCGCACGACCGTCGGCGGCGACTGCCGATCCCGCATTGAAGCCGAACCAGCCCACCCACAGCAATGAGGCACCGATGATCGTCAGCGTCAGGTTATGCGGCGCCATTGCTTCTTTGCCATAGCCGACCCGTTTGCCCAGCACCAGCGCGCACATCAATCCGGCAATACCCGCGTTGATATGAACCACGGTGCCGCCCGCGAAATCGAGCACACCCATGGCCGCAAACTTGCCGGCCGGCTCCCACATGATGTGGGCGATCGGCGAGTAGACCAGCACCGACCACAGCCCCATGAACCACAGCATTGCCGAGAACTTCATGCGATCCGCAAACGCGCCCGCAATCAGCGCCGGAGTGATGATCGCGAAGGTCATCTGGAACATCATATAGACCGATTCAGGTATGGTCGTGGCTGCATGGTGCACCGACACTTTGCCGGCTTCCTTCATGAAGGACATGCCGTTCAGGAAAAGCCGGTCCATGCTGCCGATGTACTCGGATCCCGGCATGAAGGCGAGACTGTAGCCGATGACGCACCACACAACGGTTACCACGCAGGTGATCGCGAAGCTTTGCATCACCGTGGCCAGCACGTTTTTCTTGCGTACCATACCGCCGTAGAACAACGCAAGCCCGGGGATCGTCATCAACAGGACCAGAGCCGTCGATGCCAGCATCCAGGCGGTATCCCCGGAATTGATCTTCGCGACGTCGATCAACTCGGGCTTGGTCGGTGCGGCCGGCGCCGGTGCGGCGGCAGGCGCCGCGTCTTTCTTCTCGTCGGCCTTCGCCGCAGGCGCTTCGGTGGCGGGTTTATCCGCCGGCTTGTCCTGCGCGATGACGGGCGCCGCAACTCCGAAGCTGAATGCGCTGATCAGCGCGAGTATGGTTAATATGCGTTTCATGTAATTCTCCCTTATAGCGCGTCCGCGCCGGTTTCGCCGGTGCGGATGCGATAGACCTGCTCGAGATCGAAAACGAAAATCTTGCCGTCGCCGATCTTGCCGGTGTTGGCGGATTTTTCGATTGCCTCGACCACCTGATCGAGCATCTCGCTCTTGATCGCGGCCTCGACCTTTACTTTGGGCAGAAAGTCGACCACGTATTCCGCGCCGCGGTACAGCTCGGTATGGCCTTTCTGCCGCCCGAATCCTTTGACTTCAGTAACCGTGATGCCCTGCACGCCGATCGCGGACAGCGCCTCACGCACTTCGTCAAGCTTGAAGGGCTTGATGACTGCAGTGACTAGTTTCATCGTGGTTCCCCGGAAAAAGGGGCCGGCCAATCCGGCCCCGTGTTTCAGCTGTTAAAAGGTTTTCTGGATAAAGACCGTGCCGGTGCTCTTGGCGATGTCGTGCGGGTACGGCCCGAATGAACCAGCCACCGGATCGTTGACGCCGCCATAGCCGAGCTTGTTGTAGCTGAACCCTTTCGACCAGAACGCGCCGACCGTGAAGTCTTTCGGCAACGCGTAGCTCAATCCGATTTTTGCGTCCTTATACGAAAAGAGCGCATCGTTGCTCTGCACCACGCCACCGACAGAGGCATTCTGCGGACTGGTGCCCGTGTACTTTTGGTAGCCAACGTGCAGGTTTAGGGTGAGTCCGTCCAACCCTTTGCTCATTTCCCCCAACGGAACGTTGGCGCTAAGATCAAGATACCCGGTCCCCCTGCTGTTGAGGACACCGAAGATGTGATCAAGCACACTGTAGGAGTACTTGAGGGTGATCCATTTCCAGCTTCCGGCCGCATAGATTTCCCAAGTATCGAGCTTGGCTAAGCTGGGCAAATTCGCCGCCGCCGCCGCCGCATTGATGAACTGATTAGTGTTTCCCGGATACCAGTAATACAGCGTGCCGAGGTCGACGGTGAAATCGTTGGGTAGGTTCCATTTATAACCGCCGTAGAAATCCCACTCCAGGCTGCCTCCCGATTCATAGCTTCCCTGGATTACATTCGGAAGTGCAGGGCCGAATGGTTGGTGCAGCGAGAAATTTTCTTTGGGCCAACTAATATTGGAAGCCCAGGTGCCGAGATAGAAGCCCGATTCGTGCGCCCAGTCGAAGCCCCCTTGCGCTGCCGGCTTGGCGTCGGTCTGCGATAATCCACGGAATATGTACTGGCTGAAGAATCCGAAATTACCGGTCAAGGTGTAGGGGGGTTTCGGTTCTGCCGGCTTGGCATCCGCTGATTTGGCGTCCGCAGGTGCGGCTTGGGCGAATACAACCCCCGGCAGGCCGATCACTGCAGCGACCGCTCCCGCCATGAATGTTTTTTTGAGCATGATTCTCCCTTTCATGTGTTAACAAATGTCTAGCACTACGCGGTGGTATCAGCACATACTGTGCCAGTGCATAACATATTGATGTAAAAAACATAAATCGTTGGCATCTGCAATCGCATGCTATTTTGATGCACCGAAATGAAGCGTACAGCCAAACTCTTGCACCAAGATCGTGCCAAGCAGCGCTTACGCGGTTGGAAGCATTGGCCGATAGGAAATTGTGTCTTTTTTGAAACTGATGAAACTTGATCGAAGCAACAGCGTGATAAATTTGATACAGAACGCGAAGTCACGGAGTCACTGATGGCCAATCAACAATTGCTCGATGAATTAAGCGCCAAGCTCAAAGAGGTGTTCGCCAACAGCCCGGCGCGCGATATCGAAAAAAACCTGCGCGCAATGCTGGCGGCGACATTCGCCCGCCTCGATCTGGTCACGCGCCAGGAATTCGAGATCCAGAGCGACGTGCTCGCGCGCACGCGTGAAAAGCTCGTACAGCTCGAAGCGAAGCTCGCCGAGCTGGAAAAAAAGCGTGAGACGTAAGGCGGGAGGCGAGAAGCGAGAGGCGAAGGAACTCCTGCCTGCATGGCGGCGGCAACTATGACTTAAGGCTTAGGCGCGGCACACGTCTCGTGCGTTGATCCCTTATCTGATTCTTGGACCCCGAATCCTGAATCCCGAGGGAACTCGATGTCACTCGCCGTTCTCTACAGCCGCTCCCTGGCCGGCATGGATGCGCCGTTGGTCACGGTCGAGGCGCACCTCGCCAACGGCCTGCCAAGCTTTACCATCGTCGGCCTGCCCGAGGCGGAGGTAAAGGAGGCCAAGGACCGCGTGCGCGCCGCATTGCAGAATGCGCGCTTCGAATTTCCGGCACGGCGCATCACCGTCAATCTCGCGCCCGCGGATCTGCCGAAGGAGAGCGGTCGATTCGATCTGCCGATTGCGCTCGGCATCCTCGCGGCATCGGGTCAGATCCCCGCCGATCGCCTTGGCGAGTACGAATTCGCCGGCGAGCTCGCATTGACGGGGGACTTGCGTCCGATCCGCGGCACGCTGGCGATGATGTGCGGCACGAATCGTGACCACCGCGCGTTCGTCGTGCCGCACGAAAACGCGCCCGAGGCGGCACTCGTCGATGGCGCGCAGGTTTACGCCGCGCGCACCTTGCTCGAGGTATGCGCGCATCTCGCCGGCCGTGCAGCACTCACGCTATGCAGCGACAAACCCGCGGCGCAGCACCAACCCTATCCCGATCTGCTCGATGTCAAGGGCCAAACTCAGGCCAAGCGCGCGCTCGAAATCGCGGCTGCGGGCGGCCACAGCCTGATCATGATCGGTCCGCCGGGCAGCGGCAAGACCATGCTCGCGACGCGCCTGCCCGGCATCCTGCCGCCGATGACGCAGGCGGAAGCGCTCGCGTCGGCAGCGGTTCAATCGCTGGGCAGCGCCGGTTTCGATGTGCGCAACTGGCGGCGGCGTCCGTTTCGCGCGCCGCATCACACCGCGTCAGGGGTGGCGCTGGTCGGCGGCGGCAGCAATCCGCGGCCGGGAGAAATCTCGATGGCGATGCACGGCGTGCTGTTTCTCGACGAGTTGCCCGAGTTCGGCCGCAAAGTGCTGGAAGTATTGCGCGAACCGCTCGAATCGGGACGCATCAGCGTGGCGCGCGCGGCGCGTCAGGCGGAATTTCCGGCGCAGTTCCAACTGGTCGCGGCGATGAACCCGTGTGCGTGCGGCTATCTCGGCCATTACAGCGGCAAATGCCGCTGCACGCCGGACCAGGTCGCGCGCTACCGCAGCAAGATCTCGGGGCCGTTGCTCGACCGTATCGACTTGCAGATCGAGGTGCCGGCGGTCGCGCAGCAGGATCTGGCGCGCAATGCGGGCGGCGCATCAAGCGATACCGTGCGCGTGCACGTCGCCGCTGCGCACGATAGCCAGCTCGAGCGTCAAGGGAAGCCCAATTCGCAATTGACGACGCGCGAGATCGACCTGCATTGCGTCCCCGATGAAGCTGGCGCGACGCTGCTCAAGCAGGCGATCAGCCGGCTCGGGCTGTCGGCGCGCGCTTATCACCGCGTGCTCAAAGTCGCGCGCACCATCGCCGATCTTAACGGCGACAGCGCGATTGCAGGCGGCCAGGTCGCGGAAGCCATTCAGTATCGACGTTTCGACCGGCACTGACCCGGGATGGACCGGGTGCTCGTCTATAATCGCGGGATGTCTCTCTTCCGATCGGACGCGCTGTTCGCTGCGATCGCCGCGCAACGCGAGTTCGTCGCGGGCTGAGGCAGTCCGCTCACGCATGACGAACCTGACACCGGGACAACGGGCCGACCGCGACACGCTGCTGCTCGCTGCGATCCTCGCCGGTCTCGCGACGCTCGGGCCGTTCTCGATCGACACCTATATGCCGTCGTTTCCGTCGATCGGGCGCAGCCTCGGCGCGACGACGCTGCAGGTGCAGCAGACGTTGTCCGCCTACCTGCTCCCGTTCGCGTTCATGATGCTGTTCCACGGTGCGCTCACCGACTCGTTCGGCCGCCGCCCGGTCATCCTGGTCGGCCTGGTGATTTTCGCGCTGGCCTCGGTCGGCTGCGCGCTGGCGCAAAGCCTGCCGCAGATGCTGGTGTTCCGCGCGTTGCAGGGAATGTCGGCGGGCACCGGCATGGTCGCGGGGCGTGCGATGATCCGCGACATCTACGCCGGGCATCAGGCGCAACGCGTGATGTCGATGGTGACGATGATCTTCGGCCTCGCGCCGGCGATCGCGCCGATCATGGGCGGCTGGTTCGAGGTGTGGTTCGGCTGGCGTTCGATTTTCGTGTTTCTGACACTGTTCGCCGCGCTGCTTTTCGTCAGTTGCTATTTCCAGCTCGAGGAATCCCTGCCGGCCGCGGCGCGGCAACCCTTCGCGCCGCGGCCGCTGCTGCTGAGCTATTTCAAGCTGCTCGGCAGCCTGCGTTTCGCGCTGCTGTCCTCGACGATCGCGTTCAACTTCGTGGGATTTTTTCTCTACATCGCATCCGCGCCGGCGGTAATCTACAATCTGCTGGGGCTCAACGCCAACCAGTTTGCGTGGCTGTTCGTCCCCGGCATCTCGGGGGTGATCCTCGGCGCGTTCCTGTCCGGCCGGCTCGCCGGCAAGCTGTCGCCGCGGCGCACGGTGCGCTTTGGCTATTTTGTAATGTTCGGCGCCGCGCTGTTCAACCTTGCCTATAACGCGCTGCTGCCGCCCGCGCTGCCGTGGACGGTGCTGCCGGTGATGGTTTATAGCGCCGGCATGGCGCTCGCGATGCCCAGCATCACGCTGCTGGTGCTCGACCTGTTTCCCGAGAACCGCGGGCTCGCGGCTTCGCTGCAGGGCGCGCAACACAGCTTCTTTACCGGGCTCACGGCCGGCTTGCTGTCGCCGCTTGTATCGGGCACCGCGATCGGCCTGGCGGGCGGCATGGCGGCGCTGCTGGGATGCGGATTCGCGTGCTGGTTCGCTTATACGTGGAGCACGCAAACGGAGAGAGTCGCATGAACGAACTATCGGGCTGGGCCGAGGAAAAGCGCGCCGCGTATCTGTATCGCGTGGTCGCCGAGTGCGAAGCCGGCTCGCCGCGCGAGAAGCTGTTCCTCGGGCTCGCCGCGGAAGCGGAAAGCCAGGCTGCAATCTGGGAAAAAAAAGCGCGCGCCGCGGGCGCGGCCGTGCCGCAGGGCTATGTTCCCGATGTGCGTGCGCGCGTCGTCGCAGGGCTGGTGCGGCGCCACGGGCCGCGGCGCCTGCGCGGCATGCTGGCAGCGATGAAAGTGCGCGGCATGTCGGTGTACGCGAGCGGCGGCTCGGGGCGGGTGTTCCCGCATCATCTCGACGACGTCGGCCACCACCGCGGATTGTCCGGCGGCGGCAATCTGCGCGCGGCGGTTTTCGGCGTGAACGATGGACTGATCTCGAACGCGAGCCTGATCATGGGCGTCGCCGGCGCGAGCGCCGACAGCGCAATGATCGTGCTGACCGGCGTCGCGGGGCTGGTGGCCGGCGCGTTCTCGATGGCGGCCGGCGAATACGTGTCGGTGCGTTCGCAGCGCGAAATGTACGAATACCAGATCGGACTCGAGCGCGATGAGCTTGCCGAATATCCCGAAGAAGAAGCGCGCGAGCTCACGCTGATCTACGAGGCGCGCGGCATCGCGCCTGACGAAGCGCGGCGCCTGGCGCAGACAATCATCACCGATCCCGAGCAGGCGCTCGACACGCTCGCGCGCGAGGAACTGGGCCTGAATCCCGAGGACCTCGGCTCGCCGTGGGGGGCCGCAACGTTCTCATTCATGTCGTTCGCCGCCGGCAGCGCGATACCGCTGCTGCCGTTTTTGCTCGGCCTGGGTAGCGCGAGCTTGCCAACAGCGATCGCGCTGACCGCAGCCGCGCTGTTCGCGGTCGGCGCGACGCTATCGCTGTTCACCGGGCGTAGCGCGCTTGCCAGCGGCCTGCGCATGCTCGCCATCGGCGCCGCCGCGGGCGGCGTGACTTACCTGGTGGGAAAAATGCTGGGTATCAGCCTGGCGTAACAAGCGGGATTGAGGATCGAGGATTGAGGATCGAGGAAAAAGCGAAACGCTCTGCTTCTACTCAATCCTCGATCCTCAATCCTGCCTTTAACCTCGCTCCCGGCGGGCAACCCCAGTGGCAGTTTGATCTAGATCAGAGTTCCTCGTCATGGAACGCCTAGACTGATGTGAACCGCTGCATCGATGGGAGGAGTAATCATGAAATACGAAGATCCCGCGTGTGCCTATTGTCCGCCGACCGTCCGCGCCTGCCGCCAAGGTGAAGCTGAAGAGCGCGGCCCCGGCTTTTGCCCGACCAAGGTCGACCCCGAAACCCAGCACGTCGCGCGCGCGCTGTATGACGACCCGGAAACCCGCAAGGTCTCGCGCGAATCCGCGCTGGTCGAGTCCGAAGGTTACTGCAAGTGGACGCGGGTCGAAGAGATCGTCCAGTTCGCCAGGCGCATGGGCTACAAAAAAATCGGCATCGCGAACTGCATCAGCTTCGTCGATCACGCATACGTGCTCTCCGGCATCCTCGAGAGCCACGGCTTCGAGGTCGTGTCGGTCGCCTGCAAGAACGACAGCATCCCGAAGGAAGAGCTGGGGATCGCCGATCACGAGAAAATCCGTCCCGGCCAGTTCGAGGCGCTCTGCAATCCGGTGAGCCAGGCCGAGATGCTGAACGCCCACGGCTGCGAGTTCAATGTCGTGCTGGGGCTATGCATCGGACACGACAGCCTGTTCTTCAAGCATGCCAAGGGACTGACGACCGTGCTGGTCGCCAAAGACCGCGTGCTCGGCCACAACCCGGTGGCGGCGCTGCAGCTGGCAGACACCTATTACAGCCGCTTGTGGGGACCGCTCAAGCCGGCGAAACCGCGGAAGCTTCCGCCCGCGGGCCGGCGTGACAAGCAGGATTGAGGATTGAGGATCGAGGATTGAGGAAAAAGCGAAACGCGCTGCTTCTACTCAATCCTCAATCCTGCTCTTAACATTGCTCCCACGGCAGCCCTTCAAACCGCCAGCCGGTCCTGGCGCCGCGATGGTGGTCGGCGTCGAGTTCCCCTTCGAAGCCGTGCAGCACGTTGTAGACCTTGCTGAAGCCGGCCTCCTCGAGCGCGCGGCCGGCGTCGAGCGAGCGGTTGCCGCTGCGGCAGATCAATATTATCGGGCGGTTGACGCTGGTGGCTTTTTTCACGTGCGCGACGAACTCCGGATTGATGTCCCAGTTCGGGCCGTCGTTCCATGCGACATGAATCGCGCCTGCCGGGTGGCCGACGAACAGGTACTCCATTTCGCTGCGGCAGTCGATGAATACCGCATCCGGGTTCTTGTGCAGGAATTCGTAGGCCTGCTTGGGTTCGAGGTGATCCATGCCGATATTGATGGTTATGAAAGGCCGCTAGTATATCGCCGCGCGTGAACCGCGGCGAATCGGCGCCGCCGCGCGTGAACCGCTGCGGCGTTGATTGACAACTCAGCCTTCTGCGCGTAACCTTTTAATTCTGCGCCGATTTCGAGCATTGCTTGCGGGCGCCGCCGGTGAGGTTGACGTGACTTCGGCCGGGTGTCTAAACAAATCCTGCTAAGCGGCGTGACCCGATCGGCGCCCGCGGATCGGGTTTTTTATTTTTGCTTTCGGCATGCATCGTTCAGACGCATTGGTCAGGCTGCTCACGGAGCGCATCGTCATCCTCGACGGCGCGGTGGGCACCATGATCCAGGGCTGCAAACTCAATGAGGCGGGCTATCGCGGTCTGCGCTTCAAGGATTTCGCGCGCGACCTCAAGGGCAACAACGACCTGCTCACGTTGACGCAGCCGCGGATCATCCGCGAGATTCACGTGCAATATCTCGCGGCCGGCGCCGATATCATCGAGACCAACACTTTCAACTCGACGGGAATCGCGCAGGCCGATTACGCGCTGGAACACCTGGTGCACGAGTTGAACTGTGAGGCGGCGAAACTCGCGCGCTCCGTCGCCGATGAGTTCGAGCGTAAAGACGGCCGGCCGCGTTTCGTCGCCGGGGCGCTCGGGCCGACCAACCGCACCGCGTCGATTTCGCCCGATGTCAACGACCCCGCTTTCCGCAACGTCACGTTCGACCAACTCGTCGCCGCTTACACCGAAGCGGTGCACGGCCTCAGCGAAGGCGGTGTCGATCTGCTGCTGCTCGAGACCATTTTCGACACGCTAAACGCAAAAGCCGCGCTGTTCGCGATCGATCAATATTTCGAAGCGCATAACGTCAGGCTGCCGGTCATCGTCTCAGGCACCATCACCGATGCTTCGGGCCGCACGCTGTCGGGCCAGACCACGGAAGCGTTCTGGAATTCGGTGTGCCACGCGCGACCGCTGGCGGTCGGGCTCAACTGCGCGCTCGGTGCGCAATTGATGCGGCCATATATCGAGGAGTTGTCGCGCATAGCCGACACCTTCGTTTCCGCCTACCCGAACGCCGGCTTGCCGAACCCGCTGGCCGAAACCGGTTACGACGAGACGCCGGAATACACGGCGAGGCTGATCAAGGAGTTTGCGCAAAGCGGTTTCGTCAACCTCGTCGGCGGCTGCTGCGGCACCACGCCCGCGCACATCAGGGCGATCGCCGATGCGGTGCGCGGCATTCCGCCGCGCCAGATTCCCGAGATCGAGAAAAAGACGCGGCTGTCGGGGCTCGAGCCGCTCAACATCGGCGACGATACGCTGTTCGTCAACGTCGGCGAGCGCACCAACGTCACCGGCTCGAAAGCGTTCGCGCGCCTGGTCCTCGCCGGCAATTACGCCGAGGCGCTGTCGGTCGCGCGCCAGCAGGTCGAGAACGGCGCGCAGATGATCGACATCAACATGGACGAGGCGATGCTCGATTCGAAGGCGGCGATGACGAAATTCCTCAACCTGATCGCGTCCGAGCCCGACATCTCGCGCGTGCCGGTGATGATCGACTCGTCGAAGTGGGAAGTGATCGAAGCGGGCCTGAAATGCGTGCAGGGCAAGTGCGTGGTGAATTCGATCAGCATGAAGGAAGGCAGGGACGAGTTCGTCAGGCACGCGAAGCTCGCGCGCCGCTACGGCGCGGCGGTCGTGGTGATGGCGTTCGACGAGAAAGGCCAGGCCGACACGCTCGAGCGCCGGGTGGACATCAGCAAGCAGGCGTACCACATCCTGATCGATGAAGTCGGTTTCCCGCCGGAAGACATCATTCTCGATCCGAACATTTTCGCGATTGCGACGGGCATCGAGGAGCACGCCAACTACGGCAAGGATTTCATCGAGGCGACGCGCATCATCCGGCACACGCTGCCGTACGCGAGGGTGAGCGGCGGGCTGTCGAACATCTCGTTCTCGTTCCGGGGCAACGACGCGGTGCGCGAAGCGATCCACACCGCGTTCCTCTATCACGCGATCAAAGCGGGATTGACGATGGCGATCGTCAATGCCGGCCAGATCGGCGTCTACGACGAGATTCCCAAAGACCTGCTCGCGCACGTCGAGGACATCATCTTCAACCGCCGGCCGGACGCCGCCGAGCGCATGGTCAAATTCGCGGAGACGGTGAAAGGTGGCGGCAAGGCGCAGGTCGAAGACCTCGAATGGCGCAAAAATCCGGTCGAAGCGCGCCTTACCCACGCGCTGGTGAAAGGCATCACCGATTTCATCATCGAGGACACCGAGGAAGCGCGGCGGAAGGTTGAAAAACAGGACGGGCGGCCGATCCAGGTGATCGAGGGCCCGCTGATGGACGGCATGAACGTGGTCGGCGATCTGTTCGGCTCGGGCAAGATGTTCCTGCCGCAGGTGGTCAAATCCGCGCGGGTCATGAAACAGGCGGTCGCGCACCTGGTGCCGTATATCGAGGCCGAAAAGGTGAAGTCGGGCGACGTCAGGCCCAAGGGCAAGATCGTGCTCGCGACGGTGAAAGGCGACGTGCACGATATCGGCAAGAACATCGTTGGCGTAGTGCTCCAGTGCAACAACTACGAGGTCGTCAACCTCGGCGTGATGGTGCCGTGGCAGAAGATCTCGCAGGTCGCGCGCGAACAAAAGTGCGACATC
>JAHFRL010000185.1 GCA_023266235.1 Betaproteobacteria bacterium
GACGGCGTGATCACCCCTGCGATCTCCGTGCTCAGCGCGATCGAAGGCCTGGAGGTCGCGACCCCGGTCCTGAAGCCGTACGTGGTCCCGCTCACCGTCGTGGTCCTGATCGCCTTGTTTGCAATTCAACGCTGGGGCACGTCGACGGTAGGAGCGTTGTTCGGCCCGATCATGATAATTTGGTTCGCAACGCTTGCGCTGATTGGCGTTGTCAATATCCTGCAGGCACCGGAAATCTTCCGCGCGTTGAATCCCATGCACGCATTCGGATTTCTGACTCAACATGGCTTCGCATCCTTTGTGGCTCTTGGTGCTGTCTTTCTTGCGGTAACCGGCGCGGAGGCGCTGTATGCCGACATGGGCCATTTTGGGAAAGGCGCGATACGCTTCGCGTGGTTCACGTGCGTGCTTCCCGGATTGGCCCTGAATTATTTCGGGCAGGGAGCGTTGCTGATCGGCAACCCCAGGGCCATTGAAAACCCGTTTTACCTGATGTTTCCCGGCTGGGCCCTGTTTCCGATGGTTGCCCTTGCCACGGCCGCCACCGTAATCGCCTCGCAGGCGGTGATTTCGGGAACATACTCGATAACCAAACAGGCAATACAGCTTGGCTTTTTGCCGCGTACGAATATCGTTCAGACGTCCGCAAAAGAGGTCGGGCAGATCTATATTCCGGGCATCAACTGGACGCTGCTCATCGCGATCATTGCGGCCGTCATCGGTTTCGGCTCCTCGACCAACCTGGCATCGGCCTACGGTTTGGCCGTATCCGGGACCATGCTGATCACGACGCTCCTGACTTTTTTCGTGGTGCGCTACGGCTGGCATTACAACCTGTCGCTATGCATCCTTGCAACAAGTTTCTTCTTGTTGATTGATGCGGCTTTTTTCTCGGCAAATCTGCTGAAGTTCATCGAAGGCGGCTGGTTCCCGCTCACGATGGGTGCTTTGATTTTCACGATCATGGTGACGTGGCGTCGTGGTAGGGAAATCTTGTTCGGGCGGCTCCGGAGTTCGGCGATCCGGCTGGAGCCGTTTCTGAATTCGCTATTCGAAAATCCACCGCATCGGGTCCCGGGGACCGCGATTTTCCTCATTGGAGATCCCGACGCCGTCCCGCACGCCTTTCTTCACAACCTCTCGCACAACAAGGTCATCCACGAGCGCATCGTCTTTCTGACCGTCATATTCAAGGACATCCCCTGGGTGCCCTTCAACGAGCGCGTTACGGTTGAGCCCCTCGGACACCACTGTTATCGAATCAAGCTTTACTTCGGCTTCATGAACAGCCCCGATGTGCCGCAGGCGCTCGCGCTGTGCCGGGACCGCGGCCTCGAGTTCAACATGATGGAAACCTCGTTCTTCCTCAGCCGCGAGACCGTCATACCGAGCGCCGGGGATGAAATGGCGATGTGGCGCGAGCGACTCTTTGCGGCCATGGTGAGAAATGCCGGCAGTATCGTGAATTACTTCAGCATCCCCCCGAATCGCGTCATTGAACTGGGAACGCAGGTCGAGATTTAGGCGCGAGACGCCGATCACGGCCAAGGACGCGCGATTCCTGACCGGTTCTTCCGTGCATCCTGAGCGTTCCTGAATCAAGTTCAGGATCGGCTTTGACGGCTAATTCTGATTTTCCTTCGCGTCCTTCGCGTCCTTGGCGGCAAGGCTTTAGGCTTTAGGTTTCAGCTGCGCCGAAATTCCTCCACCGACCGCGCCAACTGCCCGTCTTTGCGCTTGAGCGCCCGCGTGACCGCCTTGGTCGCGCCGAACGTCGGGATGTACGCCGAGTGCTTGCCCGCGCCACCGATCACCACAATGATGATGTCCTCGGCGCGCTGCACCATCGGCACCAGCGCGTCCGGGCCGGCCGTCGCGTATTTCTCCTTGAACGTGACGCGGAAGCGGCGCTCGATGTTTTCTTGCGAGAACTTGCCGAGCGGCAGGTTCGCGTGTTCCTGCAGAAAGCGCTTGGCGTCGGCCTTGGTGTAGCCGCCCGCCGCCACCGTCTTAGCATGTTCCGGGCCCATCACGACCACCGGCTGTGCCGCGTAGTAGACGTCATTCGATCCCGCGATGCCCATGGTGCCGGCAATCGTCGTGAGTATGCCCTCCGCGGTAATGCTTTCATGATCGTTCACGTTGTGCGGACATTCGGCGCCGACTACAGTCACCGCACTTGCCTCTTGCGGAAAGCTGCGCTCGACATGCAGCGGCTCCCACGGGCTCGCCGCCTCGTTCTCGGCCACGAGGTAGCTGTATTTGGACGGCGCGCCGAAGGTGGACATGTCGCCCTGCGTCGGAATCGCGCCGCCGATGTTCACCAGCGCGAGGCGAATCGCGCGCCCGATGGTCGCGTTGCTGTGCGTGCCAGGCCCGAACGCGTTGTGGCCGGAATTGATCCCGAGTTCTTTGGCCACGGGACCGTTCACGATCACCAGCGGCGCGCACAGGTGGGTCGTGGCCTGGACCCCGTACAGGTTGAACGGCTCTTCGCACATCGCCTCGATCGCGAGCATCAGCAGCGGAAAATACTCCGGCCGGCAACCCGCCATCACGGCGTTGGCGGCAAGCCGCAGCGGTGTCGCTTCGCCGTAGCGCGGCGCCATCTTCGCGATCGACTCGTTCCACGGCCGGTCGCAGTACGCGAGCATCTGCTCCACGCGTTTGGCGGTCGGCGGCACGATCGGCAGCCCGTCGCCCCAGCCACGCTCGAGATAGAGCTTGTTTATTTTCTCGAAGTCGTCTTCGGCCTCGACGCTCGCTCCCTGGGTCTTGAGCAGTTCGGCAAGGCCGGTCATTTGAGTTGCTCCTTGATGAGCTCGACCACTTGCGGAATCGCCACCAAGGCGCGTCCCTCCACCTGCTCGAGCGAAAGCCCGCCCAGCGGATGCGGGATCATCACCAGCGGCAGATCCGGCACGCCGAACACGCGCGCCTGCGTTTTCCCCAGCTTGAGGAAAGGATCGGAGCAGATGACGGCGGTGACCAGACCGCGTTTCCGAAGCTCAGCCATGTCGTGGACACTCCACGACGTGCAAGACCCTCAGTCGGCCATCGCGCTGACGACGAAATCAGCCTCCGCGGTAAGCTGGTCGAGGATTTCCCTCGGCGCCGGCAGGCTGACGCTGCCTTTGCGCAGCGACACCACCGACGCGACCGGCACCAGCGCCTTGACCCCCTCCACCAGGAACTTGAGCAGGTGATCGGCGTTGCCCTTGCTGTTGTCGAGTATGCCGAGACGCAGTCCGCCCGTTGCGAGCTTGCGTTGCTCCGCGGTCGCCCCCGCCGCGGGCACGGGGGCTTCCGGTACTACCAATGTGATTTTCTTGCTCATCACTCGCTCCTTCTCTAAATACAGTGAATAGTAAATGGTGAATAGCGATTGGTGAAAAGCACACAGGGCGCCGCGTTGCAGATTTCTCCGTTCTCCATTTCCCATTCACCATTCACTATTTACCATTCACCGCTCCTAACATTTCCGCCGCATGCTTGCGTGTGGTTGCGGTGATTTTAACCCCGCCGAGCATGCGCGCAATCTCCTCGATGCGCTGCGGGTCGCCGAGCACCGTGACGTGGCTCAGCACCTTGCTGTCGCCGGCGGTCTTCGTCACCTGCCATTGCTGATCCGCTGACGCCGCGACTTGCGGCAGGTGCGTGACGCACATCACCTGATGTTGCTTGCCGAGCTTCCTCAGCATCTGGCCGACGATCTCGGCGACGCGCCCGCCGATGCCGGCGTCGACCTCGTCAAAGATGAGCGTCGGTACCTGCGCGATTTCGTTCGTCACCGTCTGGATCGCGAGGCTGATGCGCGACAACTCGCCGCCGGAGGCGACTTTGGCCAGCGGCCGCGGCGCAATCCCCTTGTGCGCCGACACCAGAAATTCGACCTGCTCGAGCCCGCTTGCATTGCCCTCGGCGAGCGGATTCAGCGCCACCTCGAAGCTGCCTCCCGCCATCGCCAGCGTCTGCATCGCCGCCGTGACCTTCCCGGCGAGTTTTCTGGCGGCTTTTTTGCGCCCTGCGCTGAGCCTCTTCGCTTCGCTCAGGTAGGCATCGCGGGCCGCGGCTTCGCGCTGGCGCACGGTCTCGACGTCGCCGCTACCGCCGAGCTGATCGAGCCGCTCTTTGGCGCGCGCGAGCGCTTCCGGCAGCGTGTCCGGGGTCACGCGGTATTTGCGCGCGCTGGCGTGCACCGCATCGAGACGCTGCTCGACTTCCCGCAGGCGCTGCGGATCGAGATCGAGGCGCTGCTGATAGTCGCGCAGCATGTAAACCGCTTCCTGCGCCTGCGCCTGCGCCGAGGCGATAACGTCGATGATGTCTTTCAGCCGCGCGTCGTAATCGAGCAGTTGGCCAAGCCGCGACGATACCGCGGCGAGCTGAGTCACGCTCGAATTGTCGCCCTCGGACAGTGCGTCCATCGCATACTGCGCGCCCTCGATCAGGCTCTGCGCGTGCGCCAGCCGCGCGTGCTCGGCGAGCAGCTCCTGCCATTCGTCGGGATCGAACTTGAGCGCGTCGAGCTCGCGCACCTGCCATTCCAGCTGCTCGCGCTCGGCGGCAAATGCCGCGGCATTGGTCTCGAGCGCCGTGAGTTGCTGCCGGATATCCTGCCAGCGGCGCCATGCCGCCGCGACCGCGTCCGCCGCATCACCCAGTCCGGCGTAGGCATCGAGCAACCCGCGCTGCGCCGCCGCGCGCATCAGCGATTGATGTTCGTGCTGGCCGTGGATATCGACCAGATGCTCGCCCGCCTCGCGCAATTGCTGCAGCGTGCAGGCGCGGCCGTTGATGAACGCACGCGAGCGGCCGCCGCTGTCGATTACGCGCCGCATGAGGCACGCATCGTCATCGCCGGCGAGGTCGTTGGCGGAGAGCCAGCGTTGCAATGGTTTGAGCAGAGCCACCTCGAACTCAGCGCTGATTTCGCTCCTGTCCGCGCCCTGCCGCACGACGCCGGCGTCGCCGCGCTCGCCAAGCACCATCGCCAGCGCGTCGATCAGGATCGATTTGCCGGCGCCGGTCTCTCCGGTGAGCACCGTAAAACCGGATGTGAATTCGAGATCCATGCGGTCGACGATCACGAAATCACGGATGTTGAGCGCGCGCAGCATTAAAAATCGGTGAAGGGTGAAGGGTAAACGGCAGGCGGCGCGCGACACGCGCGCCGCGACGAGCGCCTTTACACGCCTCTCGCCTCACTCCTCTCGTCTCCCGGTCAATAAAACTCAGTCCAGTGCAGCTTGGCGCGCAGCATGTTGTAGTAATCGTGCCCGACCGGATGCAGCAAGCGTATCGTGTGCCCGTAACGGCGCACCATGACGCGGTCCTGCTCGTGCAGGTCGAAGCGCGAATGGCTGTCGAAGTAGACGCGCGCGTCGGCCGCGCTGCTGATGATGATTTCGACCACGCTGTCGCTGCTGATCACGATCGGCCGGCTCGAGAACGTGTGCGGGCAGATCGGCACCAGTGCCATCGCCGACAGCGCCGGATGGATGATAGGGCCGCCGGAGGACAGCGCATAGGCGGTCGAACCGGTCGGGGTGGCAACGATCAAACCATCGGAGCGCAGCGCGTAGAGGAACTTGCCGTCGATCCGGACCTCGAACTCGATCATGCTGCCCTTGATCCCCTTCGAGACGACCGCGTCGTTGAACGCCAGCACGTTGAACACGCTCTGCTCTTTGCTGAACACTTCGGCTTCGAGCAGCATGCGCTCTTCGGTCACGTACTTGCCGTCAAGGATGCTGCCGATGGTCTCGATCATGGTGTCGATCGAGATATCGGTCAGAAAACCGAGCCGGCCCTGGTTGACGCCGACCAGCGCGACATCGCACGGCGCCAGCGTGCGCGCGATGTTGAGCATGGTGCCGTCGCCGCCGAGCACGATCGCAAGATCGGCCTGGCGCCCGATCTCCTCGAGCACCAGCACCGGGTACTTGCTGTCGCCGATGTGCGATGCGGTGAGCCGGTCGATCAGCACCTTGACCCCGCGCCGGGCCAGAAATTCGCCGAGCCTGAGCAGCGGCTCGGCGATTTCCGGGCTCTTGTATTTGCCGATCAGCCCGACGGTCTTGAATGACGGATTCATGCCCGCATTAAACCATAATTTGCCGTGAACTGTTGACGGTGAACGGTGAACGGCAAATGCGAAAAAGCCGTTTCCCCTTCCTGGTTCACCGTTTACCGTTCACCGTTTACCCCGGCGGCTGCCGATTTGTGTAGAATAAATTCATGGCGCACGAAATCCCGCTACTCAACGAGCGCGCGCAAACGCTGCTCAAAGCGCTGGTCGAACGCTATATCGCCGACGGCCAGCCGGTCGGCTCGCGCGCGCTGTCGCGGATGTCGGGACTCGACCTGAGTCCGGCCAGCATCCGCAACGTGATGGCGGACCTCGAGGAAATGGGCTTCATCGCGAGCCCGCACACCTCCGCGGGACGCATACCGACGTCGCGCGGCTACCGCTTTTTCGTCGACACGCTGCTCAAGATCAAGCCGCTCGACCACGTCGAAATCCATCAGCTCGAAGGCCAGTTGCACACCGAAAACCGGCAGAAATTGGTGGCGTCGGCCTCGCATCTGCTGTCCGATCTGACGCATTTCGCCGGCATCGTCATGACGCCACGCCGCGCCGCGATGTTCCGCCACATCGAATTCGTGAGCCTGGCGGAGAAGCGCATCCTGCTCATCATCGTCTCGCCCGAAGGCGACGTGCAGAACCGCATCATCATCACCGACATGAGCTACTCCCAATCGGAACTGCTCGAGGCCGCGAACATGCTGAACCAGAATTATGCCGGCTGCTCGTTCGAGGAAATCCGGCGCCGCATCCACGACGAACTCAAGCAGCTGCGCGAAAACATGTCGCAGCTGATGACCGCAGCGCTCGAGGTCGGCAGCCAGGCGCTGCAGGAAGCCACCGACGAGGTCGTGATCTCGGGCGAACGCAACCTGCTGCAGGTGCAGGACCTGTCGGCCGACATGGCGCGGCTGCGCAAGCTGTTCGAGCTGTTCGAGCAGAAAACGGGCCTGCTGCAGCTGCTCGACATCTCGAGCCGCGCGCACGGAGTGCAGATCTTCATCGGCGGCGAATCGGGACTGGTGCCACTCGACGAGTGCAGCATCGTCACCGCGCCGTACGAAGTCGACGGCCAGGTGGTCGGCACGCTCGGCGTGATCGGCCCGACGCGCATGGCCTACGAGCGCGTGATCCCGATCGTCGACATC